>RECM01000011.1 GCA_007694035.1 Balneolaceae bacterium
GTTAAGCAGATAGATGGTGACCAGGAAAAGCCGTACCCTGATATCGAGCAGTTCCGATAGCCTGGCGTCAACACGTTTGCTTCCCGGCTCACTCAGGCTGATTTTCCCAACCTCTTCTTCGCCCAGCATAATCGTGCAGGGTTTCAGTTCACCTGAGGTGGTCTCCATTTCAAGCCATGAGTTGGCAAAGGAAATATCGTACAGGTTGCTGATAATATTCTTCCGCCATGCTTTGGCGATGAGCTTATTGCTGAGCTTGAGCTCAATACGGCGTTTTCGCAACAGTGATGCTTTGATTTTATAGGTTTCATTGTTTACCACGAACCGGCTTTTCCCTATCATCCGTTTTATGGTAATACTGTAGAAAAAGTCACCTGCCCCGGTCGCCACATATTCTGAAAGCGAATCATCTTTGGGTGTTATAATAAGCTGTTCGTTTTTCATAATGCTTTAAGATACATAATCCGTGATTAAAGTGGATATATGATACTTGTGCCTGCACATAAAACCCACGGTACCGGAAAATGGCAGGAAATGTGCCCGGGCCCGAAGTACCTCAACCACGGGATCCGGCACCGGAAAAGGAGACTGGCCCAGCCCCAGCCGGTATATTTTTTTCCCTTGCCGCCTGAGTTCAGCCGATTTTTCGTTGATTGCAAGCGTAGCCGATACGGGAAGTCCCCGCACATTCAGGTTGATCTGGTTTTCGAAGGAATTTTGACGCATAATCCACCCGTTTTTTTCAGATATTTCACAACAGAGTAAAGAAATCTCATCAAATGGCAAAACCAGATATGCAAATTTCACCGTTGCCGGGGGCATATGTGCCCGAAGTGCCCGTCGCAGATAAACCATCTGCCTCGCCCGTCACGCCCGCCGCAACCGACCCGGCGAACAGGGAATCGGAAAAGTTGTTTGCCTTTTTCCAGCTGCCGGAATTCAGATTGATGAATCTGTTTCTGCTGCCGGTGCTCATTTTTTTTGCATCAGCCTGTAGATCGGACACGGCAGAGGGTGACTTGCATTTTCCCGCTGTTGCCGATGAGGTACTCACTGCAGTACCCGACTGGGCGAAGGAGGCGGTCTGGTACCAGATTTTCGTGGAGCGTTTCCGCAACGGGGATGCATCCAACGATCCCCGCCTGGCCGATATTGAAGGGTCATGGCCGCACAACAAGCCGGCCAGTTGGCGTGTAACGCCCTGGACATCCGACTGGTACCATCAGGAAGGCTGGGCCCTGGAGAGCGGCAAGGAGTTCTACCGTACCGTTCAGATGCGCCGATATGGCGGCGACCTGCAGGGTGTGATCGACAAGCTCGATTATCTCGAAGATCTGGGGATTACGGCCATCTATTTCAATCCGCTCAACGATTCGCCCTCGCTGCACAAGTACGATGCGCGTAGCTACCACCACATCGACCGCAATTTCGGTCCCGACCCCGACGGCGACCTGGAAATCATGCAGCGCGAGGACCCGTCCGACCCGTCGACGTGGGAGTGGACATCGGCCGACCGGCTCTTTCTGCTGCTCATCGAAAAGGCCAAAGACCGTGGCATCCGTGTGGTCATGGACTACTCCTGGAACCACACCGGCATCACATTCTGGGCCTGGCAGGATGTACTTGAGCGGCAGGGCTCATCACCCTACGCCGACTGGTACCAGATTGTGCGGTTCGATGATCCGGCCACGCCGGAGAACGAGTTCGAATACGAGGGTTGGGCCGGCGTGCCGGAGCTGCCCCAGTTCCGGAGGTACGGCGATGGGGCTGATGAACCGTTTGTTCACGGCCAGCCTGTGAAAGGCGACCTGCATCCCGACCTGAAACAGCACATCTTTGCCGTAACCCGGCGCTGGCTCGACCCCATGGGCAACGGCGACCTGAGCAAGGGCGTAGACGGGTTCCGGCTGGATGTAGCCGAGCTCATCCCCATGGGTTTCTGGCGCGACTACCGCCGTGTGGTACGCAGCATCAATCCGGAGGCCTACCTCGTTGGCGAACTGTGGTGGGAGGACTGGCCCGACCGGATGATGGATCCGTCGCCCTGGCTGCAGGGGGATGTGTTCGACGCGGCCATGAACTACCGCTGGTACCTGCCCTCGCGCAGCTACTTTGCCGGTGCCAATGCTGATGAACCGATAACCACACCCACGGCCTATATCGCACATCTCGATTCGGTTTCAGAGGGGATGCGGCCGGAAGTGCTTCAGGCCATGATGAACCTGACCGCAAGCCACGACAGTCCGCGATTTTCGACCTCCATCTACAACCGCGACGGGCGGTACAAGTACCGTGCGAACCCGAGGGAGAACCCGGCCTACCGTCTTAACCGTCCCGACGACCGTACCTGGCGCGACATGAAGCTCATTCTCGTGCACCAGTTCACGTGGATCGGGGCCCCGCACATCTGGATGGGCGACGAATTCTTCATGTGGGGAGCCGACGACCCCGACAACCGGAAACCGCTCATCTGGCCCGATCTCGAATTTGAGCCTGAGTCGGCCGATCCGCTGGGGCGGGCCCGGCAGACCGACCGTGTACAGGCCGATACCACGAAGCTCGCTTTTTACCGTACTCTCGCCCGTATGCGGCGCGACAACCCGGTCTTCGCGCATGGACAACTCGAAACCCTCTTCACCGACGATGTGAACAACACCTTCGCCTATGTGCGGTACATCGACGATGTGCGGGCCTATGTCATATTCAACAACTCGGAGCAGCCCCAATCTGTGAGCTTGGAACCGGAACACCATGGGTATTACCTCGACCTGCTCCAGGAGGGTCTCATCCTGCAGTTCGACAGCGCGCAGCCCAGCCTGGAGATGCCCCCTAAATCGGCAAGGGTGTTGTTGAGTTCGTCAGCCATGAGATAAATCAGGCCAGCGTTTACAGGGGCAAAACTTAAGAGCTCAAGAGCTCAACAGCTTATGAGCTTGTCTCTTATTTCACCAGCAGCATCTTTCGCACCATGGTCCGGTTCCCCGCCTGCAGGCGGTACAGGTAGACACCGCTCGCCAGCCTTGAACCGTCGAACACGGCGGTATGCTCGCCGGCGGCAAGCTGCTCGTTCACCAGGCTGACCACACGCCGGCCGAGTATGTCGTAGACATCCAGCCGGACCCCGGTCGATTCAGGGATCCTGTACCTGATCACGGTCGACGGGTTGAAGGGGTTGGGGTAGTTCTGGCCAAGTGAAAATTCAAGTGGGAACTGTTCCTCATCAAGATGTACTGTTGATGGATCACTCAGCAGCCCGATTGCCGCCCGGGTAAGTGCATTGGCCGGGTTGACGGACACCAATTGTCCGTTGCTGATCACCCCTCCG
>RECM01000168.1 GCA_007694035.1 Balneolaceae bacterium
AGCAGTCCGAAGAAGATGAGCCCGGCATGCACCGACATCTGTTCCATATAGAATGCGTTGAAAAGCCCCTCCGAATTCAGGAAAACAGACAACAGATAGAAAAGCACGCCGGTATGGGCGATACTGATCACCATACCCTTCAGGATGTGTTTTTTCTTGTAGTGCCCTATTTCATGCGCCAGTACGGAAACCAGCTCGTGAACAGTATGTTTTTCGATCAGGGTATCAAAAAGGGCGATGCGCTTGTTTTTTCCGAAACCGGTAAAAAAGGCGTTCGATTTGGCCGACCGCTTTGAACCGTCCATCACAAACAGGTTTTTCAGGGGGAAATCGACCGAGCGCGCGTATTCCATGATACGGTCGCGAAGTTCACCATCCTGAAGTGGTGTGAATTTGTTGAACAACGGCATGATCCAGGTGGGTGCAACAAACTGCATTACGAGGGTAAATACGGTTACGGCAATCCAGCACCAGAGCCAGGCCAGTTCGCCTGCATAGATGAAAATAGCCAGGATGCCGGCAAGCAACGGTCCGCCGATCAGTATGGAGAGGGCCAGGCCCTTGAACAGGTCGGCAACAAATGTACCCGGGGTCGTTTTGTTGAACCCGAACCGCTCTTCGATAACAAAGGTGGAGTAGATGCTGAAGGGAAGGCTTAGCAGGCTGCGCCCGACAATGAGGATGCCGATGTAGGCAAGTCCGGTCCAGATTTCGTTCCAGCCGAACCCGCGCAGATACTGATCGAGGATATTAAAACCGCCGCTGAACCAGAACGCGAGCACAATTGCAAGGCTGAACGCGGATGTGATAAAACCGAAGCGCGTCTGTACCCGGGTATATTCCTGCGACTTTTCATATTTCTCCCGGTCGTACACATCCCGGAATTCTTCCGGCAGTTCTGCGCCCAGCGACTTCAGGTTCAGCAGGTTTGAAACCAGGTTCAGCAGAAATTCAATTGCAATTGCTGCCAGTATGATAACGGCGTAAATATTCATGAAAATGGGAACAGCAAATCGTCTTGAAAGAAACGGTAGTACGGGGGATCAGGCGCCGAAAATTTTCTTTTTCAATTTGCCCCAGAGCCCTGCACCGGCCTGGCTGTCGTTGCCGTTTCCGTTTTCTTTTTGGGCACGGCTGCGGCCTTCCCTGATTTCGGGTGATTTAAGCTGCTCAAACAGTTTTTCCTGTTTTTTGATTCGCTGTTCGTCGTGGCTTACGTTTTTTTCGCCGCGATTCGGGCGTTCGCCCCTGCGTCCGCCGGATGTACGGTCGCCGGCCTTCTGACCCCTGCCGCGGGCCTCTCTTCCGGCGGTGGCGTCTTTTTTATCGCGCCCGTTCTGCCTGTCGTCAGATTTGGCATCGGCGGTACCTTCGGCCGGCTTGTTCCCGTCTCCGGCGGGCTTTCTGCCAGACCGTCCACGTCCACGGCCGCGTCCGCGACCGCGTGCCGGGCGTTTTTCCCGGCTTTCATCATCCTGGCTTTTATCGCTGCCGGATTCTGCAGCTGCTGGCTTAGCCTCAGGTTGTTTGGCCGCGGCTTTTCCGGTATCCTGGTCTGCACTTTTATCGGGTGCGGGCCGGGCCTTTTGATCACTTCGCTGATCTCTTCTGCTATCATCGCGGTCGTGGTCCCTCTCACGGTCACTGTCGCGGCCTCTGCCCCTGTCCCTGGAACTGGAACCTGTACGTGAACCGGAACGTGAACCGGAGCGTGATCTGCCGGGCCTGTCGTCGTCCTGATGCGCGTCTTTCGATGATCCCGAGTCGACTTCTGCAGGAATGTCGAGGCGGTTAATATCTGTTTTGAGCGTTCTTAGGAACGAATCCATCTGGGGTTTGTCGCGGCGCGATACAAAGGTGATCGCATCGCCGCTGGCCTCGGCGCGGGCTGTACGTCCGATACGGTGGATGTAGTCGTCGAGGTCGTTCGGAACGTCAAAATTGATAATGTGGGTGATGTTGTCGACATCGATCCCGCGTGCCATCACGTCCGTTGCGACGATCGTGCTGAATTTGCCGGTACGGAAGCTGTGCAGTGCCGCTTCGCGTTCTTTCTGGTCGCGGTCGCCGTGGATGGAGGTAACCTGCAGCCCTTTCTGGTTGAGCGCACGGTAGAGCTGGTCGACGCCCCTTTTGGTTGCGGCAAAAATTACGGCCGATTTCCATTTCAGCGTGTCGGCCAGGTGCAGTACCAGGCTTACTTTCAGCCGTTCGGGCACCTCGTAGTAGTACTGGCTGATCTTGGCGGCCGGTTTTACGATGCCAACGCTGATGCTTTTGGGGTTCCGGGTCATTTCGCGTGCAAGCGACTCAATCTTGCCGGTAAGCGTGGCCGAAAACATCACGGTCTGCCGGTTTTTGGGCAGACGGTTCACAATGTTGCGCACATCGGGGATGAATCCCATATCGAGCATGCGGTCGGCCTCATCCAGAACCAGTATTTCAAGATTGCTGAAATCGACCGCGATGATTTTCATCATATCGAGCAAACGGCCGGGTGTGGCGACCACAATATCGACGCCGCCTTTCAGGGCTTTTTCCTGTTCGCTCCAGTTGGCGCCGCCATAGACGGTTACGCTGGTGAGGCCGGTGTGGTAACCGAGGCTCCAGAAGTGCTCGTCGATCTGCTGGGCCAGCTCCCGAGTGGGTGCAAGTATAAGCGCACGCGTGCCCTGAGCTTTCGAAGCCATCAGCTTCTGCAGTATCGGTATGGCGAAGGCCGCTGTTTTACCGGATCCGGTTTGTGATGAGGCCAGTATGTCGTGCCCTTCAAGGGCGATCGGAATGGCTTCGGTCTGTATTTTTGTGGGACTGTCAAATCCCATGTCCATTACGCCCTGTAGTACCTCAGGGCTGAGGTTCAATTCGTCAAATTTCAAAATGAGTAAAAAAATTGGTGCTGGTTGATACACCGGTTGTCCCGGTCAACGTCGATATCCGGCATAATCAGGTTGCCGCAGGATTACCTTTTCCATCTTGTCCTGTCTGAAACATTTACCGAAATAAACTCTTTAAATAAACCGAACGCGGATTCAGATGGTCTTTAAACTGTTTTGAATGTGTGTATCGACGAGTTTTTTAACATGTACAATATACAAAAAATTGATGGTTTTACCCGCTTGCAGGCAGAACATAACTTTTTGCGGAATTCTTTTTACTTCCGGCGGAAGGGTGTTATAATATGCCCGGCTCCTGAAGCGTTTTAACTGTCATGATGCCTCTGCTTTGCAGGTGCATTAACTTAAAACAATGTTTATGAAGCGATCGATACTTTTAACGGCGGTTATAGTGATATCCATACTGGCATCGGGGGTACATGCACAGAACCAGGAGCCTATGGCGCTCGGTGTTGTAGGCATTAATGAGGTGCTGAAGGAATACCCGATATTTAACCGGTATAAAACCGCGTACAAGCCCAATCAGGCGGCTATCGATTACCTGAAAGCCTACAAAAAGAATGTAACGGTAAAGGTGTTTTTGGGCACATGGTGTATCGACAGTATCCGTAATGTACCCGCCTACCTGAAAACGAAAGAGATGCTGGGCGACACAAATTTCAAAACGAGTTTTATCGGTGTAAATCGTGAACGTTCCGACGGCGCGGGCATGACCCGGGCCTACAACGTTACCCAATCTCCCACCTTCATATTTGAAATAGACGGCAAAGAAGTGGGCCGCATAACCCAGAAGCCGAAAAAAACCATAGAAGAAGATATGGTCGAGATACTGAGAAACTAAAATCAGTGTTTGTGCAATCGGGGTGGTGGCAACGGCTGTGCTGGTAGTATGCTTTTGAACAATAGAACAATAGAACAATAGAATAGGGAACAATAGAATGGGGAAGTTGGGGATACACTCAATCTGGAAGGTAACGGCTACGGTGCTGTTGGTATGCTTTGAGTTAGGGATCTTGGGAGCAATCGAGCAATCGAGCAATTGAGTTTGGAAGTGATGGGCGGGGAGTTCACTTTTGCCTTTTGCTTTTTGCCTTCTGTCAGTTCTTCTTGCTTTCCTCCACGAGTTCGCGGGCGCTCTGCAGGGAGGAATCGGTGATGAGGTCGCCGCTCATGAGCCGTGCGATTTCGTGGATGTGATCTTTATCGAACAGGGGTTCGATGCGCGTTACGGTGCGTTCGTCTTCTTCGGTTTTCAAAACCCTGTAGTGGTGGTGCGACTGGCTGGCGATCTGGGGCAGGTGCGTAATGGCGATAATCTGGCACCGTTTCGACAGCGCCCTCATGGTGCGGCCCACCTGGTGGCCCACCTGGCCGCTTATGCCCACGTCAATTTCATCAAAAATCATTACAGGAAGGCTGTGTTCACGGGCCAGTACGGCTTTCAGGGCCAGCATTATGCGGCTTATTTCCCCACCCGATGCGGTTTTCGCAAGCGGCTTGAGCTCTTCGCCCTTGTTGGTGGAGATGAAAAACCTGACGCTGTCGCAGCCGTGTTCTTCGCAGGCAACATTCTGCCCGTCGATTTCGAGCCACCCTTTCGGATCTTTCAGCCATTCAACCCTCACTTCGAAACGGGCGTACGGCATGCCCAGTTTCTGCAGTTCCTCGCCGATGGCCTCAAGCAGGCGCTCGCCGATGCTTTCGCGTGCTTCGTGCAGGGTAATCGCGCATCGTTTCAGATCTGTTAGCCGCCGCTGCAGTTCCCGTTCACGCTTGCCGATTTCAAGATCGAAATTCTCGGCCAGGCTCAGGGTTTTTTCCAGTTCGTCGCGCAGCCCGATAAGGCCGGGTATGTCGTTGGCGTATTTTTTCTGTAACCGGGCTAGTTCGGCCTGCCTCATCCTCAGTTTTTCGAGGCGTTCGGGGTTGTACTCGAAATTCGTGCGGTTCCGCTCGGTGAAACGGATGAGCTCCTCAATACTGACCCTTGCCGAATGCAGCTCCCTCAGGTAGGATTCAAACTCGGGCTGAATCCGGCCGAGCTCCTCAACAGCCCTTTCGACCCTGCCGAGCAGTTCCATCACATTTATTTCGCCGTCAGAGCCGAGTCCGGTTACGATGGCCGATTGTTTGTCGAGTTCTTCGGCATTGTCGAGCAGGTTCATCTCCGATTCCATTTCCGAGAGCTCGTGTTCCCTCAGATTGGCCGCCCGAAGTTCCTTCAGCTGATAGCTGAACAGGTCGGATTTTTCCTGAAGGTCTTTTTCGCGCTTGCGGAAGTCGGCGAGATCTTTGCGTACATCAACCACCTGCCGGTAGGCCTGCAGGTAAACGGCCCGGGCCAGTGTTGCCTGCGTAAACCCGTCGACCATGGCCCGGTGCTGTTCCTCGTGCAGCAGCAGCTGATGGTCGTGCTGCCCGTGAAGGTCAACGAGCATGTCGCCGGCCTGTTTGAGCACCGAAATGTTTACAGGCGTATCGTTGATGAACGCCCTGCTTGATCCGGACCGTATTTCCCGCCGCAGGATAACCGTTGCGGTGGGTTCAATGTCGTTTTCAGTGAGCAGCTGCGTGATCCTTTCATCCCCTCCCACAACAATATGCGCTTCGGCGATCGCTTTGGATGCACCCGTCCTTACCGACTCGGTATCGGCCCGCTCGCCCAGTATCAGGTTGAGCGCTCCGATGATGATCGATTTGCCCGCACCGGTTTCGCCGGTAAGGATATTCAATCCCTCGCCGAAATTGATTTCAAGCTCGTCGATCAGGGCATAATCGCGTATGTAGAGTGTGCGGATCACGGTTCCGGTTCGGTCGGTTGGTTGATTTGAATTGGTTGTTTATTTGTGATAACCCGGTTGAGCAGGCCACTTGTTTCATCCGGTACATCAATCTTTTCGTTGCTGGTTTATCCATGCCGGGCATCGACCCGCGAAAACTGATTGAAGGAAGTAATGATGGCCGACCCGTAAATGTTCCTGAAAATAACGGGGTGTTTCGAATCTTAAAATAGGAGGATTCCGGGATATCAATAAAGGATATCCGCAAATTCCATTAATTTCTATTCTGCCTGCAATCCCTGTATATTCTTTAGCGTTCAAGGAACCTGCCGGCCTTTTTGCGATTCAGGAAGGTACCTGTTTCTAATTTTTAATGCTGTTGATTTAAATGTTGAAGGTTTTACCCGATCAGTGGTAATTTTTTAAAAGTGCTTTTATCATATCCTTACCTATGTCCGATTTAATGCAGGAAAACATCGATGTACGTGGTGATTTTGATCCCGATGTTGTGCCCGATGAAGTAGCGATCATACCGCTGCGCGATACCATTGTATTCCCGAACACGCTCTACCCGATCCTTATAGGGCGGGAAAGCACGCTGGCGGCCATCAACGATTCGCTCACCGCCGACAAATACGTACTGCTGGTAGCCCAGAAAGACCCGGGTGTGGAAGAGCCGGGTTTCGACGATATCTACAGTACCGGAACGCTGGCCCATATTTCGCAGGTGCTCAGGCTGCCGAACAACCTGGTTAAAGTGCTCGTTTCGGGCATTGTGCCGGCCAATATTGCTGCGATTGTGAGCGAAACGCCCTACATGAAGGTTAGCATTGAGACCTGGCCGCTCGACGAGTCGAAGGTGACGAACCGGCTTCAGGCCCTCATCCGCCGGTCGCGCGAGAAATTTGAGCGCTATGTGATGATCAACCAGGAGCTGCCGCAGGAGATCCTGCTTGGCATTGACAGCATCGATAACCCGTCGCAGCTGCTCTATTTCATGGCATCCTACCTGGAGCTGGATATTGCCCAGAAGCAGAACCTGCTCGAGCAGGCGAACATCGAGGCGCGCTTCAAAAACCTGCTCACCTATCTGACCAGCGAAATTGAGCTGCTGGCCGTCTCCACCGAGATCAATGAGAGGGTGCAGGATGAAATTCAGGAAAGCCAGCGCAAATTCTACATCCAGGAGCAGATCAAAGCGCTTCAGGATGAACTGGATGAGGGCGAGTTTGCCGATCCCGAGCTGAACAAAATCAGGGAAGCCATCGGGGCGATGGATATGCCCGAACACGCCCGCGCCAAAGCGATGGAGGAGCTCGACAAGCTCAGAAAAACCCCGGCCATGTCGCCGGAGTACAGCGTTGCGCGGAATTACCTCGACTGGATGATCTCCATACCCTGGGGCAAATATTCCGAAGACCGCCTGAAGATCAAAACGGTGGAGGAGGAGCTTGACAATGACCATTTCGGCCTGGAAAAGCCCAAAGACCGTATACTCGAGCACATTGCGGTGCTGAACCTGGTCAAAAACATTAAAGGGCAGATACTCTGTTTTGTAGGCCCTCCCGGCACGGGAAAAACCTCCCTGGCCAAATCGATAGCCAGTGCGCTGAACCGGCAGATGGTGCGCATTGCGCTTGGTGGTATCAGCGATGAAGCTGAAATACGCGGGCACCGGCGTACCTATATCGGGTCGATGCCGGGACGCATCATACAGTCGATGAAACGGGCCGGAACCATGAACCCGGTCATCATTCTTGACGAGATCGACAAAGTGACCCACGATTTCCGTGGTGACCCGTCGTCGGCCATCCTTGAAGTACTCGATCCCGAGCAGAACCACACCTTCAACGACCACTACCTGGATATCGACTTCGACCTGTCGCAGGTGATGTTCATCGCTACGGCCAATGTGGCCAGCAACATACAGCCGGCATTGCTCGACAGGATGGAGATCATAAACCTGCCCGGGTATCTTGAGCACGACAAGCTGGAGATCGCCAAACGCCACCTCATCCCCAAAAACATCCGTTCACACGGTCTGCAGCCCTCCAGGGTAAAGTTTAAGGATGAAGCCATACTGAAAATGATCCGGAAATACACGGCCGAGGCGGGTGTGCGCAAGCTGGAGCAGCAGATCACCTCCGTGTGCCGCAAGATTGCCAAAATGATGGTTCTTGCGAAAGAGAGAGGCGAGGCGGTGAAATCCGTTACCGTTAATGAAAAAAAACTGAGGGAGCTGCTTGGTGTGGAGAAATACCGCGACCGCGCCCTTGACAAGCGCCACAAGATCGGCAGCGTGAATGGGCTCGCGTGGACCAGCACCGGGGGTTCCATTCTTCAGATTGATGTGGCCGGCATGCACGGGAAGGGCAAAATTCAGCTCACCGGGCAGCTCGGCGATGTTATGAAGGAGTCGGCCATGGCCGCGCTCACCTACATCCGTGCCAATGCCGACAGTTTCGGCCTGCCCGAAGATTATTTTGAAAAAAACGAGCTGCACATCCACATCCCTGAGGGGGCGATACCCAAAGACGGCCCGAGTGCCGGGCTGGCGATGGCCGTTGCCATGCTTTCGCTCATCACCAACCGGAAGGTGCGGTACGATGTGGCCATGACCGGAGAAATCACCCTGCGTGGCGAAATTTACGCGATCGGCGGGCTCAACGAAAAGCTGCTGGCGGCCAAAAGAAACCAGATATCCAAAGTGCTCATCCCGTCCGACAACGAGCAGGACCTTGACGATATCCCCGAAAAAGTGAAAGCCGGGCTGAAAATACTGCCTATAAGCACTATTGATGAAGCGATACCGCATGTGTTTGTCGATTAAATATATATAACACAGTCTGTGGGTTAGCGGGTTTCGAACAATTGAACAGTAGAACAATAGAACATTTGAACGGCGAAGTGACGACCCCTAACGTCATGCAGAGCGCAGCCCTGAGCGCAAGCCTGCGCAGCAGGCTGTAGTCGAAGGGCGGAGTCGAAGCACGTGAGCCCAGCAGAAGCTGGGCTCCGGGAATCGTGCTATTTGAACGTCCCATCCCGGTTCACGCTTTCAGGAGGCTTTTGAAAGCCTCCACGTGGTTCGACTACACCCTTCGACTACACTACGTTGCGCTCAGGGCTGCGCTACCGGTGACATCTCCCAAACCACTTCCAAACTCAATTGCTCTATTGCTCCCCAGATCCCTAACTCAAAGCATACTAACAGCAGAATCATTGTCACCTCAGAAATAGTATTGCCCGTTTGAGGGCAAAATCAGGGGCTACCAGTAACATCCTCCCAAAACACTTCGCGGTTCAATTGTTCACATGTTCACTTGTTCCCTGATTCGAAGCATACTACCAACACAGATGTTTTCACCATCCAAATAGTGTAGCCCCGAATAGGGGCGAAATTAGCCGCTCACCATGACGCAGGAGAGGCACATACCCTGCCCCCCCCACTTCACCATTCCCTATTCCCTATTCTATTGTTCCCTATTCCCAAACCCCCTGCAATAAAATAGCGCTGCTTTGGTTATTTTACGGGTTATGTATAATACAACTGAATATTCGGGCGATCCGCCGTCTGAAAATGAAGAACGCGGCGAAACCCGCATCAGCCTGGTTGTTGCGCCCGGGCAGCACGAGCTTGTGCGTCTCGACAAATACCTGACTGTGATGGTGAAAAACGCCACGCGGACGAAGGTGCAGGAGGCCATCAAGAACGGATGGGTGCTGGTTAACGGGAAAAAGGAGAAATCTTCGTACCCCGTGCAGCCGAACGACCGGATCGAGGTAACGCTGCCCATTCCGCCGCCGCCTGAAGCGGGCCCGGAGGAGATGGACTTGAATATTGTGTTTGAGGACGACGACCTGATTATCGTGAACAAACCGCCCGGCATGGTGGTGCACCCGGCCTACGGGAACTGGACGGGCACGCTCGTAAACGGGCTGCTGCACTATGCCGATCAGTTGTCGGATGTGCAGAACGACATGGTCAGGCCCGGAATCGTGCACCGGCTCGACAAAGACACCAGCGGGCTTCTTGTGGTGGCCCGGAATGATGTGGCACACAACAAACTGGCGGCGCAGTTCGCCCGTCACACCATTGACAGGCACTACCTGGCCCTGGTTTGGGGCCATCCCGACGATTCGGGCACCATCGACGCGCCCCTCGGCCGGAATGTACGCGACCGCAAGCTGATGGATGTTATCGAAGGCGGCAAACGGGCGGTTACCCACTACAAGGTTATCGAGCGTTTCGACCATCTGGCCCTGGTGGATGTAACCCTTGAGACAGGCCGTACCCATCAGATTCGTGTGCACCTGGCCCACATCAACCACCCCGTTTTCGGGGATACCACCTATGGCGGGGCATCAGTCCGGTACGGGCCGAGTACGGGATCCAGAAAGCAGATGTTTGAGAACCTGTTCAAAAGCCTCGGGCGCCAGTGCCTGCATGCCCGGGTGCTCGGTTTCAAACATCCGCGGACCGGCGAACAGGTCACGTTCGAGGCCGAACTGCCCGACGATTTCGCCCATGTGCTCGACATGATCAGAAGGCAATGCAAACCCGCACCATAAACCAAATTGCGGGAATCCGGCACCGTTATCGGGAGATCGCCAGTTCAGTGAGGGTATGATCAGAATTCCTGATTGGCAACCTGAACAGGGCAACCGGGCGGCCGGAACATGGTATCAGTTGCCAGTTAGTTAGCAGTCAGCAGTTAGCAGTCAGCAGTTTCCAGGAGATCCTTCCAGCCAGTGCATCAGATACCCCAAACATCACTATTTTAGAAAGCCAACAAATCAAATCATCTAATCGCCCATGATCTCTGCCAATAAAAACATCAGCATTAACGTCGGTCTCGACGAGAAGAACATCCCCGAAAAAATCAGCATGCTTGCCGACGACAGCGGCACCGACAAACCCATCAACTGCCGTGCCATGATCCTGGCCATGTGGGACAATGACAGCAAGGAGACGCTGCGCCTCGACCTGTGGACCAAGGATATGACCATCGACGAGATGAAAATCTTTTTCCATGAAACACTGGTTACCATGGCCGATACGCTTGAAAAATCAACGGCTGATGACCGTATTAGCGGCGACATGCGCGATTTTTGCGATCATTTCGCCGAAAAGATGGAGATCAGGACGAAAGACGGAGGATAGGGAATGGGGAACAATAGAATAGGGAATAGGGAATAGGGAATGGGGAACAGAGGGGGTTTGAATTAGGGAATTGGGGAACAATAGAGCAATAGAACGGCGAAGTTATTTTGGGAGATGTTGGTGGCAGCAGGATTGTGGCCGGAACAGTGGTTGAGGAGCTGGATGTGGGGCCGGGTGAGATATTGAATGGTGAAGGGGTTATGTTATTTTCTTAGGGAGGTCATGCGGCTGAACAGGGAGGAGGAGGTGTGCGGGAAGTAACCTTCGTTCACCGCCCTCACATCCTCGATGGTGATGAATGCTTTGGGATCATGGGCCCTGATAATATCGAGCAGCTGATTGAGTTCGCGCCGTTTAATGACCAGGTAGAGCAAACGAACGCGCCCCTGTACACCCCGCGCCGAAAAGATCGTAACGCCATAGTTGCTCGTTTTCAGGTAATCCATCAGTTTGGTCGCGTCGTCGCGGGTAATGGCCCGGACACAAAGCAGCCCAACGGCGATTTTACCTTCAAGGTAGATGCCCACGAAATTACCCGCGGCAAAACCGGCCGCGAACGCCAGATAGGTGGCCACGTTGCTCAGGTTCTGCACGATCTGACTTATGGCGATCAACCAGATGAGCGATTCAAAAAACCCGACCAGTACCGCGAGCCGTTTCATGGATCTCGACACGAAAATAATACGGAGCGTGCCCAGGGTTACGTCAATAATTCGGGCGAAAAAGATCAGAATGGGGAGTATAACCCAGGTCATCCAGTCGAATGGTCCAACCTGGAGGACTTCAAATAATAACATATACGTTCAGGTTCATTGAAAACTGTTAACCCGAAAGATACGGGTTTACCGGACCGGAGAATAACCATCCGGGGAAATTATTTAGGCCGCCCGGCGGGTTTTTGTCAGCGAATCCTGAACCGGATATTCCCGGGATCGGATACCACGATCTGGGGTTTATCGCGGTGCTCGCGTATGGTGCCGGTTACGCAGATATCGCGGTCGGCATAGAGCCTGTGCGGAGGCACATCCCACCGGTGCAGGGATTCACCCCAGATCACCACGGCGAAATGGTGCCGGGGGAAGGGCTCGCCAAAATTCAGAAAGGTGGGTTCACCGCCAATTTGAGGTGCAAAATCGGCTGATGTGACCCGCCCGCACACCTCAGCCGTGATACCAATGTGGCCGGCCGCCTGGCTGGAATCGATGGTGACCTGCGGCACATCTGCAGGTACGGGACGATAGACCCGCGAGAGCAGCAGCCCGGCCAGCAGCACAATAACGATGGCCGGGAAGACCAGGGGTATCCATTTCCGGAGATTTTTCAAAGGGTCGTGTTTAAATCTGCTGTAGTTATCGTGTTTTTTTACTGTGTATGTCTGTAACGAAGCATTGCACCGGCAACCGCTGAATCAATCCACATCCGGGATGTTGGGTGGATATGATTGAATTACAGCCGTGGATGATGTAGGTTTTACTGTTATCTGACATCCGACATCCGACATCCGACATCCGACATCCGACTTCTGACATACAATATCCGTTATCCGTTATCAAGAAATGGAGATTTTTTAAAAAAACCGAAACACCGGCACATTTTATGCGTAAATGCAGCACGTTTTATTCTTAACCGGATTTTCTTTGAACAGGAAATTGGGTATTATTTATCAAACTGATGTCATAAACAATAACCGGAGCCGATGCTGATTACATATCCTTCCCCGCCTGCCGTCGCGTATCCGGTCGCTGTGTCCGGCTGACGGACCGTTTCCCCGCCATCTACGGGCCCATTGCTTTTCTTGCCGGTTCCGTCTGACAGTCCGCGAAAAACGCCCATGGGTACATCCACTATTCAACCGTTTTCAATCACTTTTGTACATTTTGTATGTCAGTTTTAACAGAGAAAGAAGAATTGAATCAGAAGCCTGAAGAATTACAGGAACAGATGCCGGAAGGGGCCGGGGGTGCCGGACAGGGATTTTTCCGCGATCTGTCGGATGTGATGCGTGGCCGCGAGCGCGATTTCACGAGCGGGTCGATAACCCGGGCCGTAATCCTGCTGTCGATCCCCATGGTGCTCGAAATGGTGATGGAGTCGATTTTTGCTGTAGTAGATATCTTTTTCGTCGCCCGTCTCGGGGCCGAAGCGGTAGCGACGGTGGGCATCACCGAAGCAATGATAACCGTGATCTACGCCCTGGCCATGGGCCTTGCAATTGCCACAACGGCCCTGGTGGCCCGGCGTACCGGGGAGAAAAAGCCGGAAGAGGCCTCAAAAACCGCGGCCCAGGCCATTCTTGTTGGTATTTTGCTGTCGCTGCCGATATCGGTGCTCGGCCTGTTCTACGCGCCACAGCTGCTTGGGCTGATGGGGGCATCCGACACGATCGTGGGCGAAATGTCGTCATACACCACCATCCTTCTGGCGGGCAACGTCATCATTATGCTGCTATTCGTGATCAACGCGGTATTCCGTGGTGCCGGCGACGCGGGCATGGCCATGAAAGTGCTCATTTTCGCCAACCTGATGAACATCGTGCTCGATCCGCTGCTGATTTTCGGTATCGGTCCGTTCCCGGAAATGGGCATCGCCGGTGCGGCATGGGCCACTACCATCGGCCGTGGCCTGGGGGTGGCCTATCAATTCTGGCTGCTCAGCGGCCGCTCGAAACGCATCGGGCTCACCTGGGTAAACCTGATACCCGATTTTACTCTGATCAGGAAGATCCTGCGCATAACCGTGGGCGGTGTGGGCCAGTATATGATCGCGATGCTGAGCTGGGTTGTGCTGATGCGGTTTATGGCCGAATTCGGCAGCGAGGTGCTGGCCGGCTATACGATTGCCATCCGCGTGGTGATGTTCACCCTGTTGCCGGCATGGGGTATCAGCAACGCCGCCGCCACACTGGTGGGGCAGAACCTCGGGGCGCAGCAGCCCGATCGCGCCGGTCGGTCGGTGTGGATCACCTCGGGCATCAACACCTTCTTCATGATCCTGGTGGGGATAACCTTTTTCTTCCAGGCGTCACCGATCATAGAGCTGTTCACGCAGGAGGCAGCGGTTGTGGCGGCCGGAGCGACCTGCCTGCGCATCATATGCTTCGGGTACATCTTCTACGGTGTGGGCATGGTGATGAGCCAGTCGTTCAACGGGGCCGGCGACACCTACACGCCAACCGTGCTGAATTTCGTCTGTTTCTGGCTGATTGAGATCCCGCTGGCGTACGCGCTGGCGTTCACATTCGGGATGAACGAAGCGGGAGTTTTTTACTCGATCGTTATCGCGGAATCGCTGCTGGGGCTGTTTGGGGTGATATTATTTAAACGGGGCCGTTGGAAGGAAAGGGTGGTATGATTGGCTGCGTCATCCTGAGCGCAAGCTTTTGCGAAGCGAAAGCTGAAGTCGAAGGACGAACCTTATGAGCAGTGCCGTGCACTGCTCATAAGGTTGTTCAACCATGTGTCGGTTTCAATCCGATAAACTGACCGGCAAACAGGCTAATGTGCCTGACGGCTTTTTTCAGGTTGTATCTTTGCCGGGTTTTGATGAACATCCGATCGGCAAATAGCTACTTTTAAAAAACAAATGATTATGGCTTCATCGACTATTTACAGAATTGATCCCCGTTTATTCCTGCGCATATGGGCATTGAGGATTCCCGGCATTTTTATCGGGATCGTAATGCTGATCGCGGTTCCTTTTTGGGATGCGGGGGCGCAGGACCGGTATTTTCCGCCGGCAGGGACTGACTGGGTGGAGAAGGCGCCGGGTGAGTCAGGCCTCGATGAGGAGGGTGTGAAAAGGGCTGTCGATTTTGCCCTGGCCAATGAGAACAGTGTGGAGCACGACCTGCGCATCGCCATCCTGAAGGGGTTCAGCCATGAGCCCTACCACCATCTGGCAGGTCCGGTGAGGGAGCGTGGCAATCCGGCCGGGATGATTATCAAGGATGGGTTCGTAATCGCGGAATGGGGCGACATCCACCGCGCGGATATGACCTTCAGCGTTACCAAAAGCTTCCTGTCGGCCGTGGCCGGGGTGGCTTGGGACCGCGGGCTCATCCGGAGTACGGACGACAAACTGACTGATTACGTGTGGGACCGTACCTTCGACGGCGGGCACAACGCCAAAATAACCTGGCATCACCTGCTGAACCAGTCATCCGACTGGTACGGCACACTTTTCGGAATGGAAGACTGGAGTGACCGTCCGCCGCGGCAGGGCGGCATCGACGACTGGCGGATGCGGGAGCTGCACGAACCAGGCACACACTACAAATACAACGACGTGCGCGTGAACCTGCTCGCCTACTCCCTGCTCCAGGTACTGAGGCGGCCCCTGCCCCAGGTGCTGAACGAGGAGATTATGGCCCCGATCGGGGCATCCACAACCTGGCGCTGGCACGGATACGACAACTCGTTCGTGATGATCGACGGGCTGCACATGCAGTCGGTGAGCGGCGGAGGCCACAATGGCGGCGGCCTGTTCATCAGCACCGCTGATATGGCGCGGTTTGGATTGTTGTTTGCCCGGAATGGCTCATGGAACGGACGACAACTGGTTTCTCCGGAATGGATTCAAAAGTCGGTGGCACCGTCGGAGGCCAACCCATCGTACGGCTATCTGTGGTGGCTTACCGGAAACGGCACAAACTGGGAAAATGTGCCAGGACATGTGTACTACGCGGCCGGGTTCGGCGGCAACTTCATCGTGGTGGACCGCGAGAACGACATGGTAATTGTGCTCAGGTGGATTGACGGCGGGAAAGTGGGGGATTTTGTACAGATGGTGTACAGGGCGATGCGGTGAAAACCCGTAATGGGCGTTAACCTACCCACTCAAACAACCTATAACACTATGCAAAACTCAAAGATATTACTTGTAATCATTATTGTTATCTCCT
>RECM01000010.1 GCA_007694035.1 Balneolaceae bacterium
AACGGCATTCGTTGCACCGGCACGGATTGCAGCAACATTGACTACTGCCCTGAAACCCGATCACCTGATCGTATTCTCCACCAGGGAAAACGGCGGGGCGCTTGTCGATCAGAACTACGGGCAAAGCGGCGAGGTATTCACTAGTACCGATGAGCAGGTTTCCGGCCTGATTCCAACCGAAATAAAGGCCTCAAAAATGGGTTATCTCATAACCGGTCTGAGGCAATTTGCATCTCTGCCCGATGTTTCCGGTATGCTCAAAGTCACAAATTGAGGTCTGAAAAGCCCCTGAACGGAGTTTTTTTTTCAAAAAATGCGATTATTCTTGTTAAAAGTGACTTTTTTGCTTGACTCATCAACAGCTTATAATTAGCTTCGCTTCGTGTGAAGACATTCTTCTGCGTTCACAATTATCAAATAACCACAACAACGGAGTCAAAAATGAATCGATTCAGCGAGATCAAAGCTCTATTCGACAGCCTTGAAGGTGACATGGAAAAGTTCTACGATAAAGGAAACAAAACAGCCGGTACAAGAGCCCGCAAAACACTTCAGGATATCAAAAAGCTCGCTCAGGATATACGTGTAGATATCCAGAACAAAAAAAGTTAATAGGCTAAACTTTTTCCAACTTAAAAAGCCGTTCATTTTAACGGCTTTTTTTGTTTGAGGGTGTTTCGGTCTGAGGATGAGACGTGAGACACAAGACACAAGATACAAGACATGAGACATGAGACATGAGACACAAGACATGAGACGTCAAATCGGTCAGTTGCCGGGTTAAGTTGTATTTCAGCCGGTTGTTTTATCGTATTCTTTTTCCAGTTCCCGGGTCATTTCCGGCACCAGATCGTGGAACATTGTGGTTATGCGCCGAATCTCAGTCATCTCTGATTCCCCGACGTGGCACAATTCATGTAGTTCGGTCATCATCTTTTCAAGATATTCAGAACCTATCATGGTAAGGTGAGGCTTCATCTGGTGTAATACCCGGCGCATACCCTCAATATCGGCTCGATCCATGGCTGCATAAAGATCTGTTCCCCAACGCGCTACAGTGTCAATGTATTTATGCAGCATGATCTTTTTCAGGTCCTCATCATTACCGGTTATATGCCTGAAGCGATTGAGATCAACGAATTTGTAACTTCCGGGAACATGGTTACCTGACATCATAAATGATTTGTATTTTATTGAGAATCGCAGACCGTACACCTTTTTATATCCGGCCCGGCTATGGTTCGACTAAATGTAATTGATCCTGAAAATAAATAATACCTTGTTCCCGAACCAATCACCTACGGTCAGAACATCTTTCAAAGTCTTATCACTTTAAACATACAAATTGCTGAAATGATCCAACTTCAAAACTTTAAACCTGCTCTGTTAATTCTGGCTGCCATACTGATGCTGTCTTGCAGCAGCACGCCCGTTCCCGACCTGCAGATTACCGTAATGACCACGACCGATGTGCATGGTTACCTGATGGCATGGGACTACAACACTGATGAACCGGAACCTCGCTACAGTCTTTTGAAAGCCGCAACCCTGGTTGATTCCATACGCGGCAGCGACCAGCACACGTTGCTTCTTGATGCCGGCGACTGGCTTCAGGGAAATCCCTTCGCCGAGTATTTTGCCCGCACCGACACTACCGGTTCTCGATATCCTTTTCTCACCGTAGCCGACGCCATGCAATACGACGCCATCGTGCTTGGCAATCATGAGTTCAATTTCGGACTTGAATATCTGAACCAGCAGATCGGGATGACTGAAAGCCCTGTACTGGGTGGCAATATCTATCTTCACGGCACCACTGATCCCGCCTACAAGCCCTACATAATGCGTGAATTTAACGGGATTAAGACTGCTATTATCGGGCTCACCACACCAGGATCGGCCGTCTGGGACCGCATGCATGTTGAGGGTATACTCGATTTCGGCGATGGCGTTGTTGCAGCGGAACGCTATGTAGAAGAAGTGAGGGAAGCAGGTGCTGATGTTGTAATCATACTTGCCCACAGCGGCCTTACCGGTACAACAAGTTATTCAATTGAAGGATTGGGTATGGAGAACTTCGGCAGGGCCGTAGCTGAGACCATACCGGGTATCGACCTGCTGGTGCTGGGCCATACACATCGTGTTGCGGAGGGCGAATTTGTAACCGGCCCCGATGGCAAACAGGTTGGTGTTATTCAGGCCGGCCGCTGGGCCTCGCACCTTGGTACGGCAAAACTGAACATCTACCGGCTCGATAACGGCGATATCCGTGTCGAAGCAAAACCCTCAATTGCACTCGCCGTTGAGCATGTACCGCAAAAGAAGGAACTGGCCGACCTCATCAGCGAACAGCATGAAGCTGTCAGGGCTTACATCACAGCCCCGATAGCGCGTACACCCGAGGTGTGGTCTGCCCGTGAGGCCCGGCGCGAGGATACGCCCGTAATTGATCTGATTCAACATGTTCAGCTCAGAGAGACGGGTGCCATGATCTCATCAAGTGCCGCTTTCAACACCAATCTCTCATTCGGCCCGGGCGAAATAACCCGGGGTGATCTTGCATCGCTCTACCCATACGAAAACACCTTGTTTGTTCTGGAGATTACCGGCGCTCAGCTGAGAGAATACCTTGAGTTTACAAGCGGTTATTACAGCGGCGTTCAAGACGGAGAGCCCGTGGTTGCATCCGGCTGGCCGGGATATAATTTCGACATGGTTGCCGGTGCCGAATATGTGATGGATATCGGCCGTCCGGCCGGCGAGCGGATAACCACCCTCACAATTAATGGTGAAGATGTTCAGGATACTCAACTCATAACCCTCGCGGTCAATTCATACCGGGCACAGGGTGGCGGCGGTTATTCCATGCTCTCACAGGCCCGGGTTGTAAGAGAGATAAACCGGTCGGTTCGGTCCATGATAGAAGAGTATCTGTCAGAAAAAGGTAGTATCCGGCACGAGGATGTATTCAGGGAAAACTGGAAGCTTCAATACTAAATCCACCATTAAATAATTCTTATATTGGATCAGGTCATTGAAATATTCCGGGGGCAGCAATGCCAGTCCTGTGGTTTACTTCTGATGTTCTTAATGCGAGATGATAACCAATGATATGAGGCATCAGACATTAAAAGCCATTTCCCGGGGTAAATAGAAGTTTAGTTATGGGTCAGCCAAAGGAGTGGTAAAAGCCGGGATTCGTTGCCCGGATTTATTGCGGCATTTTACATCCCGGCTTCGAGCTGCGTTTGAAGAAAGGGGCTATATGAGAAAGAGATCGATTTCTTCATCCCTTCGCCACAGTTTAGC
>RECM01000066.1 GCA_007694035.1 Balneolaceae bacterium
CGGCGACCCTGCATTATCGGTGTACACCTCGAAGTAGATATTACCGGTCTCACTCACACTGCTGTAGGTGTGAAGCTGAAAGCCGGTAACATCGCCGGTTAAACCGGGGGTGAACCCTACCGCGTACCGTTTATTGCCATCCAGCATTTTGGCTTCAGCCGATGGGCTCGCCAGCGTGCTGTGATAGGTGAGCAACTCGGTAACGGTATCGGTATGCAGGTTCAGCATCTGCCTCATGGCACTCAGAATATTCATTTTGCCCGCACCCCAGGTGCTGGTTACCGTCTGACTGGTAAAGGTATCCCGGTCGGCCGTACTTACAAGCAGCAGTTTGGCCTCTTCGGCTGTGAGGTTCGGGTTTGCCCCCATCAGCAATGCCACGGCACCCGCAACATGCGGGGAGGCCATGCTTGTACCGCTTTTTACAATATGGCGGTCACCGAACAACACACTACTACTCGTTCCTGCATTTTCGTCAGAAGACAGGGCCGCTTTTATCACATATCCGGGGGCGGATATCTCCGGTTTCTGCCGGCCGTCCCTGGTCGGGCCTTTGCTGCTGAAACTCGCAATATCGCCATTAACAGCAGCCGTAAATGAAAGGCTGGTACCGGCACTGTTCACGAAATTTCTGTTTACCGTATAGGCACCAACTGTAATGGCGCTGTTGGATGTAGCAGGCATGGTAACCGTATAGTCGGTGTTTGCATCCAGTAATTGCACCAGCGAACTGCCTACGCTGAAGGATGCGAGCCACGCATTGAAAACAACAACCGGCGATGTGGTTGACAGTTCCAGTACCCAGTTGCCCACCGCTGGTTCTCTGCCTTCCTCTGCGTCGTACACAATCACCTGGATATTTCTATTGCCATTGCCCGATACGTTGTTGAACATATAGACAGTGCCCTCGTCAACATTCTCAAAACTGGTGTTAGTCCCATTTACAGCCTCAAACGTAACAGATGCGGGACTTGTAAGTTTGGCGGTAACCGGCAATGAACTGTTCGTCCATATATCGAGCCTGAACAGGTCATTGGAGGTACCGGCACGTGGCGTATATACCGGCACCTGAATGGTCATGGCAGTAGGCTGAATATTTACTATTGACCCCGATTTGTGCAGGTTTCTGCCCCCGTCATTCCCGGCCGAGGTTACAACGACATAGCCGGGATTTTTTGACAGCTCGTCAATTGCCACCTCATCTGACCGGGTTCCGTCTCTCGGGCCGACCCGCCCGCCAATACTCAGGTTTACCACAACCGGTTTCCCCAGTTCCTGCCCTTTCTTGCTGGCATAACTCATACCATTTATTATATTTGCGAGCGAAAAAGAACTGACACCACCGCGTATTACAATGATATCGGCATCGGGTGCAAGTCCTTTGTACGGTCCGCTCGCGGCTGCCGTGCCGAGTACATGAGTGCCGTGACCATTGGTATCCCTTGACCGGACCAGACCGGGATTCCCGAATGCCGCCTCGATCTGAGCCCGGCTGTATTCGACCCCGTAATCCAGGCCGCCACCCGGGGTTGATTCTCCTGGGACGGCCTCAAGGGTTACATCCCAGAGGTAGAGAATCCGTGACCTGGCAGTATCGCCGGGCACCCTGAAATTCGGATGCTGCCAGTCGACACCCGTATCAAATACAACCATGATGGCACCGCTGCCTTCATAGCGTGTCTCATTAAGATATCCGGCATGCAGCAGATGCGCCCTGGTTTCAAACAGGCTCTGATCCATCAGAGGTTGCTGCATCTCGCCGGTTATCGCCGATGTTACTCCATCCAGCCTGATCAGATCTTCGAGCTGATGTTCATGTACCCTGGCTGTAACAAAACCCGGCATCACCGTATTCACCTCAATACCGGCATCACGAACAGCCCCTGCATTGTCGGTGTATATCATAACAGGATAGACAAGTCCGCCCGTTCTGCCGGCGGAAATGCCATCGGGCAATTCATCGCTATGTAGTGTTTTTTGCTGAAAACCCTGACTTTCAAGCCGGTACTTTACCAGCCCCGACTGCAGAATCAGATCGAGACGGGCAGCTTCATCCTCATGAAGAAATTGCCTGTTCAGGGCCGGATCATGTGAAAAAACAGCCAATCTTTCGTCGGCTGCCGGCAACCTGCTTTCATCATAGTATATACGTTCATTCTGAGCCTGTACGCCGGCTATGAGAACTGTTAAAAAGACGGCGGTGGCCACCGATCTGAATGAATTCATTACCATATATTATCTGTCGTTATCTGTCGTTTTGTGGAAAACTCATATCAGAGTCAGCCTCAATAGATTGTGTGGATGCAAGCCGGGCGGCCTCAAGAATCTCCGTCCTGGTAAGCCTGGCAGTAACAACCGGCCCGATCACGGCGTTCAGCTTTAGTCCGGCCTCCCTCAGATGGTCTGCATTGTCGGAGCGAATGATAACGCTGTAAAGATTTTCACCATGTTCATCACGGCCTGCCGGTTCAGGCGCGGCCTCCTGCCCTTCCGTACCATAATACAGATGCTGAAGCCGTGTATCCAGCTTATTCAATATTTCAGGGTTAATATGCCCGTCATTTCCGCATGCCGGCAGCAGGATTGCCAGGGTTATGATAAGCAGCACTGCAATTTTCAATTCTGAAGTTGTCCTTTGTCCGTTATCCGTTATCCGTTATCCGTTATCCGTTATCCGTTAAAAGTACCGTATAATTTACCATAACGACAAAAACGACGTTTCCGTTTTCGGCAATGTTTTTTTTATTCCAAAAATTTCCCACAGTCCGTGTTTGTTTACAGCAGCAGTGTTCCAGGTTCAGTTAATGACTTTACCCCTAAGGGCATATATTGCAGAAGGTTAATTATTTAATTCAGCATAAAATAATGATCATTTACGTTTAAGAGAAGCCTTTTTATTACTGTGTTTCATAAAAAGGCATAATTGAATACATTTATCCAATCTATTACATGCAGTGAGCACACCGCGAAGTGCTTAATAATCAGCGAAAATTATGCCTACAGTCTATCTTGACAATGCTGCCACTACCCGTCTCGACGAACGGGTTCTGGATGCTATGCTCCCATTTTTAAAGGATGAGTACGGCAACGCCTCATCCATCCACCATGCCGGCCGGAAGGCTACCGTGGCTGTTGAGGAGGCACGGGAAAAAATCGCGGCGTTCATCAATGCAAAGCCATCCGAAATTATTTTTACCAGCGGTGGAACCGAGAGCAATAACTGTGCCATCAAGGGTGTACTCAAGGCCACTCCCAAACGCCACGTGATCACCTCACGGGTTGAACACCATGCGGTGCTGCATCCGGTGCAGCATGCCCGCAACGAGGGTGTGAATGCCACATTTCTGGATGTAAAACCCACCGGACATGTTACGGTTGATCAGGTTCGCGAGGCAATTAACGACGATACTGCATTGGTTACACTCATGCATGTGAACAATGAAATCGCTTCGGTAAACCCCGTTAAGGAGATTGGGTTGCTCTGCGCTGAAAAGGGTGTGCCTTTCCATACCGACACCGTTCAAAGCATCGGCAAGTTGCCCGTAGATGTGGTTGACATGAATATAAACTTTCTCTCGATGAGCGGCCATAAGATACACGGGCCCAAAGGTGTAGGAGCTTTATTTATAAAGGCGGGAAGCCGTTGGAAACCATGGATGGAAGGCGGTTCACAGGAACGCCGGCGGCGGGGCGGAACACTCAATGTTGCCGGAATTGCCGGGCTTGGAAAAGCTGTTGAGATCGCCTCGGCCGAAATAGAGAAGAACAACCTGCATATCAGGGAACTTAAAACCCGGCTTGTTGCCGGACTGAAAAACACCTTCCCCGGGCTCATCGCTTTTAACGGCGACATCGAAAACGGGGCCAGTCATATAGTTAACTGTTCGTTCAGGCTCGACGATCAGAAATCACTCGACGGCGAAATGCTCTTGCTCAATCTCGACATCGAGGGAATCTGCGTTTCGAACGGTTCGGCCTGCACGTCGGGGGCCGTTGAAGCCTCCCATGTGCTCACCGCCCTCGGCATGGTAACCCCTACCGCCAAAAGCAGCCTGCGGTTCAGTCTCAGCAAATTCAACACTGTTCAGGAAATCGACTATACCCTTGAAAAGCTGGGCATAATCGTTAACAGAATGCTGCAGACAGCCGATGTATAATCCCAAAAAAAGAACATTTATCATCTGATGACATCCGCTTCACAATTGAGGCTTGCCGTATTCTGTGGTTCCGGCATGGGCAATAACCCGGTTTACCGGGATGCAGCCCGTGAGACCGGCCGGCTGATGGCCCTCAAAAATATCGGCCTCGTATATGGCGGGGCATCAATCGGCATAATGGGTGCTATCGCCGACACTGTACTGGAAGCCGGCACAGAAGTACTCGGTGTAATACCGGAACGGCTGATGAAAAAGGAAGTGGCCCACCCCGGTTTAACCCGGCTCTACACAACCCAGAGCATGCACCAGCGGAAATCCCTCATAATGCAGCTTTCTGATGGTTTTGCTGCACTCCCCGGGGGGTTCGGCACCTACGACGAACTGTTCGAAATCATCACCTGGTCGCAACTCGGTTATCACAACAAGCCCGTTTATATTTTGAATATAGCCGGTTATTTCGATCCGCTGGTCGCCATGATTGCAAAAGGAGTTGAAGAAGGGTTCATCAAAGAGCGATATCTGTCACTTTTTTCCGTTTTCGAGGAACCGGGCCCCATGCTTGATGTGTTCAGAAATCATGTGACCAGCAGTATTGCTGAACCGCTTTAATTTTATAATCCATTAAACTATGCAGCTTAGCAGCTGTTTTCAGTTAATTCTGTTTACCATGATTTCTGTAACATCCGGTCCGGGTTCCGCACACGAAGCTCCCGGCCAAAATCCCAATCCGCTTGAACCATGCCCCGGCACTCCCAACTGCCATATCGCAGAAATTGCCTTTAGTGAAAGGCCGGAACTGGTGTTTGATAAACTTGTGCAGGCCCTCCGCAGTACAGGTGCTGAATCTGTATCGCCCGAACCCGGTAGATTGTATGTTGCGGCGGTGTACAAAATTCCCCTGTTTGGCTACCGCGATGATGTTACGGCCCAGGTTGTTTCCGGAGAAAACGGCGAAACCACGCTCTTTATAAGAAGTGCAAGCAGGGTCGGGCACAGCGACCTGGGTGTAAACCAAAGAAGAGTTAAGCGAATACTTAATACGCTGCAAAAACTCTGACTCACCCGTATGGCATGCCAGGAACGGGCTACGCTTCGGCTCCGGCTTCCTTATAGATCTGCCCTATCAGCTCCTTGTACCGCTCCTCAATAATCCTGCGCTTAACTTTAAGTGTGGGCGTAAGTTCTCCGGTTTCAACCGTAAAGGCCTCAGGTAACAGGCGAAACTGCCGTACTTTTTCATGCGATGCCAGGTTTTTGTTCAGTTCCTTCAGTTCCTTGTCGAACAGTTTCAGGATATCGGGATGGGAAAGCAGCTCAGACTGTTCATTGTAGCTGATCTGGTTCTGCGCTGTATGCGATTTCAGCATATCAAAATCCGGCACAATCAGCGCTGCCATATAGGTTTGACCCTCGCCCAGAATTACACACTGGTCAATATACATGCTGCTCTTCAGTGAATCCTCGATCGGACCCGGATAGATATTCTTGCCCCCGGCGTTCACGATCATGTGCTTGAGACGATCGGTAATCTGCAGGTAACCGTCAACAAAGCGGCCGATATCGCCGGTATGGAACCAGCCATCCTCATCGATCACCTCTTTTGTGGCTTTCTCCTTGCGCCAATATCCCTTCATCACATTTGGGCCCTTGCAGAGAATTTCTCCGGAACCGGTTGTGAGGTTACTTGGATAGTCGTCGCCGCTAAGCTCACCAATAATGGTGTTATTTTCAACGCTCTGTATGGCAACCGTTACCCCGGGAATTATATAGCCAACTGTGCCGTACCTTTCACGGCCGAAAGGGTTAACGGATATAACCGGTGTGGTTTCGGTGAGGCCATATCCCTCGGTAATTTTCAGGCCGGCCGACTCGAAAAAGGTTCCGATTTCGGCTGGTAATGCTGCGCCACCCGATACAAACAGGGAAACCCTGCCGCCCGTTCTCTGCTTCAGCTTGTCGAAAACAAGCTTGTCGGCCAGTATCTTCTGAAGGCTCACCAGTCCTCGTTTGCCAGCGGCGTGTTTTTTGCCGACGTTAAGCGACCAGTTGAAGATTTTCTTCTTTGTATCGTTGCCCTCTTCAACACTTTTCAGAATCAGATTGTAGATTTTCTCGAACAGGCGGGGCACCGAAACTACAACGGTTGGTTTGGCTTCAACCAGGTTTTTTGACACGGTATCCACACTTTCGGCGTAATAGATCTCGGCGCCGGCGGCCAGCATGGCATAGTAACCGCCAATCCGCTCGAATGAGTGGCAGAGTGGCAGGAACGAAAGGGTACGGTCGTTGTCGCCGATAGTGAGCACCTGATGGGCCGCTTTTACGTTGCTCACAATGTTGTTATGGGTGAGCATCACCCCCTTGGGTTCACCTGTGGTTCCCGAGGTATAGATGAGCGTTGCCAGATCATCGCGGGTTACACTTACCGATTCGGCAGCTAACTTTTTCTCATATTTTTTTTGCAGGGTTTTGCCCTTTTCAATTACATCACGGAAAAGGACCACATATTCATGCTCCATAAGACTGGCCACTTTCGGTTCGTCGAATGCGATAACCTGCAGAATATCATGGCAGTTGGGCTTTGCCTCAATCGCTTTTTTCAACTGAATACCTGTCGAGACCAGGAATAGCTTTGAGCCTGAATCTTTGAGGATGTATTCGCACTGATTTACCGGAAGCGTGGAATAAAGCGATACGTTTACCGCACCGATCAGCTGTGCGGCTATGTCCATTAGCGACCACTCGTATCGGTTTTCACTGAGTATAGCAACCCGGTCGCCTTTGCCCACACCCATGTCGAGGTAATAGGCCGCAAGGGCATATACATCTTCAGTGAAGGTATCCCAGTCAATGGTTTCGTATGGCTTGCTTGATTCCGGTTTATAAGCAAACGCGGTCTTGCCGGTCAGCTTGTACTTTTCTGTCAAATTCAGAAAAAGTTCGGGAATCGTATCAAAGTCAACTTGTACGGGCATGAGGTGTGGTTTAATTCCTGTTAGTCAGATTGCAGCAATATACGAAAGATGATGTAATGTGGGCACATTCCCTGATCCGGGGCCGCATTCATTACTGGCGCGGAACTGCAGCCGGGCTGGAACAAGAGCGAACGGGGAGCTGAAACGGCGTCTGCATGAAATTAAACACATCCTGTATCCGTTTCATTTGTGAATTTAGTATATTTATACAGTCTAAATCTACCTTATATGGCTACACCCGCTCAAGAAGATACCATTCAGGAAGTTAAAGAGATCTTCCGCAATTATCTGAAGAAAAACAGCCACCGGCAAACGCCCGAGCGATTTATGGTGCTGGAGGAAATTTACCGTACCGACGGGCACTTCGACGCCGACGATATGTATTTCCAGATGAAAAACACCGGATACAGGGTATCGCGGGCAACCGTTTACAACACACTGGACCTGCTTGTGGAATGCAATTTGGTGCAGCGCCACCAGTTCCGCCAGAACCAGTCGTACTACGAAAGAGCCTACGCCTACCGGCAGCACGATCATATTATCTGCGACACCTGCGGGGCAGTGCTGGAATTTTGTGACCCAAGGATCGGGGAAATTCAGGCCATGATCGAAAAAATCCACGATTTCAGCATCACCGGTCATTCCCTTCACTTTTACGGCTCATGCCAGGATCCCGAAATCTGCACCCGCAAACCCGATCTGAAGAAAAAGGATTAAGGCTGTATCAGTTTTGAACGGCCACCGTTAACCGCTATTCGTTCGTGGCGATCGATGTTTCTCTGATGAACTTTTTTGCGGCCCAACGGCTGCCAAACAGGCCCATCAGCAGCGACAGCAACATCATAGCGCCTATAAGGTAGTACCATTCGCCCAACGGCCACTGAAATACCATCTCATCGGCATCCGGTATGAGTTTCGGCAGAACATAGCGGAATACAAGGTCAAGCACCCCCGAGGCCAGCAATCCGGCAATAAATCCCTGCAACAGCCCCTCCACCAGAAATGGACGCCTGATAAATGCATTGGTGGCTCCAACCAGCTTCATCGCCCTGATAAGTTTCTTTTTGGCATAGATGGTAAGCCTGATTGTATTGAATACCAATATGATGGCCGTGAGCAGTATGAAAGCGCCCAGCCCGCCTCCGATCAGCATAACCATTCTGAACCTGGACTGCAGCATCTGGTACTGCATTCTGTTAAAGATCACCTCATCTACATCCCGGTGTTCACGTACCAGTTCTACCATGGCTACAATATCGTCGAGTGTGGCATCACTGTTCAGGGAGACCCGGTAGGATGCAGGCAGAAAACCAAGATCAGCCATGGTTGATCCCTCAATACCGAAATCACGGATAAACACGGCCGCGGCGCTGTCTTTGCTGATGTAGTTCACCTGATCGACCACGGCCTCAGCTTCAAGCATCTGGCGTATGGCCAGGCGGCGGTTATAATCCACATCGTGTATATAGACCTCAACATCGACCTGGGTTCGCAGGTATTCGGCTATTTCGTAGGTGTTATAACCGAACCTGGCCAGTAGTCCAAGAAGCAGCACCGCCAGCATCAGCGAAATAATGGAGGTGATAAACGAAAATTTGGCCCTTTTGTAACCGGCAAAGCCCTCTTTTATGATATAGCCCAAGCTCATCTGTGCGTATTTTTTAAATGATCGTATTCTGGATCAGAACAGGCTAAGTTAGCTCAATCCACTCCATTTTTCACAAAAATCTGTTAATTCCTGAGAACCCACCTGATTCCCAGCCTGAAACGGCGGCCCGGCATGGGATAGTACGGGGTTTCAAAATATCCTCTCTGCCCTGCCTGGTCAAACAGGTTTTCATACCGCATCAGCAGAAATACACTTCTGATCCGGGCCGACATATCCAGATCAACCTGATAGAATGAGGGCAGCGGCTCCGTTACCGGCGCAATATCCCACCAGTCGAGTGCAGGATTGTAATCTGCGGCACGGTATGCCGTTGGCGACAGCACAACGTGCACACCAACCCTGATATAGGTGGCATAGTCGAACAGATAGCCTTTCCTGTAAACCGACATGCGGTTCCGGAAACGTGTGCCGCTTTCATTCAGCAGCAGGCTTTGCGTACCGGTTTCTTCGGAGTGATAGAACAGCATGGTCGATGACAGGTCTATCTCCCAGTTGGTGGTATTCAGGGCCGCATATACCTCACCGCCAAGCGAAATGTATTCGTCTGCGTTGATGAACGTGCTGTCGGTATTCATCAGAATATCGTTGCTGATCATCGAAGCATAGCCCCTTATACCCGCCCCGGTCTGCGACGGATTTGTCCAGCTCACGCCCACATCAGCACGCTGAATCTGAACAGGATCCAGGTCGCGGTTGGCCCTGTAGGGGCTGTCGCGCCAGTAGAGCTGTTGCAGGGTCGGCATCCTGGTGCCTGCCGATACATTTGCTTCTATCTTAAATCTGCCATCCGGATTGAGAATGAGCCCGCCGCCTGCCCCGTAGTCGAAGAATTTATCCGAACGGTACGCAATACTGCCCGTTCCGGCTATCCGGACCATATTTGCCGCACGGACCCCGAAATCGATACCAGTTGAAGCCTCCGCCCAGCGGGCTAATCGAATACTCCGGTCACGGTCAGGATCCACGGTGTTGTATGCGGCCCGACCCGATACCCGCACATCTGCAGGGCCGGCAGTTTTCTGCCAGCTGGCATGGCTGCCAAACTGCAGTGTTCTGTAAAAGGTGGTATCGGCGCTGCTGTGGAAAAACCTTCGGAAACGCTGGTGCCAGAACCCTCCTTCAAGCTCCACCGGCTTTTCTTCTGCCGCGCGGTAGTAGAAATCGGTTCGCAACAGGGTCTGCCGCACTGATGAATGGGCCGATGAAAGCACAGGTGCCGAAAGGAAACGGTCGAAGGGAAATGTGGTCATGGAGGCCATCTGATAACCGCCCGGCTCTGCCAGCTGATGGGAATTGTAGTACAGCCCCGCCCTCATTGCAAGCCGGCCGCTGTACTGGTGATGTATACCCACATTGGCCTGAACCCCTTCGTATGAATCTCTTGGGTAGTAGCCCCCATCAGCTAAATTCCACAAACTCATCTCCAGATTGGTACGGTGATCCACATTAAGGCTTACCAACCCTTCCGTACTTATAAATCCGTCGGGGCCCTGTTCATAATTTATGCGTGTGAGCGGGCGCACCAGGTAATACCTTCGCAGCCGGTAGTGTGTGCCGGCGTTCATGAATCCGGTCTGCTCATAATACCGGTCTATATGATGCATTTGCAGCCGGTTGATATTGACAAGCCCGCTTACGGGATCGGCAACCGGGATACCCTCAAAATAGACCTGCTGCATCGCAGGTGCGTGGCCATTCAGAAACACGGCATCGGGCCGGCCCAGCCCGCCGAGCCGGTTCGGCACCACTCCCGGGCGCCTGTTGTACCATTCCGCCAGATTCATAAGCTGCATCCAGCGTAATGTGCTGTCGGTTAACACGGCATCAAAGGCGGGCGGATCTGCGAACTGAAGCGTTTGATATCTGATTATCACCTCCGGTTCGGTAGCGGCAACGGTATCGGCAACCGGCAAGGCCAATGTATCGGGCAGGGATACAGTCAGTTTATCAGGCAGGGAAACAACCAGCGTGTCGGGCAGTGATACAACCAGCGTGTCGCTTGCTATGGTCCGCACCCGCAGTGTATCGGTTACAGTGGTATCCGCACGGGCCGTGCCCTGAGGCAAAACCATCAGAATATTAATCATACCGGCCAGTAACAGAAACAGTGGTGTCACAGTCAGGCAAACTCCGGTTTCAGGTCGTAGGGGAACGAATCGATACCACTGAGCCGACGCCGCAGGATGTCGAGGGCGATGATCGCCGAGCGCTCCTTGTTCACCAGGCGGTCTTTGAAAAGCGTGGCCTTTACGGCGAAATGGGTGTCGGCCGACCAGAAACCGATCCAGATGGTTCCTACCGGCTTGCCGGGCGTGCCGCCGCCGGGGCCGGCAACTCCGGTGGTCGATAAGCCGATGTCTGCATTGAAACGGCGTGCAGCTCCCCGGGCCATCTGCAGGGCCACAGGCTTGCTAACCGCTCCGTGCTCGTTCAGCACATCGGCATCCACACCCAGTAAATCGATCTTGGCCCGGTTCGAATAGGCGCACAAACCTCCCATGTAGTAGGCGCTGCTGCCGCTCACATCCGTAATCTTGCTGCTGATCAGCCCGCCCGAACAGCTTTCGGCCAGTGCGAGGCTCCGGTTTTTACCGGCAAGCAGCCTTCCCACAGCCGCCTGCAAGGTATCTTCCGGCAGATCTGAAAAAATAAACTCGGCTGCTTTACTGCGGATGTGTTCTTCGAGTGGCATAGCGGCCTGCCGCGCTTTTTCTGGCGTGTCGGCGTAGCTGCTCAGCCTCAGGGTGATGCCCTGTAACCCCGGCAGAAAGGCCAGCGACACCCTGCCATTCAGATAATCGGTAATGTTGCCGATATTCAGGTCAGACAAGGTACTTTCACCAATCCCCGCAATCTGAATATAGCGGCAATAGTAGCAGGGTATCAGACCAAAATCAGTGGTGAGCTTCGGCATAAGTCCATCACGGATCAGGTGCTTCATCTCCAGCGGCACACCGGGCAGAGCTGCAAGCACCCGCCCGTTTACCGCGAAGTACATACCCGGTGCCGTACCTTTTTTATTGAACAGCACCTCGCAGTTCGACGGAACCATCGACTGCTCCAGATTTGATGACGAAAACGGAATGCCGCGCTTTTCAAACATGTGCCTGATATGTGCCCGGCTCGGCTCATGCTCGGCCAGTTCAACCCCGAAATAATCACAAAGTGCATGCTTGGTCACATCATCGTGTGTCGGGCCAAGCCCGCCGGTCATAATGGTGATGTCGGCGCTGTTCAGGCTGAATTCCACTTCGCGTACTATCGCTTCTGCATCATCATCAACGGTAACCGAGCGGGTGCACTCAAGGCCCTGTTCCGTGAAAAACTGGCCGATCCATGATGCGTTGGTATTCACCACATCGCCAATCAACAGTTCCTTGCCGATCGTTATAATGTGCACTTGCATAAAAAAGCAATCAGTTAAATTAATCTGATTCCGAAAACGGCATATAAATGAGACCCGATACCGGATACAATCCGCAAGATATTGAATTCCTCCTCAAAAATTCGCCAGCCTTACACAAATCGGTGCCCCGCTATTTATATTCACAGCCGTTTGTAATCACCTGCCATGATGGCTACTTTTAGGCCTGTATCGGGAATCCACATAATTACTATCTTCCGGCATGAAAAGTGTGCCCAACCTGCTGAGCTGGCTTCGAATGATTCTGGCGCCTGTCTTTGTAGTGCTCTACCTTCAGGACGAAATCCTGTGGGTTGCACTGAGCATCCCTGTTTTCACCATAGCGGCCATCACAGATTACCTGGATGGTTACATCGCCCGCAATTACGGGGCCAGATCTGATTTCGGGATATTTCTCGACCCGCTTGCCGACAAGGTTCTTACCTTCAGCGGCTTCATCAGCCTTAGCATTTACTTTCCTGATCTGTTTCCATGGATTGGCGTATTTCTGATTGTTGGACGCGACATTTTTACTACCCTGCTGAGGGTATTCGCCAAAAAACGCGGGAAATCGATTATCACCAGCAATTCCGCCAAAGCAAAAACCTTCTCCCAGTTGATTTTTCTGATTATCGCACTTCTGGCCGGTGTATTTGTCAGAACATCGTTGCCTGTTGGAGATTTGGCCGCCTGGCTGCTTTATACCGGCATCCTCACATGGCTTTACTTCGCCGTGGTGCTCTTCACAGTCTATACCGCCCTGGAATACATTATCACCAACCGACATCTTTTTGGACGTGAAAAGCAAACTGCAGCCTGAAATCTTAGCCGGCAGCGTACTGGGAATCGGGTTCATGCCCTTTGCACCGGGCACGTTCGCCAGCCTGGTATCTCTTATACCGCTGGGGTTCATTCTTTGGTTCAGCGGGCGCGAGTGGCTCATCATGTATGTTATCCTCACATCCCTTTTAACAATATGGGCAGCAAGGGCATATGAAAAAAAGTACGGCCGCGACCCCAAATCATTTGTAATGGATGAGTGGGCCGGGCAGGGTGTGGTATTTCTGCTTATCCCGCTCAGGGGCGATTTAATGACCTTATTAACACTGCTGGGGGCAGGTTTCATCCTTTTTCGTTTCTTCGATATTCTGAAACCGTTTGGCATTGGCAGCATACAGCGCGCCCCCGATGGCATCGGTATTCTGCTCGATGATCTGCTGGCCGGCTTTTATGCGTTGATTTGCCTGCATTTGCTTATATTGTATGTTCTGTAATCTGCAAACATTTTACCCGCTCTTTGCGTTAACACAGAATACCTTATACACTATTGCTATACATTGTAATTAAATGATTATTAATTCTGAATTTGCCCGGGAACTGGCCCTGGATCTGTTAAAAATTGATGCTGTTATTCTGCGCCCGAACGACCCTTTTACATGGACCTCAGGATGGAATTCCCCCATCTATTGCGACAACCGCCTCACGCTGATTTATCCGGAACTGCGTTCGAAAATTGCTGATCACCTTGCCGGTTTTATTAAAAACAGATACCCCGATGTGGATGTGATCACAGGAACGGCCACGGCCGGAATCCCCCATGCGGCATGGGTTGCCGAACGACTTGCCAAGCCAATGGCTTATGTACGCGGAAAAGCCAAAGCGCATGGCCTTACCAGCCAGATTGAAGGCGGTGTTAAAAAAGAACAGTCTACGGTAATTATCGAGGATCTTATCTCTACCGGCGGCTCCGTTATCGCTGTGAAAGAAGTGCTTGAGTTTGTCGGTGCAAGGGTTGTAGGTGCCGCAAGCATTTTTACATACGGCTTTGATGTGGCCAATGAACACTTTGTGGCGGAAGGGCTTGAAGTTGCCAGCCTCACCGATTACAACACCCTGCTGGATGTAGCCATCGAAAACGGCTACATCGATGAATCGGATCTCGGTATTCTGAACCAGTGGAGAGAAAACCCTGATACCTGGCCCCGTTAGATGACCGATTCTTCCGCACGCATACTCTGGCACACCGCTAACTGGCTCGCACTCGGTTCCCTGATGCGCTTCAGAACCGGCAGGATGCGTCAGCGTTCAGCCGCCGGGGGCAGTATTACCCGTGAGAGGCTTCTCACACTCGCCGACGATGTGCTGCTGCGGCAGCTCGCCCTGAGAAATCACATCAATAATGACCGTGCTTTTGCCGATCCCGCCGGTTACTGGGCCCCGGTAATGATCCTGTATCAGCAGACCGGCGACCTGCTTCACGAACTCCACCAGCACATGCTGGAACTGTCGCCCGTGAGGTTCGCTGCCGTAATACCGGCTCTCGACCAGCAGATCCGGGCGTTCCGGCCGGCCGATGATGATCTTGAAACCCGTCTGTCTGCCTATCCGGCCCTCGCCGATCAGCTCATCCTCGATATGGCCAAACTGAAATCGGGCATCCATGCCATTTTAAATGCGGATGCCTGATCCGGCAATTCCACTTCCTCAGGTATCAAAGTCACATCTTTTGTATATTTGGGATTGTTCAAAAATCAAAACGTATGCCATTGAACCAGCGTAAATTTTACATAGAGACGTACGGCTGTCAGATGAATTTTGCCGATTCCGAAATCGTGAACTCCATCATGATCGATAATGGAATGCAGCCCATTCATTCGGCCGAAGAGGCCGATATCATATTCGTAAATACCTGCTCTATCCGCGAAAACGCGGAAACCAGGGTTTGGAACCGGCTCAAGGAGTTCCGCGGACTCAAGCGGCAGAAGAAAGACGATCTTATAGTAGGCGTGCTTGGTTGTATGGCCGAACGGGTTCGTGAACGGTTCCTTGAAAAAGAGAAACTCGTCGATATTGTGGTCGGACCCGACGCCTACCGCGACATCCCCAACCTGATCAGTGAAGTGACGGACGGGCGCAAAGCCGTAAACGTGCTGCTGTCCCAGGAAGAGACCTACGCCGACATCGCCCCTGTTCGCACCACCGGTAACGGGGTAACCGCGTTTGTCTCCATAATGCGTGGATGCGACAATATGTGCTCTTTCTGCGTAGTGCCCTTCACCCGTGGACGTGAGCGAAGTCGGCCCTGGCAGAGCATTCAGGATGAACTGAAACAGCTCGGCGACCAGGGCTACCACGATGTCACCCTTCTGGGGCAGAATGTAAATTCATACAACGACAACGGTGTGCACTTCGCCGACCTGATGTACAAGGCCAGCCAGGTTGATCCCGAGATGCGGATCCGGTTTTCGACATCCCACCCAAAAGATTTCCCCAACGACCTGCTGCATGTAATTGCGGAGCAACCGAACCTGTGCAGCTACATCCACATACCGGCCCAGTCGGGCAATTCGGAAATCCTGGAACGTATGCGCCGGCCCTATACCAGGGAGGAGTACCTCGAACTCATCGGAAATATGCGGGACCTTATACCCGGTGTCTCCCTCTCCACCGACATCATTACCGGATTTTGCGGCGAAACCGAAGAACAGCACGCCGACACACTTTCGCTGATG
>RECM01000114.1 GCA_007694035.1 Balneolaceae bacterium
CCTGTAGCTCAGTGGTTAGAGCAGTCGACTCATAATCGATTGGTCGGGGGTTCAAATCCCTCCAGGCCCACTTTTTACCATTCCAGATGTATATCTAAAATCGCCTTCTGCGACAATAAATAGGTGTTTAACCGGATTCTGTCTCTTCTAATACCCCGGCTTTAGTGTCATTTAAACAGAAGTCGACTTCAGTTTAAAGCTTTTCTATAGCTCATCGCGATCCTCTGTTATTATCGGCCCGAGTTTATGCCCAAACAAAGCCAGCTTATTCATATCAGATCGGGTATAAATAGTTGAAAAGCCAACCCGGATCAGGCCCTGCAGGGATGGTGACTTGTTTCGAGTACTGCACCGGTGGTACCGGAACAGGATGTTAATATAGACCGGAACTGTTTTTGGACTTTACTGAAACAATTTAAGGCTTAACCAAAACCTGCTTTTTGCATTAGAAAAGTGACAATCTGAAGGTGTTAAACGATTTGAAAGCCTTTGTAATTGATGCAGTTATTGTCGGAATAGATCTTTCATCATTTGCATCCGGCGGCACGTTTTATGAATGCGGTGGGTTCTGTTTTGATTTTGGGTTTCACTCCTCAAATTCAGGAAGATCGGTTTGGCTAAAATCTTCACCAGTATATAAAAGCGGTTCATGAAGCGATGATGCCAGCGCATACGAAAAACAATCGCCATAATTTAAACCGGCAGAATGTCTCCCCTTACCAAATCTGCGGTAGGCTGATCTTGCCAGTTCTGCATGTGCCTCTGTTACGGAAATTACCTTGATACCCAGACGATGCAGAAACTGGTCAACTTCAATTTCACCTGCATCACCGTACCTGGATAACATTACTATTCCAGCCTCTACAACAGAGGCAGCCGATATTTTCAGCCCCTTTGCTTTCTGAAGCTTTGTTATCAGATCATCTGACCCGGGTTCGTTTTGAAGTATTGCGATTACTGCCGAAGTATCAAGTACCATATGTTTACCCGGGAATTCCGTGGTTATCATAGCCGATCAACTCGTCATCACTTCTTTGGTCAATCCTCTTAAGACGCGCAACTCTATTGCGAATACGCTGAATTTCATCCATGATAACTTTACCAGGTCTTTTGCCTTTCTCCTTTTCCAATCTCTCTTCAAGGGCTTTGCAAATGGCTTCTGTAATGTTCTCACCGGTTACATCTGCCAATTCACGGGCTAATCGATCTACCTCAGGGTTTTTAATACTCAGTGCCATAGTTTAACAGAATATATATATTTATATATAGTATATATTTTAAACGCTTTATTTACAAAATTTTTTTTGATTCAGAGTGTCATATAAAACTTCATCAACCAATCATCCCGGATTAAGTGATTAATGCTCTCAGTTATCCAGCATATCCTTGCAGACAACTGTAAACCAGCCCCGTTGCCCCGACACACCCCCGGGAACACTTATGAACGTGCCGTATATATTACAGGTGCAGTGCAGGATTTCTGCTTTATTACCTGTTACGCGTACTTGGTTTGCCAACGGGATACGAATTAGTATTGCTTACTGCCTGTATGAAAATTGTATGGAAAGCGGCTTGAACAGGTTGCACCCGGGGCTGATTGGCCGCCTCGCCTTTTACCCGCCAGACCGTTATACTGTAAATACACCGTTTACCATATCGAAATCGTCTTGAGATATTCAACTTTTATATTCTGCTTCTTATTTGTCACTTTGGCTGGATGTGACCTGTTTAAATCCTCAGATGATGTGGATGCAGATATATTTGGTGTATGGTACAAGGTTGAAACAGCCGGCAAATGAATCAGGTTAGCCTGTTGAGATTCCTGATTTTCTAGCCATCCCAGCCCTGTTTCCCGATCAGTGGTACAAATTTGAAATCGGAAAAGGAGTCTTCCTCAAAGCGGTTTTCGTCGAGTCGGATAATCCGGAGCATGGCCTGCTTGTCGGCATCGCCGACCGGTACAACGAGCGTGCCGCCGATCTTGAGCTGTTTCGTCAGTTCGTTTGGTACGATGGGGGCGCCGGCCGTAACAACAATGGCATCGTAAGGGGCGTAGGCGCTCCAGCCGAGGGTACCGTCGCCGCATTTCAGATTGGCCCGGTAGCCAAGCATCTTGAGCAGCTCACGGGAACGCTCATACAGCTCCTTGTGGCGTTCAACACTGTACACATCTGCCCCCATCTCACAAAGAATGGCGGCCTGGTACCCCGATCCTGTGCCTATTTCCAGTACTTTTTCCCCCGGGCTGATTCCCAGCAGTTCTGTCTGTCGGGCTACGGTGTAGGGCTGTGAAATTGTCTGGCCCATTTCAATCGGAAGTGCGCTGTCTTCATAGGCGCGGTTGCCCAGGGCAGTGTCGATAAACTTGTGCCTGGGCACGCTCAGAATGGCATTCAGTACGGTTTCGTCTGAAATTCCTTTATCCCTGAGTTCACTGACCAGGTTTTTACGGTGTTGTTTAAATTTTAGTTCGTTCAAGGATGCTGTTTTAAGGTTATCAGGGAATATACCCCGCCCCGCCCCAAAGCTCAAAAACGAAGTGAAATATTGTTGCCAATGCGGAAGTTTTGTTACCTTCGTGGCTCAAACAACCAAAATGACCATGAGAAAAACACTTTTGCTTGCCCTGCTGCTTATCGCGGCCGGTTTTATGCCGTCTGGCGATGACGCACGCAGCGAACTCTATTCCCTGTTTGATGATCACTGGGAGCACAATCTCACGCGGAACCCCATGTTTGCCACCAGCTACGGCGATACCCGGTTCAACGACCAGCTTGCTGATGAAAGCCTGGAAGCTCTCACAAACGACCATAAAGTTTTGTCGGGTTTTCTGGAACGGTTGAAGTCAATCGACCGGTCGGCCCTTTCGGATCAGGACATGATCAACTACGACATGTTCGAAATGACGCTCCGGATCAGTATCGAAGCGTTTGAGCTCGGAGCATGGCGCCTGCCAATTAACGGATGGTGGGACTGGCACGCCAGCTTTGCCGAAATGCCCAACCGGGTTCCGCTGAACACGGTCGGTGATTACGAAAACTACATCGCCAGGCTGCGCGATTTCCGGCGCCACAACAATGACCACATCGACCGGATGCGTTTCGGAATAGAATCCGGATGGGTCAGGCCGGCAGTCGTATTCGGCCCCTATGTGCCATCGGTTGAGGCCCATGTGGTAAATGACCATACAGAAAGTCTACTCTATGCTCCTTTTTTGGAATTTCCCCCGTCAATTTCTGAGGCCGATCAGCAGAGGCTGGAGCAGGAGGGTGCTGATGCGGTAATGAATATAGTCGTGCCCGCCTACAGAAAGCTGCGCGATTTCCTGGGTGATGAGTACATTCCCGCCGCCCCGGCCGAACCGGGAATCTCCGGTCTTGACGGAGGGATGGAATACTACGTGCACCTGGTGAGGAGGTATACAACCACGGATATGTCCCCAGACCAAATCCATCAGCGCGGACTAAGTGAGGTAGCCAGGATCAGAGATGAAATGCTCGGGATTATCGATGAGGTCGGCTTTGACGGTACCTTCGATGAGTTTGTCCATTTTCTGCGCACCGACCCGCGGTTCTATGCCGAAACGCCGGAGGAACTGATGAAAACGACGGCCCTGGCACTAAAGAAGATGGACGGAACACTTCCCCGCTTTTTCAAAACCCTGCCGCGCATGCCCTATGGAATCCGTCCCGTGCCCGATTACCTGGCACCACGAACCACCACGGCCTACTACAACAGCCCTGCCGCTGATGGTACACGCGCCGGATTTTACTATGTGAATACCTACGATCTGAAAAGCCGGCCGCTGTATGAAGTAGAGGCCCTTTCATTCCATGAGGCCGTGCCCGGTCACCACTTGCAGCTCGCCCTGCAACAGGAACTCGAAGGTCTGCCCAAATTCCGGCTCTTTGGCGGTGTTACCGCGTTCGTGGAGGGCTGGGCGCTCTATTCCGAACGGCTTGCCCTCGAAATGGGCTTCTACGAAGATCCTTACAGCAACTTCGGACGGCTCTCCTATGAGATGTGGCGGGCCTTGCGCCTGGTAGTCGATACCGGTATTCATGCCAAAGGATGGAGCCGGCAGGAAGCCATCGACTTTATGGCAGCCAATTCGGCCCTGACGATCCATAACATTACCACCGAGGTCGACCGCTACATTTTCTGGCCCGGTCAGGCTCTCGCCTACAAGACGGGAGAGCTGAAGATCCGAGAACTCCGTGAGCATGCTGAAGAGATGCTTGGCGACCGGTTCGACCTTCGCGAATTCCACGATGTGGTACTACTCAGCGGCAGCGTACCGCTGAGTGTTCTGGAAAATAATGTTGAAAAGTATATCGCCGAAACCCGGTCGCGGGATGAGTGACACGTATCAAGCACACGAGTAATAACCAAATCGAATATCGCCGGGTCGCTACGTCTTATGAATCGGATATCAAAAAATCGCGCTACTACCCAAATCCCGATCCCTTTGATTTGGCGATTCATAAGACGTAACGACATACCGATTTAACGAAGTTCCGGCACCAGATCGAATATCGCCGGGTCGCTACGTCTTATGAATCACATATCAAAAAGGGCGCGATCCCGGCCAAAGCCTGATTCATTTGATTTGGCGATTCATGAGACGTAACGACGTACCGATTTAACGAAGTTTCGGCACAAGATCGCATATCGCTACGTCGCTACGTCTTATGAATCGGATATCAAAAAGGGCGCGATCCCGGCCAAATCCTGATCCCTTTGATTTAGCGAATCATAAGACGTACCGACGTACCGATTTAACGAAGTTACCTACCAGATCTGATGTTATTAACTTGGTTTTGTTCCCACGGTCAATACCCGAAAAAAGTGTATTTTGCAGCATGTCCAGAGAGATTGAATCCTACAAACTTGGCGATATCCGTGTTGTGGTATCCGAAACCGACAACCCGCAGCGGGTAAACATCCACTGCAGCGATGGCGAGTTTCAGCACGAATTCACCGCGCGGGTGTATGAATATGAAAATTACCGCCGGCTAATGAACCAGCGCATCGTTGAGCGGTTTGAAGCCGCAGGCAACCCAGGCAACCCTGGCACCTGAGGCAACTGAGGCATTTTCCCGATAGCCGGTATTCAAATCGGATGGCCACGCTCACACCAGGTATTCAGTGTGCCGGTTTATTTTATATGCAGCCTGATCTCCCCGAGAAACGCATCGCCATACTTGTGCAGTTTAGTCGCACCGACGCCGTGTATGGTTGCCATTGCTTGCAGGTTTTGCGGCAGGCGGGCAGCCATCTCCTTAAGCGTTCTGTCGGGGAAAATGGCATAGGGCGGAATTCCCCGCTGATCGGCCATTTTTTTCCGCAGTTTGCGTAATTCCTCGAAAAGGCCAGCATTGTAACCTGCCGCAACATCGGGTTCATGAACACGCTGGGCAAACCGCTGTTTTTTGCCTGCCTTTTTTCCATTGCCCGTAGGGTACCGGTCATATTCTATAATAATGGGCGGCAAACTGTTTGTTTCTGCTGTATCGAAACTGCCCATAACAGGAGTATCGCCTTTCAGTACTCCCCGGGCAGCAGGGGTGAGCCGGAGCTGACCGTATTCGGGGTCTTTGTGCAGAAATCCCGAACGGATCAGCAGCCTCGAAAGCTGTATCCAGTTCTGCCTCGGCCACTCGCGGCCTATTCCGTGTGTGCTCAGGTTATGATGGCCGTTGCTGAGAACTTTTTTGGCTTCCGAACCCCGCAGGATGTCGCTGATGTAGGCGGCTCCGAACGTTTCACCGGTACGGACCACGCAGGAGAGGAACTTTCTTGCCTGTTCGGTAACATCCCCGGTTTTATCTTCGCCGGTAAGGCATTTGTCGCACATCTCACACAGCCTGCCGTTATACTCTTCGCCGAAATAGCGCAGCAGGGGAGGCCTGCGGCAGGTGCCACCTTCGATGTAATCGACAAGGGCATCGAGGTGACGCTGGGCGATGAGTTTCTCCTTGTCCGGTTTCTGGTCGATGAAGTAGCGGATTTTCTGGGTGTCGCCATGGTTGTAGAGCAACAGGCAGTGTGCCTTTTCTCCGTCGCGGCCCGCCCGGCCGATCTGCTGATAATACGATTCGATATTCTGGGGAAGATCGTGGTGGATCACATAGCGGACATCGGGCTTGTTGATGCCCATGCCGAAGGCGATGGTGGCCACTATGATCAGGGCATCGTCGCGGATAAATGCCTCCTGGTTCGCAGTACGCTCTTCTTCTTTAAGACCGGCATGATAGGGCCTGACGGAATATCCGTGGCTTTCCAGGTCGGAAGTGAGCTCGTCGACCTGCCTGCGCGAGAAACAGTAGATGATGCCCGACTGCTCTTTTCTCGGCTTTATGAAATCGAGTATCTGCCACAGCGGATTCACCTTGGGAGTGATTTCAAGGAAAAGGTTGGCACGGTCGAACCCGGCCACAAATACCTCCGACTTGTCCATCTGCAGGGTGGTCCGGATGTCTTCCCGGACCCTCGGCGTTGCCGTTGCGGTGAGTGCCAGGCAGACAGCTTCCGGGAAGTTGCGCCTGAAGGCCGCCAGCTGCCGGTATTCCGGACGGAAGTCGTGCCCCCACTCCGAGATACAGTGGGCTTCATCGATGGTGAAGCAGTCGACCTTAACACCTGCCAGCAGATCGCGCGTGCGGTTATTGAGCAGAGTTTCAGGGGCTACATAGAGCATTTTGGCTTCCCCCGTTCGTACCCTTTCGGCGTTTGCTATGTATTTGTCCGGACCAAGTGTGCTGTTGAGGAAAACAGCGGGCACACCATACTCATCGAGTTGGCCGACCTGGTCTTTCATCAGGGATATCAGGGGGGATACTACCACGGTGAGACCGTCGAACAGCATTGCCGGAATCTGGTAGCAGAGCGATTTGCCGCCTCCGGTGGGCATAATTACCAGTGTATCTTTTCGCTGAAGTACCTGGGAGATTACTTCACCCTGCAGCGGACGGAAGCATTCATATCCGAACGTCTCCCTGAGAATGGATTGGGCCTGATCGATCATCTGGTTGATGTGGAAATATCCGGTTGTGGTGTTAATTATTGCAGGTTTTGTGGTGTTGATTATTGCAGGTTGCCGATGTGGTTCAAATAATTCAACTATATGATGCAGTCAAGTAGCGCCGGTTCATACAGGATATAAATAAAGAGTACAAGTGGAGATAATCCTTACAAAGGTAGGTAAAAAAAAGCAGTTACACAGGTTAAAATATCCGGCAATATTTACATATAATGCTTTATATTGTATTCCATCAGATGGAATCCTATCAGATTAACAAAACGATGCAAGTATGTCCGACAAACTCCGTTCTGACGAAATAGCAACCGTTTTCGCCGGCCGGCCGGGGTTTACACTGGCCGACATCCGTGGATTTTACACGGATCAGGAGCCTGGTCTCAACGAAAACACACTGCTTTCGCGGGTGCATTACCTGCGGAAGAAAGGGATCATCAGTGCAACCGGGCGCGGGCGGTATGCAGTTGGAGGCAGGGAACCGTTCCGGTTACCGCCCGGCAATGACGAGACAGAGTGGTATGAGCGGATTTCCGGTCAACTTCCGCATATCCGTTGTTGTGTTTGGAGCACCAAATCGCTAGACAGTTTTCTGGGTGTGGAAACGGCCGGATCTGTGATCATTGCCGAGGCAGACCGCGTGGCGGTTGAAACGGTATTCGACCTGTTCCGGGAATATACCACATCCCTGTTCCTGGTACCCGACCGCACAATCCTTGAACGGTATGTACCCATGCATGTAAATCCGGTGATTGTTATGCCGCTCATATCAGAAGCACCGCTCGATGAATATGATGGCGTACCACGGCCATCGGCAGAGAAGCTGATCGTTGACCTGCTGGCCGAGCCCGACCTGTTGCGCCGCTATCAGGGCAAAATGATGCGGGATTTCATCACCCGGGTACTTCGAAACCATCAGATCAACCATGACCGGCTTGCCCGTTATGCCGCGCGCCGGAACAAAAAGGGCACAATTGTGAAACTGTTCAGGGAGCTGAGCGTTGGGCAGATCGGGAAATAGATCCCGGCCCAATCAGTAGGCCCTCAACCTGTACTGTTGTTTCATGGCCAGTATTTCAGCCCGGTTCTGTATCAGTTTTTTTACCTGATTTGGATAGGTAAGGATTTCGTGTTCATAGAACCGCATGGTGTAAAACCCCATATTTCGCAGCTCCATGGTGCGGCGGATCATCTTCATCTGATGCAGTGGATCCGGGCGCACATCGGGTTCGATATCGATTATCAGGAGCAGTGTTTTACAGAGGAAATGGACAGTATGCCGTCCCACGCGCCGAAGCCTGAGGAACTGGTGTCCGCCCAGGCTGCCATGGCCCAGGATGCTTGCCCATGCGATAGTTGTTGCATCGTTTGTCACAGCGTTTGATCCGTTCAGCTTGTCGCTGCGGTTCCCGTAATGTTGTAATGTTTTCATCAGCAGTTTAAGTTACTACCCCGTTAGCATGTTTAGGATTATTATAGATGCAAATAAGTGTTATCCCTTACAGTGCTTACAAAAAAAAGTGCGATTCGCTGACGTGCTGATGTTCTGACTTGCTGATGTGCTGATGTGCTTACGTGCTGCTGATGGCGGTGAAATGATGTGAACCGCACAAAAGAAATACAGTGAATACCCTACCCGATATTTTTAAAATCCATATTGATAAATGATACCAACCATGCGTATATTTATAGTCTTGCCGAAACAGACGGCAACCCTTACGGGTGGTTAGCTCAGCTGGTTCAGAGCACCTGCCTTACAAGCAGGGGGTCGGGGGTTCGAATCCCTCACCACCCACATTGAAAAACCCTTGCATGCCGATAGCCTGCAAGGGTTTTTTTGTATAGATTCACAGGAATACCGCACCGGTATCTCAATTCAATGATGTATGTCTGTGAAATCTGTACGATTATGAAAAAAACCCTGTTCCCGCTTTTCTGCGCGATATTGTTGTTAACCAGCGATATTCTGCCTGCCCTTGCCCAGATCGACCGCCCATCCGGCCTTCCGTTCGCTACCCGCTCCGAGGTGATCGCACAACACGGCATGGTGGCAACCAGTCAGCCGCTGGCTACCCAGGTTGGGCTCGATATCCTGAAAAAGGGAGGCAACGCCATCGACGCGGCCATCGCCGCCAACGCCGCCATCGGGCTGATGGAGCCCACCGGCAACGGGATCGGCGGCGACCTGTTTGCCCTGGTCTGGCATCAGGAGAGCGGAAAGGTGTATGCCCTGAACGCCAGCGGACGATCACCGCTGGACCTGACATACGAGCGACTGCTGCAGGAACTGGATGAACTCGGCAGCGAGAGCATCCCCCCGCTGAACCTGCTCTCTGTTTCGGTACCGGGCGCGGTCGACGGCTGGTTTGAACTGCATGAGCGCTTTGGATCGGTTCCTATGAACGACATCCTTGAGCAGCCCATTTTTTATGCGGAGAACGGATTCCCCGTTTCGGAAGATATCTCGGCCGGCTGGCGCCGTAGTGTACCGCGTTTGCAAACACAGCCCGGAGCATTTTACGATACATTCACTATCGACGGCCGCGGGCCCGAAAAAGGCGAGATTTTTAAAAATCCCGATCTCGGCAATACCTTCCGCCTGCTGGCAGAACATGGGCGCGACGCGTTCTACCGCGGCGAGATCGCCCGGAACATCGACGCATGGATGCGCGAAAACAACGGTTACCTGCGCTTCGAGGATTTCGACAACCACACGTCGGAGTGGGTCGATCCCGCCACAGTAAACTACCGCGGCTACGACATCTACCAGGTGGGCGGCAACAACCAGGGAACAGCCGTGCTCCAGATATTGAATATCCTTGAGGGGTACGACCTGGCATCGATGGGTTTCGCGAGCGAACAGACGCTTCATGTGATGATTGAGGCGAAAAAGCTGGCTTTTGAAGACCGGGCCAAACACTATGCCGATCCGTCTTTTTATGATGTACCCTACGAAACCCTGCTCTCAAAGGAATATGCCGCGGAGCGCAGGGAACTGATCGGGGAGAGGGCGGCCCGGCGCCTGACGACCGGGGTTGAAGGCCTCCGCGATGGCGATACGATCTATCTGACCACCGCAGACCGGCACGGGAACATGGTTTCGCTCATCCAGAGCAATTATCGTGGGATGGGTACCGGTTTTGTGGTCCCGGGAACAGGGTTCAGCTTCCAGAACCGCGGCGAACTGTTTTCGCTCGATCCGGAGCATCCCAACGTATATGAGCCGGGCAAGCGCCCGTTCCATACCATTATACCGGGATTTGCCATGAAAGACGGGCGTCCGTGGTTCACCTACGGGGTGATGGGCGGCGAGTACCAGCCGATCGGACATGTGAGCGTGCTCACGAATGTGATCGATTTCGGCATGAACATCCAGGAAGCGGGCGACGCGCTGCGCTGGAGCCATGAAGGCTCTACCGATCCGACCGCGCCCCGGGCCGATATGCTCACCGACGGCGGGAGGGTGAACATAGAATCGTCGATCGGTTATCAGGTGGTTCGGGGGCTTCGCAGCCGCGGGCATTCGGTGCAGATAGGCGGCGGATTTTACGGCCGGTACCAGGGCATACTTCGCGACCATGAGAAGGGTGTCTACTTCGGGGCTTCCGAATCAAGGGCCGATGGTCAGGCGGCAGGTTATTGATCGATACATCCGATTTCGATTGTAGAACTGCCGGCCATTCTTTACTATAGGTGGAAATACGACATTTGATAATTTCCATGAACTCCCGGATATGAAAAAAACAGTGCTGGTCGACGGCTGCCGGATACCCTTTCAGCGCTCCGGTACGGGTTACCGCAACCTGATGGCCTATGACCTCGCCCGTATCGTGCTGAAATCGCTGCTTGAACGCAATGCCATTGATCCTGCCGCCATCGACCGCATCATCATGGGCAGTGTGATTCAGGAGGTAAAGACCACCAACGTAGCAAGGGAGGCAGCCCTTGGCGCCGGTTATCCGCTGAGCGTGCCGGCCTATACGGTTACCATGGCGTGCATATCGTCGAACGCGGCCATAACCGCCGGCATGGACCTGATCCGCACCGGCCAGGCCGATATAGTGGTGGCCGGAGGTGTGGAAACCATGAGCGATGTGCCGATCCGCCTCAGGCCGAAGCTCCGCAAAAAACTGGTGCAGTCTGGCCGGATCAAAGGCATCGGGGATGTACTGAAAATCATGAAAGGGCTGAGGCCGGCCGACCTGCTGCCCGAACTGCCGTCGATTACGGAGTTTTCAACCCGGCAGACAATGGGGCAGAGCTGCGACATTCTGGCTGCAAAATTCGGGGTAAGCCGGTCCGAACAGGACGAATACGCGCTGAGGTCGCATCAGCTCGCTGCCCAAGCAGCACAAAACGGTCTGTTCAGTCATGAGCTGGTACCTGCACTGGTCGAGCCCGATTTTAAACCGGTCACATCCGATAATGGTGTACGCGGCGACAGCACGATGGAGAAGCTTTCGTCCCTGCGTCCGGCCTTTGTAAAGCCTCACGGCACGGTAACGGCGGGTAACAGCTCATTCCTCACCGACGGGGCCTCAGCAACCCTCATAATGAGCGAGGAAAAATGCCTTGAGCTCGGCCTGAAACCGAAAGCGTATCTGGGTCAGTACACCTATGTGGCCCAGAACCCGGATGAAGACCTTCTGCTCGGCCCGGCCCTGGCCATCCCGAAGGTGATGGATGCCGCGGGGCTCGATCCGGCCGACATCGACGTGTTCGAACTGCACGAGGCCTTTGCCGGACAGGTACTGGCCGTTCTGAATGCCCTTGGGTCGGATTCATTCGCAAAAGACTATCTCGGAAAGCCGGCTGCCTTTGGTGCAATCCCCCTCGATAAAATGAACACAAGGGGAGGATCGCTCTCGCTCGGCCATCCGTTCGGTGCTACCGGGGCCCGCCTGGTTACCACCGCCGTGAACCGCCTGATCGATGAAGACGGCGAGTGGGGGCTTGTGGCTGCATGCGCCGCCGGCGGTCTCGGCCACGCTATCGTTCTGAAACGTCATCCGGAAGCCTGATCAAACCTGTTATGGATACCAAAACGAACTACCTCAGAAAAGAAATTGAAGGCGGCATCCTGTTCATGATCCTCGATCAGCCGGGCGAACGCATGAATGTACTGGGCCGCGAGATGATCCCCGAAATGCACACCCTGCTCGACGGGATCGAGGCAGACCCGGCCATTCAGGCTGTGGTTCTGATCAGCGGCAAACCCGACAATTTTATAGCCGGGGCCGACATCAAATTGTTTCAGAGCCTCGATACGCCGGAGGCCATGGAAAAGTTCAACCGCGAGGGAAACACGTTGCTCGACCGTATTGAGGCCTTTCCGAAACCGGTTATCGCCGCCATGCACGGTACTACTATGGGTGGCGGTATGGAAGTAGCCCTGGCCTGCCACTACCGCATCGGCACCGACCACAAGGATACCCGTTTCGCACTGCCCGAGGTCAAACTTGGACTGCTGCCGGGCGCGGGCGGCACGCAGCGCCTGCCACGGCTGGTGGGTGTGCCCAAAGCGCTCGATATCATGCTCACGGGCAAAAACGTCTATCCGCGTCAAGCCCTTAAAATGGGCCTTCTGGATGAAATGACACACAAATACGCACTCCGCACAGCTGCCCTTAATGTGGCGAAAAAGCTGGCAACGGGATGGAAACCGAAACGGAAGATCGCCCTGATGGACAGGGCCCTCACTCAGACTTTCCTGCGCGGAATTGCCTTAAAAAAGGCCCGCGAAACGGTGGAGGCCAAAACACTGGGCAACTATCCGGCCCCGCCCAAAATCATTGAAGCCGTCGAAAAAGCGGTAACGGCCAGCCGGCGTGATGGCCGTGAATTCGAGACCCGCGCCTTCACAAGCCTGGTCTTCACCCCGCAGAGCCGCGCCCTGGTGAACCTGTTTTTTGCCATGACCGACTCAAAAAAACGCCTCGACAAATCCCTGATCGGGAAAGCAGGTACAATCGGGGTACTCGGTGCCGGGCTGATGGGCTCGGGCATCGCCGATGTATCGGCCGGCGGCGGGTACCGGGTGCTTCTGAAAGACCGCGACCTGGAGTCGGCGGCCAAGGGCTATGCCGGAATCTGGCAGGAGCTCGACAAAAAGCGCGGCAAGCGGATCATTTCCCCCTTCGAGCGCGACCGTACCAGCAGCCTCATCCACCCGACCGGCGATTACCGCGGGTTTGAAAAGGCCGACCTGGTAATTGAAGCCGTTTTTGAGGATCTGGATATCAAGCACAAGGTGCTTGCCGAGGTCGAAGCCGTGGTGCCCGACCACTGCATCTTTGCGTCGAACACCTCGTCGCTGCCCATAACCGACATCGCGGCCGGTTCGAAACGTCCCGAGCTGGTGCTGGGGATGCACTACTTTTCGCCCGTCCAAAAGATGCCCCTGCTCGAGATCATCAAAACGAAAAAAACGACTGACCGCGCCTTGCATACCGCCATTGAAGTGGGCATGAAGCAGGGTAAAACGGTGATCGTGGTGAACGACGGCCCGGGCTTCTACACCACCCGCATCCTGGCACCCTTCATGAACGAAGCCATGCTGCTGCTCGAGGAAGGCGCCGCCATCGACGAGATCGACAAAGCCATGAAAAAACTGGGCTTCCCTGTCGGTCCGCTCGTCCTGATGGATGAGGTTGGCATCGACGTGGCCGCCCATGTGGCCGGGGTGATGGGGGCCAAATTCAAAGACCGGGGCGTGGAGGGCAGCAAGGCCGCCGAAAAACTGAGTGAAGCCGGATACGCCGGCCGCAAAAACGATAAGGGCTTCTACACCTATTCGGGCAAGGGGGGCAAAAAGAAAGAGGTGAACCAGGATGTTTACAGCTTTTTCGGAGGGCCCAAACGCCGGCCGGTTACGCCGGCAATCATTCAGGAGCGCCTTCTCATGGCCATGGTGAACGAAGCCCTGCTCTGCCTGCAGGACGAAATCCTGCTCTCGCCCGCCGACGGCGATCTCGGGGCTATTCTCGGCCTCGGTTTTCCGCCCTTCCTGGGCGGCCCTTTCCGCTACATTGACCGCGAGGGGGCGTCAAATATATTCACCCGGCTCGACAAGCTTGAAGGTCAGCATGGAATCCGGTTCAAACCGGCCGAAATTCTGGCATTTATGGCAAAGAAAAGCGGGCAGTTTTACGGGTGACGGGGATTGACTGAGTTACATTACTCTATTTACCGGAGCAAAACGCCCATCGCACCAGGTCTGGTCCGGTATTGGCATTATTCTAACTGACATTCCGTTGGACATGGATTTGCGCGGTTAAATAATCAACGGTTTTGGTTGTTTTGGTGATTTTGATCATCCCGGGACGTGACAATGCAAGGCAGGAAAACCAAAGCTGATGAGTAACCTCCATCTATCTGTATGGCGATTCTGAAAGCTGAATATTTCCTAATTTCAGAGGAATCAGTTACATTTATTTTATGGATAAATTCGCAAGCATAGAAATTCGGGTAAAGGGAAAGATCGGTCAACTTGATCTGTCGCCAGATAACTACGATGTGAAAGAAATCGGTTCGATGTTAAAAAACATTGAGGATTTGTTGTACCCGACAAACAAAAAAGATCGCTCTATTATTACCTACAATATCGAAGAGGGTTCTGTCAGACATATTTTTAAAACAAGCATACAGGCAGTAATCGGTTTTAGTGCTGTATTAATACAAATACAGAAAGCAAATTCTATAGATTTTCTTGAATTAAAGACAGCGCAGGCGATTGAGAATATCCAGCAGGTTTCTTATCAGAAGAACTATGAGTTTGAACTTTATACTTCAATAAATGATGATGCGAATCTCATAATTAGCCCGGACTCACAGTTTGTCAGGACAGATAATATAATGGTAGATGCCGAATTGTATTTTTACGGAACACTCACGAATGCCGGTGGAAAGAATAAAGCCAACATCCACATCGATACAGAAGAGTATGGCTCTTTGACCATTGATACTGATAAGGAATTTATAAGAGAACGCGAAGAGAATTTTCTTTATAAAAAATTTGGGGTAAGGGCTGTAGGTAAGCAAAATATTGAAACGGGTGAATTCGACAAAGGTTCACTGACGCTTCTGGAGCTCATAGACTATTCACCAAAATTCGATGAATCTTATCTTAACACACTTATTCAAAAGGCTAAAAGTAGTTGGCGTGACGTCAATCCTGATTTGTGGCTGGGTGAATTAAGAGGAGATTATGAGGCATAGTGTTTTGCTTGACACAAGTTTTTTCATCAGGCTTCTAAATGATGAAGATCCGCTTCATAAAAATGCACGAGATTATTTCAAATATTTTATCGACAATGAAATAGTAACTCGCATTTCGACTATTTCAATTGCTGAATATTGTGTCATGGGCGATATATCAGAACTTCCATTACGCAATTTACAGGTAGTACCATTTAATCTGGATCACGCTAAAAGAGCAGGTGAATTCGCTCAAACAATCTTCGCTCAAAAAAATATTACGCGGGCTGAACTCATTCCGAGAGCAATAATTCCAAACGACTCTAAACTGTTTGCTCAAGCGGACTATGATGCATCAACTACTCACTTTGTAACATCTGATACCCGGTCACAAGCCACATTTT
>RECM01000086.1 GCA_007694035.1 Balneolaceae bacterium
CCATACATTTAATTACTTCCTTCAAATAGTCTCACTTGTAAACCGTAAACCGCAGGCTGCACCCTGATTCAGAAATAATGAACATAGCACCAGGCATATATGCCCTGACCGGCTTTCTGCTGGCCGCCACATTCGCAGTAACCGGCGGGTGGACACTTCAGGAGTTCTGCTGGAGCACCTGGCTGGCCGGGCTGATGTACGCGGCCTTCTGCGTTATATCGGGGGCGCTGCATACGATCGTTGCCAGCGGCTCCCTGAAATCTGCTGTCGAAAAGCATATTCCGTGGCTTTCGAAGGTCTCCCCCGCCGTATTCCTGCTGGTAACGGCCGTGCTGATCCTGGCCATCACCCCTGTCATACTCTACATCTACGCGTTCCTGTTTTCCATCTACGGGGCCCTGCTCTCCTTCTTCGCCGAGATGGAACCCCATGAGTATTTCGGGCGCAACGGCTTCATCAACTCCGATTTCTATACTCCGGTCGGGTACCTGCTTGCTGCCTTCTGGCCTATGGCCCTGGGTACCCTAATTGCCAACTGGCGCGACTTTGTACATGTGAGCCCGTGGAAGAGGATGTTCGTGCCCGCCCACTCAGAGATGATTCGCATACACATTATGGTTTTAGTGATGCCCTTCATCGCCATGCTTGCCTGGGCCCTGTTTGGCGACTCGTACCATTCCGTTGCGATCGTGCTGCTAATGGGGGTGTTCTATCTGCTTTCAGGTAAGAAAGCACCGGAGTGAGACTGTTGGTCTAATGAGAAAACCGGCCCGGCACCAACAGGTCTTTGAACGAGCTTCATGAACTTTAGAACTTACTCCAGCGTGCCAAAATGTCCGGCATTCGTTCACTACAGCTCACCCCTGCGGCTCACCAATTCCTTCTGAATCTCCTCGGCCCGCTCTTCGGTCAGATCGTAGCCCCACATCACCCAGATAGCGAGGGCGGCTGTTAAGGCAGGAATTACAATGTCGGCGATCCGAAGATTGGTGAGTGTATCGGCAGCCTGAATGGTGGCGTTCTGATCAAATCCCACAATCTTGAGAACGAGTCCGCTCAGTACCAGCGCCACACCATGGCCCAGTTTCACCATCCACCAGTAGATGGCACCGAAAGTACCTTCCTTGCGCGGCATCCCGTTGTTCAACTCGTCAAGGTCACACACATCAGCCGTCATGCTCATCATCAGCATAAAGAGCCCGCCGATACCGAACACCATCAGCGGAATGGGCATGAACATCAGCCACGGATTCCCGGGTGCGAATCCCCACCATTTCAGGATGTATCCCACAATTGAAATTATGGTTGAAATAACGAAGGCATTCCGTTTGCCGACTTTGTTTGCTATCCATGTTATAACCGGAATAACCAGGAATGCCGTGGTAGCAGCACTGATGGTTGAAAACCATGCGGGCCAGGCTCCGGCTGCGCCATAATCCCCATTGAACAGGTAGAACAAAATGATGAAATAACTGAACGATGCGACCATCTGAAATCCGTTGAATACCAGGAAAGTAGCGCCGCACAGCCGCACAAACGGTTTGTTTTTTGCAACTTCCACTATCTTCGACAAAAGGTCTTTCAGGTTTTTGAAGATGGACCTGAAATTGAGGTCGGCCCTGTTGGTGATGCGGGACTGATCGACTTCCTTGCAGAACAATCCGGGCATTATTCCAAAAATCATACAGCCGACGCCTACCACAACGGCCAGTCGATGCACACCATCTGCCTGGGTTTCAAACAGATCCGGATTGGCGATGATGACCCAGAACCAGGGCACGATCATCCAGGCGATCTGCCCGATGGTCTGTGCAAAACCCATGAGCCTGGTCCGTTCCTTATAGTCAGGGGTCATTTCATAACCAAGGCCGATGAGCGGTGTAGAAAAAATGGTGTTCGCCGTTATGAAAAGAATTGAAAAAAGAAGGAAATACCAGAAGTTGTAGGTTTGTGACCCGTCGGGATCGAGTTGCCACAGCAGAATGAATATCGTGCCGGCCAGAATGGCACCCAGAAATATATACGGCTTTCTGCGTCCGAATCGTGATTGTGTATTATCGGAAATATACCCCATGATGGGATCGGTAACGGCGTCCCACAGTCTCGGAAGACCACCGAGTAAACCGGCCAGGAATGGGTCCATTCCAAATGCAGTTAGCAGAAAAAACTGAAAAACACCCAGTGCACCCGGCAACAGGTTGTTGACCAGATGACCCGACCCGAATGCGGCCTTTTCCAGAATGGGTATTTTGTGTCTGGGGCGGGTTACCTGGTTTGCCATTGGTAATATGTTTTAATGTTATACGGAGTCCGGACTTGCCTGAATTTCCGCTTTCGATGGTGGTGCAAGTACATCAGTCGTCAGTGTGTCAGGATCGTCATCACAGGTTTTCGTTATCGGGATCCAGGCCGGTTCCGGCAGCCGGAAGTGAGACGGTAATCTGTATCACCTCACCGGTTCTGCGGAATATCAGCTGGCTGGTTTCCTCATCGATGGCAGTTCCATTGAACCGGCGGGTTGATTGATCGGCGAAACGGACCTCCACCCCTTCTTCGCCAGCGATCCGGTAAATTACCGGTACCTGGCAATAGGAGAAGCAAAGCGCCTTTTCCGGAAGTTCAACAGGAGTGGTTTTCTGTTCTACATCCACAAACTCGAGCGAACCGGCATCGGCCCTGAAAGCCCGCTGCCGTAGCAGGCGGGGTTCGAAGATCAGCCTGCCCTGTTCCACAAATGCCCCGAGCTCACCAATACTCACCAGGATATCCTCCTTAACCTGGCCTGTCATGCCGGGCTGCTGTGCACCCCGGTGTTTCGGGGTGTGAGAATAGGGATCGGTCGGGAATGCCCCGTACACCTCGGGCGACTTGTGGATGCCAATACCCTCACCGATTTCGTAATAATGGTTCAACAGGCTGCTGATAATTCGTCCCTGCCTGCTGCTGCCGGTACTTCCTTCATTCCCAGCGACTTTTGGATTCTCCGCGTTCGCTGAGCTGCCCGCGTTCGCTGCTTTGCCCGCAACTTCCGCCAATTCCGCAATTTCGGCGACCCCGGTTCCATTAATCGCCTCAAGGCAAACCTCCTGAACGGCCAGATGCAGCTTCGATACCATGTGCCAGTATATGGATCCCAGCCCCTCAAAGGCGTAGAATGTGCCCGAGCGCCCTGTGAAGGCCTTGTGGTTGAACACCTCCTCAAAAATCCGGAGAACGGTTTCAGTTTCTTCAAGTACAAGTGCCTCGTATCCGGCCTCTTTAAGTTCTGCGAGCACGGCTTTCACATCGCGGGAATTCCGGAAATTACCGTTGAAATGATACCCGCCCAGTTCATCCCTGCTAACGAGCTGATGGTTGCCGTCGGCCACCAGTTTCTGCAGCAACCGGCTTTTGCCTGCCATCGATTCCGGGATGTTGTTCTTTTGCAGAAAACGCGGCAGCTGTTTGTCGGGGTAGAGCATGTAGCTGTTCTGGTCTTCACGGTACAGCGCGCTTTTACGCAAGGCATCGAGCAGGTTCACCGCCTCGTCCGCACCCGGATAACCCGAGCTAAGCACCGCGACCTGCCCTTCGAGCATCTCACTCAGATGTTCGATCGGGATTCCATCCTCATGATAACTCATCAGGTTATAGGCATGGTACAGATGGTCGGGCCTGCGGTTGGCTTCGATGGAGTGCTCAAGGTATTCAAGGGCGATACGGATTAAGCCGGCTATGTGTTCCAGCTCAAGTACCGTTTTCTCACCACTGAAGCCGTTATGGTACACTCCGGTGCGATAGGTGCAGCCTGCCCGGCCGAGGGCATCGGTTATTTTTTTCCGGTTGATGTCGTCGATACGTCCGCCGAGCAGTTCCCGGTGTTCATCCAGAACCTGCACAACACGGTTGAAAAAACCGGCCAATTCTTCGGATATCAGAATTTTATCGGTCCTGGACCCCGCGATCACACCCTCGAAAAACTTGAGGAACCGCCTGAGGTAGTACAGGGTAACCATCGAAACCCCGTTGCCCACCAGTGCGTTGTTAGCGTCGTTCCACTCGGGGCGCTGCGTGTTCATCCATATACCACCCTCGGGAATGAAATTGGACATTTTGGAGAGCACCGTTGCAAGAATTTTCTCCAGGAAGTTGACCCGGTGGATGTCGCTTTTAGCGCTGCCGAGCAGGGCGGCATCGGCCCCCTTCACTGCCACATTCTCGCGGATGGCCAGATCACCGGCGGTATCAAAATCGATCGTGTTTTTCGGGTCGAGAATGATGTTCTTGTATGGCTTTATGCGGTAGGGAACGTTGGCGTACACAAAGCAGTGATTGCCGAATAGGGCCTCAAGGGCATCCGGCTCATGCTTCTGATAAAACTCGAGGAACTTGAGCAGATAGATGATCTGATGATCGCCCCAGTAGCCGATGTACGACCAGGGATTGTCGGGCTCGATCACCTCCCAGTCGAAACCGCCCTTGGTTACACGGTACGGATTGTACCCATCGAAAGTGGTGGCATTCAGGAATTTAAAGATCATGCCTTCGATGAAGACCGGGTACGAATGCACCAGCGCTTCCCAGTTCTGGAAGATATCGCGCCAGTTGCCCTGGTAATCGAGAATCTTGGAGCCGTCGGTCTCGCTGTGGGTGTTAATCGAAAACTTGTTCCAGGGCCGGCTGGGATCGCCATGCCGGCGGCTGAATTTCAGCGGAAGGTACTCCTTGCACAGGCGGTACAGGTCGGGATCATCTATGCCGTCGAGCAACTCTGTAAGTTCGTCAAGATAGAAGGTCTCTTTGAGTGTATCCAGAAACGCGGCGTTTCTGCCGGCAACCTCTCTGCTGGCATTCTTCAGATAAGAGACCACATCCTGCTTCTCCATCAGGTAATTTTCATCGAATGTACCACCCCGCATAATGTTGAACAGCACGTTCGAATAGTGTCGGGCATCGGCAATCGGATCGGCAGTCAGGCGCAATCCGTCGGCGGCGGCCGTCAGTTTCCTGAGCTCCCGGGTTCCCCTTTCAATATCCTGAACGATAATCTTATCAAGGTCGCGGTCTTCGCTGATAGCCCGGTTGAGCCCGATGATCTGCCCGTGATTCTGGTTTACATTGGCGATGATCTTCCAGTTCGTGCTTTTACCCGGTTTCAATTCCAGATCGGCCAAAACGAAATAGGCCCCTTTTTCGCCTTTGATGTCATGCTCTTCCTGTACTGGCTGCGCTTTCCTGTAGCTGTCGAGCTGCAGGGATGATAGCAGGTGTCCCTGCTTAGCTATGCCCAGCGACCACACGATATTGGCTTTCAGGGCTTCACTGGGCTCAGCCTTGTCTGAAATGATGGCACTCAGGGCATAAATGCCCAGCCCGGTATCGGCAATCAGCTCGCTTCGTTTGTAGGCATCGACCAGGTTGCTGGAAGATGTCTGCAGGTCGGGCTCAACACCGTATGGTAAAATATTCTGGATGCCATCAAGCACCTCCAGGCGGCAGGGCGTATCAGAGGTATTTACAAGCTCCGACTTGCGCACGAATCCATACAAATTGCTGGAATTCCAGTGGTAGCGGAACGTCAGGCCCAGATCATGATTAAGCTCCTCGAACATAATCTTGTTGCCGTAGAAGCTTTTGTACAGATTCCTGCGGATGCTGAACCTGCCGGCATAGCGCTCCGAAAACGGCTCCCAGATATTGACCGAATCACCGGTACGAACACGAAAGATGGTTTTGCTGCCCGTGAAGTCGGCAGATTCGGTGATCTTGTCGTCGGTGTAGTAGGGAAACAAAGCGAAATGACTGTTTTTGCGTCCTGCCGTGAGACCGCCGTTGCTCGAAATGAACATCCAGTGGTTGGAATTGCTCACCACGCTCATGAAAAACGGGCGAAGCCTGTCATGGTCGGTTATTTTGAACCAGGTTTCCCCGTCGATGGTTGTAGTTTGTATGGCCAAGGTGTTGGGTATTTAAGATAGCTGTTGAGCTGTGTGATAATTGCTGTTTGCTAATTGATTTGACTGATTTGGAGGGTTCAGGTATAGAGTTCATGGCTCAGAGAGCCGGGTTGGTGACGAGGCTGACCGCCCTCAGGCGGAGTTAGCAAGGATGGCCTTTTTCGGGCGGGCCGCACGCCTGTAAAGTGAAAATCAGGTATTTTAATAATAATCACCTGTTTGATGTTATCCATATCATACGGATTCAATAATGCTTCATTTGCCCGCACTTGGTTAGTAGAACACAACAAGAACTGGAACCGCTTTTAAATTATAATCCACACCTCATTAATGCAATTTTTTTTCATTATTTATGGAATATTTTTATACCCATAGTCTGCCCTGCCGACATCACTATCTGCCACTTCACACATCAACGGCTGCATTGACGATAAATCTCCATCATGAATCAATGAGTGGCAGTATTGCATATGGTTTTCATATGCCTCCATCCAAAACCGACAGTGCAACACCATATTCAGGCTATCTGAAAATGCCCGAATAGTAGTGCAAAATTATTTCACAGCGGGATTAAAAGAACGAAGCCCCGGTGGATTTAAAGCAAATAATTTTCCATATTTTGTAAACATTTGCACAATATCCAACCAATCCGAATGCCTGAGCCAGGTTCTGATCTCAACACAATCAAACACAATTATACCATTAAAGCACACCCCTACAAAGATGCCTCGCTGCCTGTTACGGAACGGGTCGGAGATCTGCTGAGCCGCATGACCCTGCGTGAGAAAATCGGGCAGATGACCCAGCTCGACATCTCCCTGATCAACACCACCGGTAAACAGGAGGATGTGGTTCTTGATGCCGCCAAAGCCCGTGAACTTATCCTGAACCATCACATCGGCTCCTTTCTGAACGGGGTTGCTGTGCCTCCTGCGGCCTGGTACCGGTTTATGCATGAACTCACCCGTATCGCTATCGAAGAAACGCCCCTGGGCATTCCGCTTATTTACGGAATCGATCATATACACGGTGCCGGATATCTCGGCGGTGGCACCATTTTTCCCCAGAACCTGAATACCGGGGCCACCTTTAACCCTGAACATGCCTTTAATACCGGCCGGATAACCGCCCTGGAGTCGGCAGACCTGGGGCACCACTGGGTTTTCGCTCCGGTGCTCGACCTGGGTGTAAACCCGCTCTGGCCCCGGTTCTGGGAGACCTACGGAGAGGATCCCCATATGGCGGGCATCATGGGGGCAGCTTATGTTGAGGGCCTTCAGAACAACGAAGAGACCGCGCCCTTCAAACAGGCGGCCACCGGCAAGCATTTCCTCGGCTACTCCGACCCCAGGTCCGGCTGGGACCGAACACCCGCATACCTGTCTATGCAGCAAATCCATGAGTTTCACCGCCCTGCGTTTCAGAAAGCGATTGATGCGGGCCTCAAAACCATCATGACCAACAGCGGGGAAATCAACGGTGTGCCGGTTGTGGCTTCACACGACATCCTCACGAAACTGCTGCGCGAGGAGATGGGGTTCGAGGGTGTGGTGATAACCGACTGGGACGACATCGGCAAACTGGTTGATTTCCATTACACCGCCAGGAACTACACGGAAGCCACCTGCGCGGCCGTGATGGCCGGCATCGACATGAGCATGACCCCTCACCATCTCAAATTCAACACCTCTCTTCTTGAGCTGGTTGAGCAGGGACGGATTCCGGAAGAGCGGATCGACGAATCGGTGCGACGGATACTGAAGCTCAAATTCGAGCTCGGTCTGTTTGAACATCCCCTGCCCCGCGATGACCGGTTCGACCGGATCGGGAAACCCGAAAACCGGCAAAAGGCACTGGATGCCGCGCGTGAGTCGATCGTACTGCTGAAAAACGAAAACAATGTGCTTCCGGCCCGCAAGCCCTCGCGCGTCGGTGTTTTCGGCATATCGGCCAACAGCAGGCAAAACCTCTGTGGCGGATGGAGCCTAACCTGGCAGGGCGGTCCTGAATCAGGCTTTCCCGATTCCATGCACACCGTTCACAGCGCGCTTGCAGAGGAATTCGCCGATGCGGAGGTTCTGCTGTTCGGCCCCGGGGATATCTCCCAATCAGCTGGGATGACAACCGGAAGGGCGCTGGAAGGGCAGCGTTCACAGGTGAATTCTGAAGATGCAGGTCCTGTGTTGGCGAATCCTCAAGCCGGCGATGCGACACAAGAAGATACTTCGTCCTTCCTGGCCACGCTCAACAGCCTGGATCTGATCGTCTACGCGGGCGGTGAGGAGTCCTACTGTGAATTTGCCGGCAACATAACCGATCTGCGGCTTCCGCAGGGGCAGATCGACGAACTCAGGCTGCTTTCGCAGTCATCAACCCCGCTCGTGCTGGTTCTGGTACAGGGGCGGCCGCGCATCATCAACGACATTCTCGACGAAACGGATGCCGTTCTTTTTGCCGGTCTGCCAGGCCATGGCGGGGCGCAGGCGATTGCCGAAATCATCAGCGGCCGGGTAAACCCGGGCGGCAGGATGCCGGTCTCCTATCCCATGAGCCCGAACCACTATCTGCCCTATAATCACAAAAAGAGTAATCTGTACAATTTTGATCCGGCCGTGGCAAACCAGATCGTTCAGAGCAATGAAAGTTCATCGCTGTTCCCGTTCGGCTTTGGCCTGAGCTATACAACCTACAGCTACACCGGACTACGGCTTAGTTCAGCCACCATGACCGAAAACGGCAGCATCACGGCCTCCGTAACCGTTACCAATACCGGGGCTATGAAAGGAACGGAAACGGTGCTTTGGTTCAGCTCCACACATGTGGGGAGGATCACACGGCCGGTGAAAGAGTTGAGGCATTTTCAGAAAGTAACGCTGCGTCCCGGCGAATCGGAAACCCTCAGCTTTGCAATAACCCCCGGCATGCTGTCCTATCCTGATGAAAATGGCAGACCCGTGGTCGAAAAAGGCACATACAGTTTGTTGGCGGGCGATCAGAAGGTTGATTTCAGGATCGCCGATTCAAGTATTGACTGAGTACCCCGGGGTGTGATCCTCACTTATGCACTGTTAACATGATCGGGCTGAACGGCATTCGCACATTTATACGATCATAGAGTAAACCACCCCGATGATGCCGGTCAGGGCCAGGGCGTAGACAACCTTTGCCGGCATTATACCTTCGTTCTCGGCGGCTTTTCCGAAGATGCCAAAAACCAGGGGATGCACAAGAAATGGCATCGCAAATACAAATGCGATCAATCCCGCAGCTTCAAGTCCGAACATACCCTCCTGGATTGCCGCAAACAGCCCGAAGTGCGAAATAGCCGAAGTGTTGGCCATAACCGCATCGGCAAGCGGCATACCGGAAAGATCCAGCATCAGCAGACCGCCGAATACGGCCACCAGCTGCCAGCCGAGGGAAAAGACCATCAGTCCGCGGATTTCCATATTCTCACGGCCCAACGCTGCCCGGAGCATTTTCAAGGCAATGTATGTGAGGGCGATACCGATCACCACAACGGCCAGGGTGTAGGGGATCAACAGGTGGCCGGATGTTGCACTTACCGCCAGGATCGAGAATACAAAAATGTGCCCGACAAATGGGATATTAATCATTATCGGGGCACGGATGGCGGCCTGTGGGCCCAGGTCACCGGCCGTGCAGGCGCCCGTCAATCCCGAATGGGACAGGGATCCGGCCATACCCGGGGCCAGGTTTCTGATGTGGTTGGCATGCCCGAAGATGATGAGAATGGCAAGGCCTCCAAACATCCACAGCATCTGTCCGAAAAAGCCGAACGACAGAACCGCCGTCATGCCAGTAAGCTGAAACGATTCGGCCATGCGCGAACCGCCAACCATGAAATTGGCAGCCAGAACGATGGGAATGCCTGCGAACAGCAACGACCGGATGGTAGGGCCAAACTGCCATCTGACCATGAACATGCCCAGGCCTACCGACATGATCATGGCGAAAAAAATCTCGGGCAATGCGATCACCGGTCTCACCATAACCGCGATATGAAATGCCGCAACAAGCAGCACTATAATCATGGCCGTTTCGACGATCCCTTTGCGGATGTAGACAGCTTTGTTGGTGATCTGTGCGCGGTGATCTATCAGAATGACGGAAGCGACCAGGCCGATGTAACCGATAAGAGGATAAAACTGGTCGAGCTGTGCACCGGTGGAATGACCGATCAGCAATCGCCGGAACGCCTCAATGCCGGTAAGGATGAAAAAACCCCTTACAATAAACATAAACTGTGTGGCCTTCGTACCCAGGAACAATTCCGTAGACGATGGCACAACCATCTCTTCCGGATTGATTTTTTCATTGGCAAAAATCTTGCGTATCTCCTGCCCTCCCACGAAAAAGGATGCCATCAGCGCGGTAATGGTTACACGGCTTGCAAGTTCCACGATCGGGAATTCCGGCAGGCCCGGTGTTGCAAGTCCGGTACCGACCATGATGAAGCCCATAAGCAGGCCGAAAACCACAATGATCAGGATGGGGGAATACCGGGTACCGGCTACAACTGTCCGCGAAATCAGAACCATCGATATCACAAGCAGCAGGGTGAGCCAGTATTGATTCAGAATATGGGCTATGGCGAACTGTTCGGTAACAGGATCCATAATAGTGAGAGGATAACGGGTATGATGGGGCCGGCCGGATGATTTTGTTACACTACCTGGTACTATACGAAAGTAAGCCTGAAAACAAACGGAATTGCTGGATGCTTTCAGTCGCGTGCAATTTACTAAAACAATGGATGAATAACCATGAAGCAGTGGTATTCCGGAGGAGGCCTTTCATCGAAGTTACAGTCTCAGTGTGCATCCTGACAGCACCTTTGCCAAAATGGAAACAGGTTAATGGGAACGTCATCCATAAGTTGGACAAAGATTGTTTTGCCGGAATTTATTAATTTGGTTGTATATAACGTTTCTGTACCCGGTTAGCTCTGAGAAGCTGAATGTTCAGATCGGTAAATTTCCCGCTAGTATTTATTCCATTGGGCTACAAAAGGTTGCAAGGATTTCAATTTGTCTTGACCGGACAGTGGTTGTACCATCGGTTCGGGGCGACTGCCGTCTTCCCACGGGCTTCGACTTCGTCCTTCGCTACCTCTACGGACTGCGTTAAGCCTGACGCTTTTACACCTGTCATCCCGAGCGCAGGTCTGCTGAAGCAGGCCTAAGTCGAGGGACAAACACCCTGCGCCTTACATCCTGCGCCTGCAGGTTTCAGCCCGCACATACCCCATGACCAAATTCAACCGACAAATGCGCTGGGTGATCATTGGCCCGGGCAGGAATGCCCTCACCATCCTGTGTACACCCGATGAAATCGAGGGCGGGACAACAGCGACAGCTGACTATTTTGCTGTAAAAAAGAACCGCTACGGCCCTTTTTCAAACAGCAAGTCGAAAATGGTCTTTGCCACTACAAACAGTGCCAGAAGGTAATAGGGCAAAACTCCCTCCATGAACAGGAATCCTGCGCCCAGTATGAATAAATGCAGAAAGACAATCCGCGGGTAGGGTGTCTCATAAATTACCCCATCGCGCCTCGGACCGGCTCCCGACAACTCCCTCCAGGAAGTAAAGCCATGACTTGCCGCCAGAAAAAACAGGGCAAACAGGATTTCAGCCGTCACGTAATGATTCAAGGTGGCCCAGAGCATAACTGGTAAATTCAAAAGTCCGTTATCTTCTTCAAACATGACAGCAAAACCATCTACGGTATCCGCTAAATCCGGGAAAAACAGGATAAATACAAATAATCCATGGACCAGACAGAAAATGGAATAATGCAGTGTGAAAAAACCGACATCTTCAATACCCGACAGTACGGAGCTGCCCGCTTTAATGTGTCCATGGGCTTTTTTATAGAGCCAATAAAAGCCGACTACCAGGTTTTCAAGCCAGTACAGAAGGATCAGGTCGCTCACACTCCAGTCGCCGGCAAAAATACCGAACAGCGGAATGAGGTTGGCGGTAACTATGGCTATGGTTGTATTGTGATTCATCACTCTATATCGGTTAGAAGTAATAAAACAGTCATCTTCGGCCTTCAACAGACCATGATGCGGCTTGCTGCCAATCCGGTCGGGCAGAATACCGGTTAACGGCAGTGGTCATAAACCACTTCATCAAACCGGGGTTCCCATTAAGATGTCTTCAACGCGGTAATCTGTGCTATAATTAAGCTGGATGTGAATCTGCAGCATGTATTTACCACTCAACCTTACGCTGATCTGCACCACCCATTCCGTACCACGTAATATCTAACCATCACATTACTTGAAACAGCCAATCAGTCTCTATAAACAGCCAGGCTTTGTTTTACTCATTTTACATGGTTTAACTGAAGCTGCCATATCACCCTCACATTTTATTCCCCGGTTACATTGGCAAGTATCACAATATCTGCATTGAACCTATAGCCTTCTATACGGAAAATATGTACTGGATGGATCAAGCTGGTTCAATCAATAACCAGAACATCAATTTAAAAGCTGATACCACAGGTTTTTGTGCAACTAAATACCCGGGAGCTGTTGCCAATGCAAATTGATCAACAATCATTTGCTCATCATTGCCGGTAACTGATCGTGATCCCTTTTTGGGATTTTTCTCGTATTGAAGTGTAAAAGCTGCAATGCGTATTATGAGCAATGCTTAGTTATGATTCAAGTAATTAATTTCACGTAACTTGTGCTTGCCAATTTGATTCCTTTGAATTTCAAAAACCATACATAGCCATGTCAAAAAATTTAATTCGAAACCACACCATCACTGAAATTCGTATGACCCGTGAATCGACCACTATGGCAAAATCAGCATATCCCCTTTTTATCGGCATTTTAATAACCCTCATGCCAGGAATATTGTCGGCCCAGTGGGATCCATCGCCCGGTCAGCCCGGTGTTACGTCGACCGGTATCAATTTTGTCCGAAGCGTTTACTACACCGATACACATCTGTATATCGGTGGTTCTTTCACTGAAATAAACGGCGTTGAGGCATCGGGAATCGTTCGTTTTGACGGAACTGTCTGGGAAGCAATGAATGAGGGCATTTCGACATCCGGAGCAGGGGGTTCCCTCATCTTTGAATATGACTATGGCGATGGTAACGGACCCATTCTGCATGCCGGCGGAGGGGGTGGCCTTGCCAAATGGGACGGTGAGAAATGGGTGAGTACGGGCGTTAATGGATTGGTATGGACCCATGCAGTTTACGATGACGGAAATGGAGAGACCTTATATATTGGTGGAAATTTTATACAAGCCAGCGGGAAAAATATTCAAAGACTGGCACGATGGAACAAGGCTACCTCTCAATGGGATGCTGTGGGTTCAGGGGTCGACGGTCCGGTAATTGACATGCAGGTATGGGATGATGGCACGGGAGAAGCTCTCTACATGGGTGGGAATTTCAATAATTGTAACGGTTCAGCCTTCGCGTATGTGTGCAGAATGCGTGGTACTGAATTTGAGGATGTTGGTGGTGGCATGGCGACCGGAAATCACGGCCTTAGCATTCCATCAATTCGTACTTTCATTGTTTATGATGATGGTACCGGTGAAAAGTTGTATGCTGGGGGACAATTCGGCCAGGCTGGTGGTGTAGAAGCACGCTTCATTGCCACATGGGATGGAACGGCCTGGGCCCCGGTTGCAAACGGATTTAACAATCCGGTTCACAGTCTTGCTATTCATGGCAATTCCGATTTCGAATTTTTATATGCCGGGGGCCGATTCTCACAAGCCATATCCTCCGGTTCAATGGGGAGGGTTGCAAGGTGGGATGGAAATCAATGGAATGCATTGTACGCCATCGATTCACTATCTCAGGGAGTTAACTCTATTGTAGAGGGCATCGGTGAATGGATTAACGGCGACGACAGGGTTCTTGTGGTCGGCGGGCAATTTTCGGGCATTCTCGGCGATCCATTCGACGAAAATAATCCATCCATACCTGCTTCACGCATTGCATTCTACCGGGAATTATTCGGTCTGCCGTACCAGCCTCCTCTCACCGGCAACGTGATTACCACCACGGCCGATGGCGGGCCGGGCTCCCTTAGGTCGATGATCGAATTAACCAATAGCGAAGGTGCCCTTGGCGATACCATCAAATTCAACATTCCGGGTACGGGCCCTCATCGAATACTGCTCGACACACCCCTGCCCGATATCACCCGCCGGGTTGTGATCGACGGTACCACCCAGTTCGGCTACAGCAATGGGGTGCCCGCTGTCATCATCGACGGGAGCAACCTGAAGACCGGCGACAACGGACTGAACTTTACTAATACGGCAGTGGCAGGTATGTTGAACGTTGTAAAGGGTCTGAGCATAGTGGGTTTCACATCTGAGGGTATTCAGGGTGGTGCAGCCATCCGCCTGGTCTCCGATTTCAATGTTCTGATCAGCAACTATATTGGCATTGAGCCCGATGGTACCCCGAACGGAAACGGATATGGCGTGCTGGTGAGCAACGGCTCTTCAAACCGGATCGGTGTTACCACCTCCGATGGAAATGTGATCTCAAACAATATTTTCGGGATCGAAATTACCGGTGCGAACGCCGGAAGCAACACGGTTCGGGGGAATCTGATCGGCACCAACCCTGCCGGGACCGAAGCGGCCGGCAACCTGACCAACGTGCGCATACGGAATGCATCCAACAACGATATCGGGGGCAGTTCTATCAACCACCGGAACATCATCTCCGGTGCCGAAGCCGTAACCGGATTACAGCACGGATGGGGAATCGAACTATTTGGCTCAGCCCAGAACCCGGCTGCGGGTAATACCATTCGGAATAACTTTATTGGCACCGACGTAACCGGCACCCAGGCTATCCCCAACCAGAATGCGGGATTGAACCTGACTTCGAACACAATCGGAAATACTATTGGCGGAGCATTGACCGACTGGAATCTGATTAGTGGTCAAAACGTCGGAGTACGGCTCAGCAACACAGCCACAGAAAACCTGGTAGCAGGCAACCGGATCGGTACCACCGCCGACGGCACATCGGCCCTGGGCAATACCACCGGCATCAGCATACAGGCATCGGGCAACGAGATCGGTGCGCCGGGGGCCGGAAATGTAATATCCGGCAACACGAGAGGTATATTGATATCCAGCGGCACGGGCACTGTTATCAGAAGTAATTTTATTGGCACTACACTGGATGGAAACGCTCCTTTGCCGAACGATTTTGGAGGTATTGCCATCATGACAGCCGACAACCAGATCGGCGGACCAAACCCCGGCGATGGAAACGTTATTTCCGGTAATACCCGCCATGGCATTGAGATCAGTAACACCAGCCCGGGCAACAATCAGATCACCGGCAACCGGATTGGTCTTAATGCATTTGGCAATGCAGCCCTGCCCAACAGCTGGAGTGGAATACAGGTCAGCGCACAGGATAATCACATAACCGGGAACGTCATATCCGGAAACCTCCGCCATGGTATCGAAACAGAGGCCAGCGGTACGAACAATACCATAACCGAAAACAGTATTGGCACCAATGTGGCGGGTTTGTCGGCGATCAGCAATGCACAATATGGGATCAATCTCAGCTCATCC
>RECM01000099.1 GCA_007694035.1 Balneolaceae bacterium
CGAACCCCCATCGCTTTGTTCAGCCTTGAGATGTCGGACCAGCAGCTCGTGCAGCGCCTTCTTACCATGGAAGCCCGCATCGATGCCCAGGCCGCGCGTACAGGCCGCCTCACAGACGAAGAATTCAAGCGGCTGATTGAAGGTGCAGGCAGACTGTACAATGCCCGCATCTTTATCGACGACACACCGGGCCTGAACATTATGGAACTGCGTTCAAAATGCAGGAGGCTCAAAAGTGAGCACGACATCGGGATTGTGATCGTCGATTACCTGCAGCTTATGACCGGCAATACCAACGACCGATCAAACCGGGAACAGGAGATCGCCAACATCTCGCGGGGGCTTAAAGCCCTGGCCAAAGAGCTTTCGGTGCCGGTAATTGCCCTGTCGCAGCTCAGCCGGGCCGTTGAACAGCGCGGCGGCAATAAAAAACCCCAGCTGAGCGACCTGCGTGAGTCGGGATCCATTGAGCAGGATGCCGATGTGGTGTGCTTCCTATACCGACCACAGTATTACGGCATTACCACCGATGATGAGGGCCGTTCGACCGCCGGCCTTGCCGAGGTGATAATCGGCAAGCAGCGTAATGGCCCCACCGGAACAATCTCTCTGCGATTCGTTGAGGATTATGCCCGTTTTGAGAATTTCACGTCTCTCTATAATGATTTGAGCATACCACAGGGTGATGTCAATTTTGATCAGTATCCCGGAGGTGATGGTGGCTCAGGCGGTGCAAAAAAAGGCGGGAAAAAGCAGCTTCCGCCCCCACCCGATGACGAGTCGCCATTCTGATTACATTGCCGCTTTTTCTTCAACGATCTGTTCAAAAAGATCATCGAATTTGCTCACACGGGTACTCCAGTCCAGATGGCGGTTAATTCGCTGCAGAGTTGATTTTGGCAGTGGCCGGGTATCACCGGTAAGTACACGCCTCAGTCTTTTGAAAAGATCATCCTCGTTCTGATAGAATACGGATGCATGCAGCAGGGGTTCATGCAACGATTTGGGAATCAGTTCCGGGTAGGTAAGCCCGTTGGGCAGAAACGGATGGCAGCCACAGTATACGGCCTCCATAATGGCCAGGCAGAAAAATTCGTATGTGGCTGTAGATACCACGATATCTCCGGTATGCAGCAGCTTGCTGTAAAGCTCGAAATTATCTGCATATCCATAGTGAAGAATGCGATTGCCGTACCGTTTCCATATCTGCTTGAATTCGGGTGGTTTCTCATGCAGCTGGTCGCCGGCCAGTATCAGGTCGAATTCACAGCCGCTGTCGTCAAGCCGGTTCATAACCCGGAAAAACATGGCCGGATTCTTGTCGAATTCCCACCGCTGGTTCCATACAATGACCGGTCTTTCGTTGCTGTTCCGGTAGTCTGGGGTCTGGTCGTGCTCTCTGAGGTTGAGCCCCGGATGCATTACAATGCTTTTTGATTCAATTATCCGGATGGAATCTTCATGGCTGTAATCCGCAAAACTTTTCAGGAAAACAGGCAGCTCCGACATGAATGTATCGTAGTGAAACCCGGATGAAAAAATAAGTTTGTGGGCCGACAGTGCACTCAGATAGTTGATGTAGGCGAACGTCTGATCGCGTTCTGTATTCTCAGGTACAGGCATGGTCAGCTGGTTTTCATGCATATACATCACAAAGGGCGTATTGGCAAAACGGGGATTGGTGAGGGCGATGAAGGCCGGAAGATTGGTCATGCTGCTCGCAAGAACGAGATCGATATTCTGATCGATCTCACCTGATTTGGAGGCCAGTGTTACCGATCCACCGTTCATGCGCCAGCGCCAGTGCCGGTCGGTCATGGTTACGGGAAGAATGGTATGACGGGAGCTTTCTTTCAACCCTTCCAGAAAGGCTTTGTGTGATCCGCCCATGAAGGGTTCAAGAAAAAGAATGTTCATCAGATGATTTGAGTTATGAGAGACCCAGCCCGAGTGTGAACCCCGCCAGCCCAAGCCCTGCAACATGGTATCCTGAATCAATCCAGAAAAGGACCGGGGGCTTATCTGCAAACAATCCGGTTATACCGGATGTGGTTAATATGAATCCTGCACCGCAGGCCGCACCCAGAATTAGTCCGGACAGACCAGTTGTAATTCCGAACAGCATGATGAACACATAGAGTGAACAGCAAGCGGCAAATTGTAGCCCGAACGTTTTCAGATACAAAACCGGGTTGGGTTTGAGGTCTTCTTTTGTCAGGTTTCTTCGCTTCATCCATGGTTTGGCAAACAGCATGGGAGAATACCAGAATGCACCAGCCACAAAATAGACAATTGCTGCACCGGTAATAATAAGAACATCATCTAATGAAAACAGTGAATCCATATGCACAAAAATTCTATGTTATCCGGTAAGGGCTAAATATACAGTATGTTTCGGGGTTTATACGGTTGAAATATAAGAGAAGTGTACCAGATTACATGATGGTCAAACCGTCAAAAAAAGTGCGGAGAGATAGGGATTCGAACCCTAGGTACCCTTTTGGGGCACACTCGCTTTCCAGGCGAGCCCGTTCGACCACTCCGGCATCTCTCCGTCTTGAAAGGCAGGCCAAATATACAGCCTTTATCGGCTCTTATCAAACCTTTGTACTACTGATCACAGTGTATTCGGGTATTGTTGTACCCGTTCAACTCCCGAGCGTGAAGAAATGGGTTGAATAGCTGCGAACCTCGATTCCCTGATGCCGTGCAGGCCGGAACCGCCATTGCATAGCTGCCCGCCTTATGGCCTCGGCGATCTCATATTCCCCGAGCGGTATATCCGTAAAAGATGCTCCATTCCGATCCTGTTTTCTCACCCTTATAATGGTGATATCATCGACTCTGCCCTCCTCGGAGATGAGGAACCTTACAGCAACTTCCAGACGAATATTATCACTTCGGATCTGCTCGGGCGTAATGGCCTCAACAATGCGCACTACAGATGCCGGTTGTGCAGGGTTTTCAACCGGAATACCCGGGGGGCTGGGCGGTGCCTGGGGCTCACCTTCGTTAGGGTCTTTTGGTTCAGCTATCTCTATGATCTCATCCTCAAGAATAACATCGGATGGTTGAGGCGGCAACATGGATGGCCGCGGAGGTGCCGGGATGGGCCGGCCCTGCCTGGTAGGCTCAATGAGCTCGATAGTTGTATCCACTATTCGTTCATTAAAAACGGGTCGGTCATCACCGGGCTGAACTGCCGGCAGATACCTGAACAACAGTATGCCCAGAATCTGAATGGCAACAATGCTGTACCCTATCCTGTGCCGGTAGGCTGTTTCACTGCGCTGATATGTCCAATTTGTATTCAAGGCTACAGAGTAACGTCTCAATCGACGGTTGCATTCTCTGAAGCCTTTAATTTTTCAACTTCCCGGCTTATTATTCCATGAACATGGTCCTGTAGTTGCTGATAGTCATTAAAATCGGCGGAATTGACCGGAGGAAGTATGCTCAGAATCAGGTTGCCACGCAGGTTCAGCCGCCAGCTGTCGGGTTTCATAAGATTGAAGGTACCGTGAATAGCTATCGGCTGAATGTGGTAATTCCCGCCCAGGGCCAGTACAAACGCACCTCTTTTGAATGGTTTCAGACTGCCATCACGGCTTCGTGTACCTTCAGGGAATATCATGACAGGTATACCCTTTTCAATGAACCGATGCGAGGTATTCAGGGATTCAAAAGCCCTGGCCGATCCGCGGTCAATACTGATATGTCCGGCCATCTTCATCAGCCATCCCACAACAGGTATATCGAAAATCTCTTTTTTCGATACCCATTTCATTTTCCATGGCAGGGTTGCCATTAGGGGCATATCCAGAAAACTTAAATGATTGGCAACTACAATGTTCTTCTGGTCCGGCCTGTAGTTTTCAAGCCCGATTATTTTCCTTTTCCAGCCGGGGTTTAATGTAACCATCGACTGCCCGAAAAACATAAAGATATAATTGGGGATTTTCCGGTAAGGATCAAAATAACTGGTCAGTACGAATACAGGGGTCACTATCAGGATGGAAATGAGAAATGACAGACCGTACAAAAACCAGAGAAATGCGCTAAAAAATAGATTCATCACTTCTTTACAAGCAGGTTTCTTCTGTTCGCCCACCACGCTGATGGTATATTGGTTCTGTCGGGTTGAGTTACTGCACGACCGTTTGAATAGGTCGATTTGGAGAGCAGTACGGCACCGAGTATGCCTGCATGTGTATCAACAGGGGCATTTAAGGCGGTTTTAACCGGATCAAAGTACTCTTTTACAAAATGGGTGTCGTAATCGCCTTTCACGAATGAGGGTTCATCCATTACAAAACTGCAAAATGGGATCGTTGTTTTTATTCCGGACACATCGTATTCACTTAATGCCCTTTTCATGCGTTGTATGGCCTGATGCCTGGTACTGCCCCAGGTTATAAGCTTTGCCAGCAGCGGGTCGTAATAGATGGAAACTTCCTGGCCTTCCTCTACGCCGGAATCTACCCTTACACCCGGCCCGGCCGGAATACGGTACCGCTTTAAATATCCTGTACTCGGCAAAAAGTTGTCGAACGGGTCTTCTGCGCAGATACGGCATTCGATGGCATGTCCGTTGCGCTTCACGTCATCCTGTGTAATTGGAAGCGGCTTGCCCTCTGCTACCAGAATCTGCAGCGCTACCAGGTCTGTACCTGTAATCATTTCAGTTACCGGATGCTCGACCTGCAGCCTTGTGTTCATCTCGAGAAAATAGAAATTCCGGTGTTTGTCGACGAGAAATTCGATTGTGCCAGCTCCTGTGTAATTACAGCTTCTGGCCGCTTTTACCGCCGCATCAGCCATTTCAGAGCGCATCTGTTCGGTAATGAACATGCTTGGCGATTCCTCCACAACTTTTTGATGGCGTCGTTGAATTGAACATTCCCGGTCGAAAAGATGGATCACATTGCCGTGCATGTCGGCAAGAACCTGGAATTCGATATGGTGCGGACTTTCGAGATACTTTTCAACATAAACCCGGTCGTCGCCGAATGCACTCAGGGCCTCCGATTGTGCCATGCTCACATTGCGGGAAAATTCTGCAGGGCTGTATACGATCCTCATCCCTTTGCCGCCACCACCTGCGGCGGCTTTGATCATTACAGGATAACCGATTGAATCGGCAAACCGTGCGGCTTCATCAACATCGTTCAGGGATTCTGTTGTACCGGGTGGCAGCGGAACGCCCGCTGCAATCATTAACTCCCGAGCCCTGGTCTTATCGCCCATTGCTTCGATCGACGATGCTGCAGGGCCGATAAATATAATTCCCTCATCTGCACATCTTTTTGAGAATACAGGATTTTCACTAAGGAAACCGTAACCGGGATGAATGGCACAGGCATCAGTAACTTTTGCCGCCTGTATGAGTTTATCCGTAACAAGGTAGCTTTTCGACGAAGGAGCTTCGCCGATATGTACAGATTCATCCGCAAGAAGTACATGCGGGGAGAATTTGTCGGCATCGGAAAAGACAGCTACCGTTTTAATACCCAGGTCCTTACAGGTACGCAGAACCCTGACGGCTATTTCCCCTCTGTTGGCAACGAGAATTTTTTTGATTGTCGGCATATTATTATCAGCTGAATGTCGGAACTGATTACCAGCAGAAAATAGCACATGCCCGATAATAATACACAACCAATGTCAGGGAATGTGGTTGCGGAGCATCCGGGAATAATCCGAATGGGAACACTTGTCGGGGACCTCCCAGAGGTCCAGTGAATGATGAATCCACTTGTCGTTCAGGGCATCACTTATCATTTCGGCTTCGGCCCTGTGCGGGTCCTTGTTGTTTGTAATGATCCGGATGTCGAGCCGCTTTATACGATCAATAATTTCCTGGTCATTCAGGTTCGGGAAATACTCGACGGGATTGTTATAGTACAGCAGATCGGAAAAGTAGCCGTCGAAAAATGGTTTAATGTTGTAGCGCCCGCAAGCAGCAAGAACCTTATTTACCATTTCCGGGTGTTTAAAAGCGAAGTTGAGGGCATGGTAGGCACCCATTCCAACACCGGTAACGATCAGGTACTCATTACCTGAATGGTCTTTTATAAAAGGTATGACCTCATCCAGAATGTAGTTTTCGTACTGTATGTACAGGCCAAGTCTGCCTTCCGGATTGCTGGCCACGGTACTGAATACATCTTTATCAACTGAACTTACGCAGTAAAACCGGTTGAACTGATTTTCGAGTTGTTCACTTATCTGATCAAGGAACCCAAGGGTTTTGTAATCAGATGCCTTACCGTTGAAATCAGGGAAAGCAAGCACCGGTGTTCCACCGCTGCCGTATATATTAACCGCCATCTGCCTGCCCAGACTCGGACTTCCCCATTTTTTTACCTGTACTGCCTGTTTTTTATTCATTGTTCACAATCATGCCCTGGTTGGCTAGCATAATCGTAATAATGGTTCTTATAAACAAGAAAAGCGGTTTCAGAAAACAAAAAAAAACCTAACGTTTCCACCAGAGCTTTGGAATCATGGCCAGTTTCTCTGATGTTGACAAAAATGCTCTCTGATTAAATACCTGATAATCAAGTTCTTCTATACGGTCCAGGATTTTGCTGTAGTTATAACGGGCCAGATAAACGGGTTGGCGGCTATCGGCCGATAGCATTGGTATGCCGACATCGGAGCTCTCGTAATAACTGCGGGCCCGTGCGATCTGAAACTTCATGAAATCCCTGAACTTGTCATCAACTTTTTTCGAAAATAAATCCTGCTCGGTTATGTTGAAACGGTCAAGATCTTCTTTTGGAAGGTATATCCGGCCTTTGTCAAGGTCTTCGGAGATGTCGCGCAGAATATTTGTGAGTTGCATTGCAATACCAAGATCTACAGCGTGTTTGAGCGCCATTTTATCGGTATAGCCGAAAATTTCGGATGTCATTAAGCCAACAACGGATGCAACTTTATAGGAGTAGTTGTAAAGTTCATCAAACGTTTCATACCGGTCTTTTGTGAGGTCCATACTCACGCCTTCTATGAGTTCGAAAGGTAGTTCAACGGGTATATGATACGATTCAAGCGTATCTGACAGTGCAATCAGTATGGGATGTTCATGTACCTTGCCACTGTATGTATCAAGCAGGTCTTTTTTCCAGCCTTCTACCCTGGCAAAGATCTCATTCACATCAATTTTTTTCTCGCGCAACAGATCTTCCGCTTCATCTACCAGATCGTCGAGATAGCGGCAGAGTGCATATACAGCAAAAATACTGCGTTGCTTCTTTGTGGGCAGGAAGCGCGTTGCCATGTAAAAAGTTTTGGCATGATCACGCGTTATTTTTCTGCAGTGCTTGTAAGCCTGTCTCAGTTCCGGCTCAGCCACCTCTTCTATAACAGCCCTGTGAAATGACGTACGCTCGTACACCGGTCTGAAAAGCTGGTAAGGGAAACGCAATATTTTGTAAGCTAATGGCATCTAAAAACTTTTTATGCTCTGCACTCTTTAACGAATAGAAAAAAAATTAAAATCGTTCCATATAATGAAAAGTAATAATATTTTATCGGAGTCAACTATTATAAATTTAATATAATTTTTGCCTGCCCGGTACTTTTAATTAAGAAATGAAGGAAAAAGCAAAAAATCAGCTAATAAAATGAAAGAAACCGGACCTTTTTCGCAGAAAATGACGTATTTTTGCTTATAATCAATCTGTTTGAATATTATATAAATATGGCCAAGAAAAACACTATTTACGATGTAGCAAAAAAAGCCGGTGTAGCTATATCGACGGTATCCCGGGTTCTCAACGACTCACCCTATGTTTCAGAGGAAACAAAAGGCAAAGTTGTTGCAGCCATTAAAGAACTTGATTTCCGCCCCCAGGTAAATGCCAGGCTGCTCGCAAAACGCCAGCCTCAGATTATAGCTGTTGCCGTACCCACTTTCACCACGCCTTTCTTTAACGAGGTGTTGAAAGGTGTGAAGGATGAAATTAAAGCACTGGAACTTGACTTTATTATCTATAATACGGGTTCAGAAAATCCTGAAGAACAGTTTATCAGTTTTATCGACCGTGGTGTGCCCGATGCCCTCATCATGTTTTCTATTGAGATTACCGATGAAATTTACAAAGGGATCAAAGACCTGGCGATACCAATCATCCTGGTAGGAACCAGTCACGAGGAATTCGACAGCATCTCATGGGATAATTATAAAGGTGGATTTCTGGCCGCTGAACATCTCATCAGCCAGGACTATAAAAAAATCGGGATGATCCGGTCCCATAAAAGTTCCTATATCGCCGATCAGCGTGAAAAGGGCTTTAAGGATGCCATGAAGAAGTATAAAATTCCCATCGACGACGACTACATAGTGAGTGGCATTACAAAAAAGCATGCAGGGTTCAGCGAAGAAGCAGGATTTGAAGCCATCAACATTTTAGATAAGCGTGACAGGCTGCCGCAGGCCGTGTTCTGTTCCAACGATGCACAGGCAATCGGGGCCATTCATGCACTGAACGAACTTGGAAAGAGCGTTCCCGAAGATGTGGCCGTTATGGGCTACGACAATATCAAGGTATCCCGTTACTTTGGCCTGACCACAATTGATCAGAAGATGTATGATGTTGGTGTTCAGGCTATTAAACTATTGAGCAACAGGATTAAAAACAGAGATGGCCGGCCGCATCACTCAGTGATCGATCCTGAACTTATTATCCGGAAATCAACGACCAGATAACTTTGGAAAAAGCAGCTACCGGGCAGATAATAAATCCGGATTGTATAGTCCGTTCTGAAGCAGCCGGGTTCGCCCCACCCTACCGCGGCAAAGTAAGGGATGTGTATACGCTAAACGCGGCAACACTCGCGATTGTGGTAACCGACCGGATATCTGCGTTTGATCACATCCTGAAGCAGCCTATTCCCTATAAAGGACAGATTCTGAACCGGATTTCCGGATTTACCTTCAACAAGGTTGCCGATATTGTTGAGACACATGTAATTGCGGTTCCCCATCCCAATGTTATGATCGCCAAAAAGTGCGAATCACTTCCGGTTGAAGTAGTGGTCAGGGGATATCTTGCCGGGCATGCATGGCGCACTTACAACTCAGGCGGGCGTATATTGTGCGGAGTTAAACTGCCCGAAGGGCTTGTGAAAAACCAGAAATTTGACCATCCGATTATAACCCCTACAACCAAGGCGACTGAAGGGCACGATACGGATATTACCAGGGATGAAATTCTCGACACCGGTCTCGTAGCAGAGGGTCTATGGGTTAAGATAGAACAAACAGCCCTGAACCTGTTTAAAAGGGGTACCGAAATTGCCGCAAAACAGGGTTTGATTCTTGTCGATACCAAATATGAATTCGGGCTCCGTGACGGCAGGCTAATTCTGATCGATGAGGTGCATACCCCCGATTCTTCACGGTATTTTTATTCAGATGGTTACGAAGAAAAGCTGAAAAAAGGTGAGGAACAGCGGCAGCTCAGCAAAGAATTTATCAGGGAGTGGCTTATAGATCAGAATTTTATGGGGAAGGACGGACAAACCATGCCCGATCTGCCGGATGATTTCATTATTACCGTTCACCAGCGGTATGCCGAATTGTATGAAAGACTTACAGGAGAAAAATTTAAACCGGTGCCCGTAAGGGATTTCAACAATACCCTTACTGATATACTGACCCGTTTCGCCTGAATACGTATCTGATCAGAGCACCAGAATTCTGGTAAACAGTTAAAGCTGAAGTTTAGTGGGTTTACTGAATGGGGATATCATGCTGTGCGGTGTAATTATTTTACCTGAAGGAATTTACAATTACGATTTTTCTGAGGCAGGCCTGGCTCAGAAAGCATTATCGCTCGATATTGATAACACAATTGTTATATTGAATTCGACTTAATTAGTGACAGAAGCGTTTGTTAATATATGTTTATAAAATCATCTGCAGCTGCACTTATTACCCTGACAGTCAGCCTTTTTCTTGTTATTCCTGTTCAGGCAGAACAGGCACCTGATTCACTGTTCAGTGAGCGGCCGAAGGTAGGTATTGCATTCAGCGGAGGCGGGGCGAAAGGATTCGCGCATATTGGTGTGCTGAAAGTGCTGGAAGAGATCAATATGCCTATTGATTATATAACAGGCACCAGTATGGGGGCCCTTGTCGGAGGTCTCTACTCCATTGGTTACAGCCCGGAATTCATGCAGGACCTGGTACTGAACCTGAACTGGGAGGAACTGTTTTCCGACGAAATTCGCCGCAGGTATATGCCCATGGAAGAAAAATACTGGGACGGGCAGTTTCTTATTACCCTTCCATTCAAAAGCGGCCAGCTCCGGTTACCTGCAGGTTTGGTTGCGGGTCAGCATATATCAATGCTGTTTGCCAATCTGACCTGGGATTTCCAGCATATAAGGGACTATGATCAGCTGCCTATCCCCTTTGCCTGTATTGCAACTGATCTGGAATCCGGTGAGGCCCATGTAATGCGAAGCGGAACCCTCAGTGAATCAATCAGGGCCAGTATATCGATCCCCACAATTTTTACGCCGGTACGGATTGATGGTCGAATGGTTGTTGATGGTGGCGTAGTCAGGAATTTACCTGTAACTGACGCATATAACATGGGCGCTGATTTTGTGATCGGAATCAATGTTACAGAAGGTCTTAAAATGGCCGACAGCCTTCGCAGCATATTCGATATTATGGATCAGACTATCAGATTTATGATGTTTGATTCGGTAAACGAAGAGGCCGTTAAGGCTGGCATACTGATTAATCCGGATGTGGGGCGTTTCCATATCCTTGATTTTGATAAAGCGCAGGAGATTATAAATATAGGTGAGGCAGCGGCCCGAAATAGTTATGACCAACTGAAAAGCCTGGCCGATTCACTGAACAGCATGTCGGCATATACCAGGCGCCCGGTTATACAGCCGGAAATTAATAATGAGGTGGCAATTTCTGGAATAAATGTTGTGGGCCTCGACTATTACTCTGAAACTCAACTGCGCAATGAGCTGCGTATCGAAATTGGTTCGATGGCCGACCGCACAGTCATTACCAATGCGATAGAACGGCTTTTTTCCCTTCAGTATTTCCATCAGATCACCTATGATCTGTCGCCATCTGAAAACGGATATCAACTGAATATAAAAGCTGTTGAACGGGAACAATCAACGTTCAGGTTCGGATTTAAATACGATAACTATACAAATGCAACGCTGCTTTTTAACTCCACTTATAAAAACCTGGTCACAAGCAGTTCCACGCTGCGGTTAACGGCCTCACTTGGTCTTGAACCAATTCTGGACGCACAGTTGATCCGCTATCTGGGTACAGGCAACAGCGTCGGGTTTCAGGGCAGGCTCAACTATGAACTCAAAAAAATCACCCTGTTCAACGATCAGGGTGAGCGAATATCGAGTTTTGACAATAATTCAACCTATGCTGAACTGCTTTTTTTCCCTGTAGCCAGTTCGTCTGTGCGGATTGGTGGCGGTATTCGCGGAGAATTATACAGCGCATCGTCAGCTATAGGATTTCTTGACCTGGATCAATCGTGGTCAAACCTGAACATGCTTACAGCTATGATCTGGTATGATAACCTGAACAGGACATTTTTTCCCGTAAATGGCCACAGTATCATGGCAGATGTATACAGGTCAGTTGCATTTGGAAGGGATGCCCCGGTTTTTTTAAGAGCTGATTTTAAATGGAGGTCGTACTATAGCTTGTCGGAAAATGTTGTTCTGACCAATCGCGGGCAAATTGGTTTCATAACCGGCAATAATGTACCTGTGCATCATCAGTTTTTTATGGCCGGCGACAGAAGCTTCTTCGGCCTTCAGCGTTATGAGGTGAACGGAACCGAAATAAAATGGATACAGGCAGGTTTACGATACGAGTTTATTGAAAACATATTTGTTCACCCCTTGTTCAACATTGGAAACACTCAGAGCCTGACCGATCTGAATTATGCCGGGCAGACGTATCATTGGGGATGGGGTCTTTCTTTTGGCATGCAGACCATGATTGCCCCTGTGCAGTTCATTTTTTCAGGATCCGACCGTCACAATCTTCAGGTTGGTTTTTCAATCGGGGTTCTTTTTTGATAGCAGATGTTTTACCGCATGAATTATTGTAATCTGCAGGTTCATAAACACAACTGCTCATTGTGAAAGTGCAAGAATACAGCCATTTATTATCAAGGTGTACGAACAGAGCTGGTCGCTTTGCAGCTGCATTCGGCGAGGTTTACCTTAACTTTTCATGTTGATAAACTGCAACGGCAGCGGTATATCTGATTTCTTCAGCATTGCCATCACTTCCTGCAGATCATCAATCTTCTTGCCGGTAATGCGGACTTTGTCGTCCATTATTGCCGCCTGAACTTTTAGCCGGCTGTCTTTAACATTTTTCACAATTTTTTTTGCGTTATCCCGGTCTATCCCCTCTTTTGCCGATACTATAACCCGGATGCCGCCATGGGATGTGCCTTCCGGATCTCCGAATTCAAGCGCTTTTGAGCTTATGCCCCTTTTAATGATGTGCCCGGTAAGTGATTCGCGAACGGCTTTGAACCTCATTTCGTTTTCGGTTACAATGCGGATCGTCTTATCTTTGCGGTTGAATTCGATTTCGGTTTTTGAATCCCTGAAATCGTAACGGTTTCCGATCTCTTTGGCGGTATTGTTTACAGCATTGTCCAGTTCCTGGATGTCAATTTCGTTAACTACATCAAAAGATGGCATATGTGTTCGGTCAGATTAATTAGTATTTCATCACCCTGCGGGTGTTAAACCTGAAGTTATCAAAATATAATTGGATTCCCTTACCCATATCGTACTTGGAGCAGCAATTGCGGATCTGACTACCGGCCGCACGTTGGGAAAAAGAGCTTTGCTGTACGGCGCTGTACTTGGCACACTTCCTGATATGGATGTTGCAATTGGTGCGTTTATGACAGATATCGACAAAATTATATTCCATCGGGGTATAACCCATTCCCTGCTTTTCTGGATGATAATGTCGCCTCTGTGCGGATGGATTATTGCAAGGCTCGAAGCCGGCAGCGGCATTACTTTTAAAAATGCTGTTTTTATGTCGTTTTTAGTTCTGTTCAGCCACGCTCTGATCGATAGTTTCACCAGTTACGGCACAAGATTGCTCATACCGTTTACATCTGAGGCGTATGCCTTCAGTACCATATCCATTATTGATCCATTTTACAGTATATGGCTTTGGGTTGCAGTGCCGTGGGTGTTATTGCGGCAGATGGATTTTGAAGCACGGAAAAAAATTCTCACAATTGCCCTTATCACCAGCCACCTCTATCTGGTTGGTACCATAATCAACAAGTGGTATGTAGATTCACAGTTTAATCGGGTATTCGCCGGTCAAAGTGAGGATGTGATCCGGTTCACCAGCAAGCCAGGCTTGTTCAGTAATCTGCTGTGGCGCGGGGTTGCCGAGACTGAAGATGGATTCTATACAGCGTATTACGCCCTTCTTGCCGGTTCCGGCCAGATCGAGATCCGTTTTGAGCAAAAACACCATGACCGTATTCATCACATAACAGATTCCCGGGCTGTTAAACGGCTGATAAGTGTAACCGACGGCTACTATACCGTTGATGAGGTAAACGACAGTTTATTTGTGAATGACCTCAGGTTCGGTCGAATTTCCGAGTGGTCGAATGACGATACGCCCTATGCGTTCAGTTATAAACTGATTGAAAGCAATGGATCAGTCGATATACATCGTGTGCCCATACGGTTTGAAGGGGAGCGCGACATGGAGATGGTCCTGAATCTGGCAAGGCGAATTGCAGGCAAGCCTGTTACGGAACCCTGACGATCTGCCCCTGCGGGGTGATTTTTTCTCCCGGATTTGGGGGCCGCTGCGGGAATGAATGTACCGGTATGTTCGGATCGCGGTCTTTTGGCACATAGTGATTGTGATTACCGTGAGGCACCACTATATAGTCCTTCTGGTTAAATACCCCCACAGAATCTATTACTGCGAATCCTATGAGAAATGCCACGACGATCAGAAAGATGTATTTAATCGTTGTTCTCGGAGACCTGGCCATAAATTTTAATGCAATACCGGTTTGAATGATTTGCCGGCAGAGACAGAGTACAAGTACCGGCAGTATGAACAGAATCTCTGTAAAGATAAATCTATTATGTCAAATAATCACCTCTGACGGTAAGCCTCACTACAGCTGGTCCCGGCGATCTTTAAGGTATTTGTATAGCAACTCCCTGGCCCGGAAAATATGGGCTTTCACAGTACCAAGCGGCAGGTCGAGCATCTGGGCTATCTCTTCGTAGCTTTTCTCCTCCATATGGCGCAGCTGAATAATTACACGGTAGCGGTCGGGAAGGATTTCGATGGCATGTTTCAGGATATTGGACCTCTCCCTGTTGATAATCAGTGAATCTGACTGGGCGCTTTCGTCGGGCAGATCGATGCTGAGTTCACCATCTTTTGTCTGCACGGGTTGATCGATAGAGAGGGTTTTTAATTTTTTCTTCCTGAGGTAGTCGATGGAATGGTTAGTTGCAATACGGTAGAGCCATGTAGAAAAAGCAAAGGAGGTATCGTAAGAATGAATGTTGTTGAACGCTTTTAAAAAAGTTTCCTGTACCAGGTCATCAATAATGCCTGGATCCCGAACTATCTTGTTGATATGATAGTATATAGCCCTCTCGTACTTATGAGAAAGAGCTTTGTAGGCATCCTGATTACCGGCTCTTGCTTCCAGTACAAGATCTATATCCTCCCGGCTTGAAGGTGTTCTGGTCTGGTGTGCCGTCTGTTCTATTTTATCCTTATCTGACATCAACATAAATTACGCAAGCTGCAAGACTATCCCAATGTATCAAATGCGATACTTTTATTATGATTTGAAAAGTAATAAATCTTGATTTTAATCTGATTTTAGATCACATTACAATAGAGGGAAGCATATGCAAGGCTCATCTGGAAATAAAGTGTTATGGTTAAGACTTGTGGTCATAAATTGTTGCGGAACAGAGGCAAAATTGCCGGGCGCAGCATTGAGCATCTGCTTAACCGGCGTCCAGACCTGAAAAAATCACTTAACAGGCTGGCCCTTTTGAAAATGCACAGCGATCTGACCAACAGCATTGCCCATCTTTCCGGATCAATTGTTGCCGAAGATCCTGATCTGTTTTATGATCATATTAAATGGACCGAAAATTACTACAGGCACAGGGGCGTAAAACCTGGAATCCTGGTCGATCAGCTGGAAGCACTGCTGAAATCAATCCGGGAATTTGAATTACTTGATAGTGACAACACCGCATCCGGCATAATATATTCCGGAATAGAATGGCTTGGCAATCACAGAAATTCGCCCACTACCAACGAGGAAATTCCTGTAAGCCCCGAAGGCCTTGAATACGCCGCAATACTTCTTGACGGTGACGAACTAAATGCGGAAAACTACATTAATGAACTGATTGAACAGAAATGGGCGATTGAGGAGATAATTACTGATGTTATGCAGCCGGCACTTTATGAGGTT
>RECM01000154.1 GCA_007694035.1 Balneolaceae bacterium
GATGAAACACCATCAAGATAGCAATCAACAGTCCATACCGGGGGAGGCTTGCCGCTTCCTCCGGTTTTTGTTTTTTAAACGGTTTTTCCCACATTAACACAGCTGGCAGAGGAATACCCGGCCAGGCTCCCCGCAAAACCCGCCACCCGAACCTAACCCCTCAACCCCTCAACCCTGCAACCCTGCAACCCTGCAACCCTGCAACCCTGCAAATACGCAAATACGCAACGATTATTACCTGACAGAACTTCAGCACCATCTTAAAACCTACCATGAATACCCAGCTCAGCCATAACGACCCCGACCTCAGGCTCGCCCGGAAAATCGGCAGCCTTACCGACAGCGGCCTGCCCCTGGCCGAGGAACTGCGGGGAGAGACCACGTGGCTGGATAACCTGATTGATTACAAAACGGATCAGTTGATTGAATACAATTCGGATCAGCGGAATGCATATAATTCAGATCAGCCGGTAACGCAATCAGGTTTAACCTGGGATGAACTCAAAAACAGGTTGCATACATTGCCAGGGTCCGGTGAGGAAATTGTTCCTGCCATTTATACCCTCCGTTTCTGGATGGCCGCCGCAGCGGTACTGCTGCTTGCCCTGTTTATCGGTATCTACCTCTATACCACATCCCCGACCGGCCCGGTTCTTGTTGAATCTGCGGGTTCGCAGGTCGAATTCACCGCCCCCGACGGCTCCAGAATAACCTTGCGCCCCTATTCAAGTGTTCGTGAACTTGCCAGCCACGACGGTATGCTCGCGTATTCGGTTGAAGGTGAAGCCTATTTTGAAGTGGTGCACAACCCCGCCAGGGAATTCCGTGTAGAAACCGGCAGCGCATCGGTCACCGTACTGGGAACCCGCTTTACAGCAGGCAATATCGGCGGCACATCCAGGATTTATCTTCAAAACGGTTCGGTGAGGCTCACATCGCTGGTGAGCAGCGAATCGGTTATTCTTGAACCCGGTTTCAGCGCAGTGGTTGATGCCGATGGAAACCTGATGCAACCGCGGCCGGTAACCACAGAAGAGGCTGTTGGCTGGCTGTATGAACAACTCAATTTTACCGCCCGGCCCGCCGGCGACATTATTGCCGAATTGCAGCACCACTTTAATATCCGCATTGCGATCCCGGCCAGTATGGCCGCAGATACCATCAGCGGACGCATCCTGCTGGATGATGCCGGCCGGGCCCTGGAGGATGCCGGTATTGCCCTTGGCGGGCGTTTTGAAAAGAGAAACGACGGGTCGTATGTATTTATCAACGACTGAAAAACAACATTACGGGGCGTTACGCCGGCATAAGTACGGCACTGTTTCCGGATCGCTTTTAAATTCGGAAATCAACAGGCAAACCATCAAACATGGCGGTGGACCGGGAATTTCGGCACTCTCTGCCACAATCAAACAAAATTCGCACGATGGCGTAGCATCCCGGATCCGCCATTCCGGCTTTTCGGGAAATATCACCGTCTTTGCCCGCCTGATCCCGCTGATCATCGTATTCATGATCATGCTGCTTCAGGACCACGTAACAGCCCAGGGAACCACCAGCCTTCGCAACCTTATTTCCTCGATTGAGGACCAGACAGAGTACCGTTTCCTGTTCCGGGATGCCCTTGTAGCAGGCAAGTACGGTGATCGGCATGCCGCGCCTGCAGATCCTGTAGCCAATCTGCAGCATCAGCTTAAAAGCCACCAAATCGCCATGCGTGTGGATACCCTTCGCAGGCAGATCATACTGTATGAGATCAAAGACGGACGGTCGGTTGGCGGGAAGATTGTGCTCAGAGGCCAGGTTATTGATGCACGTTCAGGCGGGAGGCTGCCCTATGCCACCATCAGCTGGTACGAGGGCGGCCGGCTCAGAGGCGCGGCAGCCAACGAAGCCGGGTATTTTCAGATCAGCCCGGTGCAGGAAATGCCGGGCAGCCTGATCCTGAACGCTTCCTATCTCGGGTATGAGTCCGCGACCATTGATCTCGACCCGATGCACCTTCCCGGGGAAATATCACTGCGGCTGCAGCCTTCGGGCTATTACAGTTCGGAGGTGATCATAACCGGAACGCAATCGGCATCGGCAAACGACACCCTCTGGCGGAGTGCAGCACAGTGGGGCGGTATGCCCGCCGTAGGCGATGTAAGCACAATCCGGTACCTCACCCCCCTGCCCTCGGTATCGGTAACCGGCGCCCTCAGCGATGGCCTGATTGTGAGGGGAAGCAAATCGGACGGGTTCCAGGTGCTGCTCGATGGCATTCAGATTTTCAATCAGAACCACTTTTTCGGCCTGTTCGATGCGTTCAATGCTGATGCCCTGCAGACAGTGGGTTTTTACTACGACATAACCCCGGCCAATCTGGCGGGAACTCCGGGCGGCACACTTTCGGTGCTCACACGTACGGGATCGCAGCATCAGCTGCAGGCACAGGCGGCCCTGACAAATTCCACCATCAAAGGATCGGCCGACGGGCCCCTCGCCTCGGGGCGTGGCAGCTGGCTGATAGCCGGACGCAGCTCGCTCATGGACAATATGAACTGGTTCAACGGTACCGATCTGATTGCCTGGGGGCTCAATGTGGACCGGAAAACCAGTGTACTGCCCCCGCAGTACGACAATCCCGAAGCGAGGGTACTGTTTCCGGGATCGACCAAAGCCATGTTTTACGATCTGCACGGAAAATTCTACTATGAATGGAGCGGGGGCAAGCGGCTGACCCTTAATGCCTATACCGGCGGCGACAACACACGTGCGGGCGCTGAGCGGCTGGTTAGGAATCCGGACGCAATCCTGCCGCGCGACCGTTTCAATATGATTGATGTACAGACCCGGAACCGCTGGGGCAACCAAGCGGCCACCCTTCATTTTCAAACGCCAGCCGCAAACCGGCTGTATTTACACAATATGGCGGGATTCAGCAGGTACTATGCATCCTTTTCCAAAGACGACTTTACCTATCAGCGGGGAATACAATCCGTGAACGGACAGCGTGTATTCATCGGTGAGTTCGAAAACGAAAACGCCCTCACCGAAATCAAGGCCAGCCAGTACGCCGATATCCTTACAGCCGGTGCCGGTGCCATAACAACGGGTTACGCCCTGCACTACTGGCACCTGAACTATGAAGAAGATTCCGCTTTCCAGGCGGCATATACCAATGAAAGCGAATCCATTCTGCTCGATTTTTTCCTGCAGCACGACTGGAAAGACAAATCCTGGCTGCACACCTGGTCGGGAATCAGGACCCATTACTACAGCAATGGCGACTATTTCTACCTGTCGCCGCGGTTTCAGTTCAGGCTTTTCCCGGAGCACATGGTCTCGATCGGCGGCGGTTACAGCCGCAATTACCAGTTCCTGCACAAACTTACGCTTCAGAACATCCAGACTGCGGCATTCTGGATACTCACCGACAAATTCAAAGAACCCACCATTGTTGATCAGCTGTCCGGGGGGATTTACATGCGGCCGGGCTTTGGGGCTTCGCTGCAGGCGGAACTATTTTACAAAACACACCGGAACCTCCGCTACCATCAGATCAACAACCGGATGCTGCTCACCGGCATCACCAATCTGAATTACCCCTGGTTCATGAACAATGAAGCCACCGCTTCGGGGCTGGAGCTGATGTACCGGCAGCAGGCCGGATCCATGGAATTCATCCACAGCTATACCCTGTCGGAGGTGACCTACCGGAACGATGTGATCAATAACGGGGAGCCGTTCAACCCGGAGTGGGACCGCAGGCATCAGTACACATTCAGCATGAACGCTCCGGTCGGTGGCGGGTTCGCGCTCAGGGGGTTGTGGATGTATGCATCGGGTGCCGCAAACGTTCATGCGCTTTCGGGGGCTGACGACCGGGAACGCCTTGATGCGTACCACCGGCTGGATCTGGGTATCCATTACGGGCACAGGTTTTCAGGTTTAGACCTGGAGGTAAACCTGGCGGCCTACAATGTATATAACCGGGACAACACCCTGTACCGTGATCCGGTAATGGTGATCGACCGTTCAACCCGTGTTATTCCGGTGGCCGAGTTTATTTATCTGGATGTGTTCGATCTCGGATTTCAGCCCTCATTTGAGATTCGGCTGCGGTTTTAACGGCCTGGCACAGCATATACACTGCTATCACACTGCAATCACACTGCATTCATACTGCAATCACACTGCATTCATACTGCTTTATCTGTACAGGATTTTCTGCCCAGGATGTTCAGCACAAGATGTGCTGTACCGTATATGCAGAACATCGGTGCTCTGACCTTAACAAACGAGTGCGTACCCTGAAGCACAGCTGCCCGCGTACGGCCCCGTGCGCCAGTCAGATACTGATAACTCAACATATTTTGTATCAGACTTCCATGATACACCCGTCAGCATACTAACTATCAGCCTGTCAACACACCCCTATAAAATGAAAGGCCGTCTCAACGGATTGAAACGGCCTTTCGTTTGTAACGGGAGGTACCTGGTTATTCCCTGACCCTGAACGAGATGAACATCCTGGAGTTAGCCCGCACGGCCTGCAGAAGGGCAACATCCCCCGCTGCAATACTGCCAGCCTGCTGGTTGAATTCCTGCACGTTTCGAACGGCCCTGCGGTTAACCGCGATGATGAGATCACCTTCGCGCAAACCACGCATGTAGGCCTCACTTTCGGTATCTACCGCTGTAACCAGTACACCATTCAGGCCTGGGTTCAGGTTGTACCTGCCGGCGTCCTCTCTTGTAAATTCTTTCACCGTAAATCCGAGCCGGCTCTCCTGAGTTGACTGGTCGGCGTCTGCGATAATATCTTCGGGCATTTCGGCAAGTATAACATTCAGGTTTACGGTTTCTCCGTCCCGGTTCACTTTCATTCTGACAACGGTACCGGGTACTTTCGTCGCGATATTGGCCCTCAGCTGATTGAAATTCTGAACAATCTGCCCGTTCATTTCGAGGATGATATCACCCTCTTTAAGGCCCGCTTTTTCGGCCGGACTGCCCTCCATTACCATATTTACCAGCGCGCCACGGGCCGACTCGAGGCCGAAACCCTGGGCCATGGTCTGGTCAAGATTCTCTCCCGAAACACCGAGGTAGGCACGAACCACGCGCCCCGTCTCAATGATGGAGGTCATCACCCGCTGTGCGATGTTCGATGGTATGGCAAATCCGATACCCTGAAAGCCTCCGCTGCGGCTGGCAATAGCGGTATTGATGCCGACCACTTCCCCATCCAGGTTCAAAAGCGGTCCGCCCGAGTTTCCGGGGTTGATGGCCGCATCGGTCTGGATAAAATCCTCCAGATCGATCAGCTGAATATTCGCCCGGCCTTTGGCACTCACAATTCCCTGGGTTACAGTATGAGCCAGCGACTCGCTGAGCGGGCTGCCCACGGCCATCACCCATTCGCCGATCCGCAGTTCATCGCTGTCGCCAAGCCTGAGCATGGGCATATTCCGCGCTTCCACCTTCAGAACGGCGATATCGGTGCCGGGGTCGGTACCCACGATTTTTGCGGTAAACTCGCGGTTGTCCTGTGTTCGCACATAAACGGAATCCGCATTCTGAACAACATGGTTATTGGTGAGGATGTAGCCATCGGCACTAACAATAAAGCCGGAACCCTGTCCGCTCCGGCGGAACTCCCTCTCCTGGGGCTGCTGCTGGCCCTGACCGGGCCTTGAGAAGGGATCGAAGCCAAAAAATTCATCGAAAAGAGATCGTGGTGCACGCTGGCGGATGGTTTGGCTGGTGAATACGGTAACAACCGCCGGGGATGTAGCCTCGGCCAGCTCTACAAACGCGTTGTTGAAATCCCTGAGGGTGCGTATCGGACGATCGGCGGCTTTGGGTACATCCTGCTGAACAGCAGTTGATGTATAAATTTGATCATTTTCAGGTTCAGCTGTTGAAATAAGCCCGAAATTAAAATTGATCAGGTAAATAATGGCTGCGAAAAAGAGTGCCGCCAAAAATTTCACCGAAAACTGGTTCATCTGTTTCCTCCCGGTAATGATATTGCTTGATTAAAGAAATGGTTTATGTTAAACGTTCCTGGATCCGGTTTTTTAACATTCCCCGGCGCTTTTTATTGTCCTGCCTGAATATAAAAAGCCTGCAAAAATTATGCCGGCTTTGCAAATATCGGGCCTTATCACTCTGTGGTCTTGAACCAAACCGGAACCGATTTTACCATTGAACAGGAACGATGTATCCGGTCTGGGAATCTGGCAAAAACCGTGCTATAATTCTATATGCTTTAAACCATTATCAAGCGATAAACCGATAACTATATTATCTTTTTGTTAATTGTTTTGATCCATAACCCGAATTGATTAAAATCAGGCTATGACCAACTTCAACTTTCATCCGGATTTTTCTTTCTACCTGGAAAATATTGCCGGACAATTCGCTTCAATCCCCGATCAGCGCAAGGAACTGCTGGATCAGCTTGGCGCTTACATCCGTGAAAAAGGCCAGTCGGGTAAAACCTGCAACCTTGTGTTCATCTGTACACACAATTCCCGGCGCAGCCACATCAGTGAAATTTTCGCCCATGCCGCATCGCTGGCTAACGGGCAGAAACACGTGAACGTTTTTTCAGGAGGCACCGAAGCCACGGCTTTCAATCCCAACGCTATAGCTGCCCTCAGGGAAACCGGCCTGCGCATCGAAGCGGAAAGCAGCGGCGCCAATCCGCGCTACCGCGTTACTACCGGCGAATCCGATCCCGGCATTATCTGTTTTTCGAAAACCTACGAACAGGTGAGCGACAACCTGGATGACTTTGCGGCCATCATGACCTGCTCCGACGCCGATGAAGCCTGCCCGATCATACCCGGAGCGGAGGTCAGGTTGCCGATCCGCTACGAAGATCCAAAGCAATTCGACGGCACAACGGAACAGGATCAGGCCTATGCCGATACCTGCCGGATAATTGCCAGGCAGATGTTTTATGCCTTTTTAAAATCCGCATAGAAGGGTGGGCTACAGATTAAGTGATTTGAAATAAATGGGTTATAGCGGGTTTCGAACAAAAGAACAATAGAACAATAGAACAATAGAATAGGGAATATGGAATGGGGAAGTGGTTTGGGGATTCACGATTTTGAAGGTAACAGCGACGGTGCTGTTGGTATGCTTTGAGTTAGGGATTTAGGGAGCAATCGAGTAATTGAGTTCGGAAGTGTTGCCTCGAAACGTCATGCTGAGCATGGCCTGAGCGCAGTCCTGAGCGCAGCGCAGCGGAGTCGAAGGGCGGAGTCGAAGGGCGCAGCCCGAAGTCGAAGCACGTGGGCCCAGCTTAAGCGGGGCCCAGGGGTTCTATCTCGATTGGTATGGGTTCAGGATTTCCTCCCCCCCTTTTGCCTCACGCCTTCTAAACTTTTGCCTTTTGCTTTCTGCCTTTTCGCTTCTTTCTGCCTTTTCGCTTCTTTCTGCCTTTTCGCTGCATTTTGACAAAATTGCAAACATCCTGACACTTCGCCTGTCAACTTTGTCAGAGGGTTGAATTTTTGGCACACAAAAATCCTGAATATTCCGTTTGGCACACTGTTTGCCCTTTTCTAATGTGAAATACAAACAGACAACCAAAAAATCACAGGAGGTCGCTATGACACTTGTAAGATTCAGAGATCATGACATTGAAGCACCAGTTCTCCCAAGAACATTCAGCGAAATGCTCGACACTTTTTTCAACGAAGCCGTAACCGGCCGTGAAAATTTTGTACCGGGCATCGATGTTATGGAAGGAGACAAGCAGTATGAAATCAGGGTAACACTGCCTGGCATCAAAAAGGACGAAGTGAAGATCGAGCTTGAAGATAACACCCTTACCGTAAGCGGTGAGCGCAAGTTCGAAAATGAGGAAAAAAACAAACGCTATCATCTTGTTGAAAGCCGCTTCGGTACCTTCAAGCGTTCGTTCACTCTTCCAAGAAATGTTGATAACAGTTCAATAGACGCCAAAATGGCCGAAGGTATTCTGAACATTACCATCAAAAAAGACGAAAAATCGGTCAGCAGGCAGATTGCTATCAAATAGCAATAAACAGAGGTTAGAGATTCACAGAGGGAGTGCGGCACGTTCGTACTCCCTCTCGTTTTATACGGGCAACGGTGATCAGTGGCCGTTGCCGTTCCGGTACTTCCACTCTTTTGCGATCAGGAATGCCAGCTCCAGGCTCTGTTCGTAGTTCAGACGGGGATCGCAGTAGCTTTTGTAGTTGCGGGACAGGCCGTTCTCGTTCAGCCCTTTAGCACCGCCTACACATTCGGTCACATTGTCGCCTGTAAGTTCCAGATGCACACCACCCAATGTGGTACGCATTTCGCGGTGGACCATGAATGTCTGCTTGATCTCTTCGAGGATGTCTTCGAAATCGCGGGTTTTATAGTTGGTGCTGCTGGTAAAGGTGTTACCATGCATGGGATCGCAGCTCCAGACAACGTGCAATCCGTTGTTCTGAACAGCCCGGATCAGCTCGGGCAGCTGGTCGGTTACCTTGTCGCGGCCGTAACGGGTAATTATTACAATCTTGCCTTCCTCATTTTCAGGGTTCAGGCGTTCAATCACCTTGATGATTTCGTAGACATCCACCTTGCCGCCTACTTTAATGCCGATCGGGTTCCGGATACCGCGGAAATACTCGATATGGGCCTCCTCAAGCCCGCGTGTGCGGTTGCCGATCCATGGCAGATGGGTTGTAAGATTGTACCACCCCGGCGTATGCGGTACCTGCCGGGTCTGAGCCGACTCATAATACAGGTTCAGTGCTTCGTGCGAGGTATACATGTCGACCTGCTTCAGGGTAACCAGCTCGGTCGGAAGCAGCTTTTCCATAAAGTTAATGGCATTCAGAATGGACCTGACCATTGACTCGTACTCCTTGTAATACTTGTTTTTGAGCATGAAGTCGAGTTCCCAGTACTCCGGGTGATGCAGGTCGGCAAATCCACCGCCTTCGGTAAGCGCTCTCACGAAATTGATCGTCATTGCCGATTTCTGGTAGGCCTCGATAAGGCGCCGCGGATCGGGCTTGCGTGATACATTGTCGGCCTCGATGGCGTTGATCAGGTCACCCCTGTAAATGGGTATCTCCTCATCCCCAATTATTTCGCTGTCGTTGGATCGTGGCTTCGCGTATTGACCGGCGATACGTCCCACACGAATAATGGGAACATTAAGCTCATGGATCAGGATAAAACTCATCTGAAGCATCACCTTCAGCAGTTTCACGATATGCACGGAGTTGCAGTTGTCGAACGTTTCGGCGCAATCGCCGCCCTGCAGCATAAAGGCTTCGCCCCTGCCGGCCTGCTTCAGCTTTTTTCTGAGGGCTTCGATCTCCCAGGATGTAACCAGAGGTGGAAATGACTGCAGTTCGCGAAAACTTTCCTCAAAAAGTTTTACATCGGGATATTCGGGCATCTGCCGTTTAGGGAACGTCCTCCAGCTGAGAGGCGTCCATGTACGTAATTTTACTTTGTCCATTAAATGATATGTACTTTGTAACTGTTGCCGTGGTACAGCAACCCCGGGGAAACAGTTAAAATAGTACCATATACAACGAGATAAAAACGCGATTTTATATATCCGTTTCACGGAACCCGGCTGAGTGCCGCCCATACTAACGTCCTGCGAAACGCAGGGCACACTATCGTCATGCAGAGCGCAAGCCTGCGCGCAAGCCTGAGCAGCAGGCTGTAGTCGAAGGGCGAAGTCGAAGCATGTGGCTCAGCAGGGCTGAGCCGGGGTTTCCCCCTTTGCGGGATTGTGCTTCAGAGGGCACTCCGGCGCTACTGCATAGCGCCACGCCCTTCGACTTCATTCGTCGCTACGCTCCTCATTGCGCTCTGGGTGACGGGTTTTTGGGGCTGCGCTCCTCATTGCGCTCAGGCTGACGCGCTTCTTTTGGCTGCACACCTGATTGCGCTACCAGTGTCATCCTTCCAAATCACTTCGCGGTTCAATTGTTCACATGTTCACTTGTTCCCTAATTCGAAGCATACAAACAGCTCCGTCGTTATCACATCCCAAATTGTGTAGCCCGATTACATATTTTTGTTTCTGAATTCAATTTACCATGGCGCAACTATTGCTTATCTTGTGAATTGGCTTTTTTTATGGGGTCATCCGCCGGAACGATGCCGCCGGGATCCCGATTTCATGAGGATAAAACACGACATTTTGCAATCATCCATCATTATTCGCGGTGCCCGTGAGCACAACCTGAAGAATATCGACATCGACATACCACGCGATCAGCTTGTGGTGATTACGGGTCTGTCGGGTTCAGGCAAATCATCGCTCGCTTTCGATACGATCTACGCCGAAGGGCAGCGCCGGTTTATGGAATCCCTGTCGGCTTACGCACGTCAGTTTCTGGGGATGATGGAAAGGCCCGAAGTCGATTTTATTGACGGGCTTTCACCCGTTATATCCATCGACCAGAAGACCACCAACCGGAATCCGCGGTCTACGGTCGGCACGGTCACTGAAATTTATGACTACCTGCGACTGCTCTATGCCAGGGTCGGTGAACCGCATTCCTGGATGTCGGGCAACAAGATGACCCGTCAGACACCCGACCAGGTGGTGGAGAGCATCATGAAGATGCCCCAGGGAACGAAGGCGTATTGCCTGGCTCCTGTTGTGCGCGGCCGCAAGGGGCACTACCGCGAGCTGTTCGACCAGACCCTGAAACAGGGATACATCCGCGTAAGGGTCGACGGTGAGTTCATGGAGCTGGAGGGAGGTATGAAGCTCGACCGCTATAAGACGCACAATAGAGATGTGGTGATCGACCGGTTTGTGGTGAGCGAAAACAGCCGAACGCGGATCACCCAAAGTGTATACACGGCCCTCGAGATGGCAGACGGCAACGTGATACTGCATGTTCAGGATACGGGCAAAGACCAGCTCTATTCCATGAAGCTGTTCGACCCTGAGTCGGGACTGGCCTATGAGGACCCTGCCCCAAACCTGTTCTCCTTTAATTCCCCGTATGGGGCCTGTAAAACCTGCGGCGGCCTGGGTTACAGCTACGATATCGATCCGGAACTGGTTATTCCGAACCGCAGGATGAGCGTAAACGAAGGGGCCATCCGCTTTCTGGGCAAGCCCCGCGGAAGTTTCTTCTTCAAGCAGATTTTTTCTGTTCTGGAAATGTACGGGGCCGATTTCAGCACGCCTGTAAACGAACTCAGTGCTGAAGGCCTGCATGTATTGATGAACGGCAGCGAAGGCCGCAAGTTTGATGTCAGCTACGACTTCAGCGATAAAAGCGTGACCTATAAACACGCCTTCGAAGGTCTCCGGAACCATATCCGGCGCCAGTACGAGGAGAGCAACTCCGGCAAGCAGCGCGACAAGGCCAGGGCATTCATGAGCCGGGTTACCTGCCCGGAATGCAACGGTGGCCGGCTGAACCGCGAGGCCCTCTCCTACAAGATCGGCGGGTACGCCATCAATGATCTTGTAAGAATGGATATTTCCAGTCTCAGAACAACACTCGGACAGCTGGAACTCACCGACCGGCAGCGGACCATCGGAAGCCAGGTGCTTAAGGAAATCCGGGACCGGGTCGACTTTCTGCTGAATGTGGGACTGAGCTACCTCAGCCTCGACCGCGAAGCGCAGACACTGAGCGGTGGCGAGGCCCAGCGCATACGGCTGGCCACCCAGATCGGCACCCAGCTGGTGGGGGTGCTCTATATACTGGATGAACCGAGCATCGGGCTGCATCAGCGCGACAATATCAAACTGATCAACTCCCTGAAACTTCTGAGGGACCTTGGCAACAGTGTAATTGTGGTTGAGCACGACCGGGAAACCATTGCCGATGCCGACTATGTAATTGATCTTGGCCCCGGAGCTGGTATCCACGGCGGGCATGTCGTTTCGCAGGGTACGATGGAGCAGCTCGATCCCTCCTCCCTCACCAGCCGGTACATGAACTATACCGAGAAGATCAGCATGCCTGATCACCGGCGCCCCGGAAACGGCAAAATACTGAGCGTTAAAGGTGCGCGTGGCCACAACCTTAAAAATGTGGATTTGGATGTGCCCCTGGGCAGGTTCATCTGCGTAACCGGCGTGAGCGGCAGCGGGAAAAGCTCACTCATCAACCAGACCCTGGTGCCGATACTGAGCAACCACTTCTATAAGTCGAAAGATGTGGCGCTGCCGTACGATGAGATTGAAGGGCTCGATCACATCAACAAAATCATTTCCATCGATCAGAGCCCGATCGGACGTACACCCAGGTCCAATCCCGGTACCTATACCAAAGTATTCGACGCGGTAAGGCAGCTTTTTTCGGAGATGCCGGAAGCGAAAATCCGCGGATACGGTCAGGGAAGGTTTTCCTTTAACGTAAAGGGCGGCCGCTGCGAGGAGTGCGGGGGCGACGGTGTGAGGAAAATCGAGATGAACTTCCTGCCGGACGTATATGTGACCTGCGAAACCTGCAATGGCAGGCGCTATAACCGGGAGACACTTGAAATTTACTATAAGGGCAAAAACATCTCCGATGTGCTGAACATGACCATCAGCGAAGCCCTCACCTTTTTTGAGGCCCATCCCCGCATCAAGCGGATCATCGAAACGCTCGACAGTGTTGGACTGGGCTACCTGAAAATCGGCCAGTCGAGCATAACGATCAGCGGCGGCGAGGCCCAGAGGGTGAAGCTGGCCCGGGAGCTGTCGAAGATCGGCACCGGCGACACCATCTATGTGATGGATGAACCCACGACCGGGCTGCACTTCCAGGATATCAGCATGCTGGTGGATGTGATCCAGAAGCTGGTAAACAAGGGCAATACTGTTATTGTGATCGAACACAACCTGGACCTGATCAAAGCGGCCGACTGGATAATCGATATGGGTCCCGAGGGCGGAAATGAAGGAGGGTACATAACGGCCACTGGCACGCCCGAGGAAATCGCTGCGGTGAGGGAATCGCATACCGGCCGCTACCTTGAAGAGGAGCTCGAACGCCACCGGAACGGCGAAGGCATCCGCGCTGAACTGTAGGCCGTGAGGCAGGGCAAAAAGGCGGCAAAAAGGCAGCAAAAAGGCAGAAAGCAAAAGGCGGCGAAAAGGCAGAAAGCAAAAGGCAAAAGTGATTCTGAACTCCTGAGAAAAAGGGGGAGCTGTGCCCACGTGCTTCGACTTCGGGCTGCGCCCTGCGCCCTTCGACTCCGCTGCGCTGCGCTCAGGACTGCGCTCAGGACTGCGCTCTGCATGACGTTTGGAGGCAACACTTCCAAACTCAATTGCTCTGTTGCTCCCCAGATCCCTAACTCAAAGCATTCGAACAGCACTGTCGCTGTTACCTTCGAAATTGTGAATCCCAAAACCACTTCCCCATTCCATATTCCCTATTCTATTGTTCTTTTGTTCTTTTGTTCTTTTGTTCGAAACACGATAAAACCCATGTTTTCCTCCCTGCCAAAATCTGCAGCCAATCCCGGGCTGCATTTCCCGGCTCATCATTGCGAGGATTTTGACATTCGCTGTTGCTGCGGCTTTACTTACTTGCTATCTTTATAAGATGCAGTTCTTCCGGAATCAATACAGCAATCGTTTTATTACCATCGCTCTTCTGTGCGGATGGCTTGCCATGCTGTTGCCCACGAAATATGACATGAAAAATTTCGAGGCGTTTACACACTGGCTGAACCTGCATGTATCGGTTTCGAACGGTCAGGTAGCGGACCAGAAAATCCGTGAAATCCGGCTTTACCGTTCTGATTTTAAAAGTGTTGTAAACAACGCGGCGGATGTAATCAGCCGGAATACGGATCTTTTTGATCTGCCTTTCGACAGTTCCGACGATCCTGATGTGCTGGCTACCCGTCTGATGGCTGCATTCACGCAGACCACCGATACCGGCATGAATGAGAACAGTGTACTAACTGTTTTCAACGTCAAGCACTATCTAACTACCAAATCGATCCACCTTTCGTGGGTAAATTCGATTATACCGTCCGGCAAATCGGCGCTCACATTTTATGAGCAGCATTTCACGCGCAGCCTGCCGGCAACGGCCGCATTTCTCCTCTCCCCGCTTGCCAGCGGAATCAGCATCGGCGCACCATAGGGTTTCCCCCGCCCACAACCAGTACCCCGGCTCATGCCAGGGCACTATGTGCGTTGCACCATTTCGATAAACGGAACACCGGCGCCGGTACGTGACGCCCTGTTCCGGTCTGCTATCAACACACCAAATCAACAAGAATCATGAAGGAAAGTAACGGAACCAAGATATTTTTTATCATCGGCTTCATCCTGGTAACAGGATACTATCTTCAGTTCAGTGTACGCCACTGGCTGGAACAAAGGCATATTAACAGCCTCGATGAGCAAGCCCGTATAGAGTATGTAGAAGCCAATTCCGAGCGTCTGAGCCATCTCAGAGAAAGGACGCTTAATTTCGGCCTCGACCTGCAAGGCGGTATGTATGTAACCCTTGAACTGGCCACGGGCCAGCTGCTCGGTGAACTCGCGCGTGAATTCAGGGATGACGAATTCGACGCCGTACTGGCTGTAGCATCGCAGCGGGCGCTAGACAATAATACCGATGTGATCACCGAATTTGTGGATGAATTTGAACGACGTGACTCCCAGGCACGCCTGAGCCGGTATTTCAGATCCGATTCTGAAAATATTACACGGCAATCGACCAACGACGAGATCAAAAGCTATCTGCAACGGCAGCGCAACTCGGCAGTAGACCGTGCAGTTGAGATCATCAGAAACCGAATTGACCGCTTTGGTGTAACCGAGCCTTCGATCGTGAAGCAGGGAAGCAACCGTATTGTTGTGGAGCTGCCAGGTGTGGATGATGAAGAACGGGTGCGGAACCTGCTGCGCGGTACGGCACGGCTTGAATTCAGAACGATGGCCAACCCGAGTGAGCTGCAGAATTCACTGCGCAGGATCATCGATTACTACGAAACCACCCTTCCGCCGGCTGAAGATGAAGCTAATGGCCAGCCAACCCGGATTAATACGTTAACCGATATATTCATTCCGGTTGGTGAAAGTGTGATATTCGGCTACGCTGCTACGGAAGATACGGCTGCTGTAATGGCCAAGCTCCGTGCAGATGAAGTACAGCGCATGATGCCTCGTGATACCGAGCTGATGTGGGCTGCACAGAGTGAACGGCTGCAGGGCTCAACCAGAGATTTTTACACCCTTCTGGGCGTGAGAAGACAGGTTGAGCTTACCGGTGAGGTTATCACCGACGCTAGGCCTTCTTTTGATCCGCAGACCAACCAGCCAGAGGTATCGATGAGCATGAACCGTGAAGGTGCCCGGCGCTGGAGCATTCTCACCGGGGCCAACATTGGCCGTCCGGTAGCCATTATCCTCGACGGTTATGTGTACAGCTATCCGACCGTACGCAGCCAGATCACCGAAGGCCGGTCGTCGATCAGCGGTATCGGCGGCCTGAGAGAAGCGGAGGATCTCGTGAACATTCTGCTTTCAGGTGCCCTGCCCGCCCCGCTCG
>RECM01000190.1 GCA_007694035.1 Balneolaceae bacterium
CGATCGTGCCTATGTTTACGTGGGGCTTATTACGCTTAAACGTTTCTTTTGCCATTGTTCGGTGTCCTTTAAGGAATATTTTGTTTCGTTGTACTTAATAGAATAAGTGGATCATTTTGCTATACATATTGCAGGAGAGCCGCTACTCGGATTTGAACCGAGGACCCCTTCCTTACCATGGAAGTGCTCTACCCCTGAGCTATAGCGGCAACACATTCATTGAGCGGGCGACGAGGCTCGAACTCGCAACATTCAGCTTGGAAGGCTGACACTCTACCAATTGAGTTACGCCCGCCTGGTGGGGAGAGCAGGATTCGAACCTGCGAAGTCGAAGACAACAGATTTACAGTCTGCCCCAGTTGGCCACTTTGGTATCTCCCCTCGTGTATAATCAGAAAATCAGAGAACAAAGGCCGGCTTGTTAAGAACCGGCCCTATAAAAAAAATCAGGCTTTTGCAGAGCCAGTGGCCGGACTCGAACCGACGACCAGCGGTTTACAAAACCGCTGCTCTACCAACTGAGCTACACTGGCTGGAATTTTCTCAATAAAAAGAACCATTTTCGCCAGCGGCTTCACCCGGCTTTCAATCCTCTTGCCGGGGATATCAAACCTGCTGACCTGCCAACTGCGCATCAATGTGTTAAAGATCAGTGTCCCGCCGTAATCACCACATATATATCATTATATATAATCGTATAATTTCAGGCAGGGCAATCCCGGCGTGTGGGCTGTAAATTTCCTCAAACAGCTTTTCACGCCAAAGACCCCAAAATTAAGCAACATTCCGCTTCTTGTCAACACACTATCCACACTTAAAATTATATATCTTCGGCTACGTGTTGCTTCTGCTTGCTCTTGCGGTACCAGAAATAGACCCTGAAGCCTATAAAAACGGCAATTACAAGGGCTACAAACCATCCGTAAATATTCAGATATTCCCCGATTACAGCCCAGTTTTCTCTGATAAACCAGCCCAGACTGAGCAAAATTGAGTTCCAGAGCACCGAACTGATGGTCGAATTGAGGATCGTCAGTTTGATATTGGCCTGGCTGATGCCCGCCAGCAGCGAGATTACCGACCTCGTTCCGGCCAGAAACCGGTTGGCCAGCACAACGCCCTGGCCCCAGCGGTGCATCCACTGGTTTACCCTGTCCATGTATTTGATATCCAGGTAACGGAACAGCCAGAACCGGCTCCGTTTTACTTTTATGGTATCGCCCATGATGTACCCGAGGGTGTACATGGTCATAAATCCGAATGTAGAGGCAATTGTTGTAAGCATCAGCAGGGGTGTGAACCCCAGAATCTGTTCGGCGGCCAGGTATCCGCCAAAAGCCACAAGCACGTCGCCGGGAACGGGCGGAATAACATTTTCAAGATAGGCAATCAGGAAAAATGCGACATAGATCAGGTACCGGGGCTGTTCCCGTATCCAGTCGACAAGAAAAAAGGTGAACTCTTCAAACATTCCCGGTTATTTTTTCAGCATAACGGTAGCCATGGCACTTATACCCTCCTGCCGGCCCACAAACCCGATCTTTTCGGATGTTGTAGCCTTTACTGAAATCCGATCTATATCAATCGACAGATCAGCAGCTATATTGGCTTTCATCTGTGCTATGTGGGGTGCCAGTTTTGGCCTTTCGGCAACAACGGTAGCATCCACATTAACGATCGCAAAACCGGCCTCATTCACCCTTTTCACCGCATCACGCAGCAGCAGCCGGCTGTCAACATCTTTGAATTCCTGATCGGTATCGGGGTAAAAATGCCCGAGATCGCCAAGCGCCGCGCCGCCAAGCAGGGCATCGGTAATGGTATGCAGCAGTACATCGGCATCGGAATGCCCGAGCAGGCCTTTTTCGTGCGGTATATCTACACCACCCAGAATCAGCCTGCGGCCCTCCGTAAGCTGATGCACATCATATCCGAATCCCGTTCTGAATTCCGTTTCGCGTGTGTTGCCTAACATGGTTTCCGCCATTTGAAGGTCCTGCGGGTAGGTGATTTTTATGTTGGAGTAACTTCCCTGAACGACAGAAACATTCCCGCCATTGTGTTCAACCATGGCCGCATCGTCGGTAAAGTTAATTCCGGAAGCGATCGCCTTTTCACAGGCATCCAGAAAGATCTGACGCCGGAACACCTGCGGGGTCTGTGCAAGCCACAGGCGGCTCCGGTCTGCCGTTTCGGTTATCCGGTTGTGTTCTACCACTTTCACAGTATCACGAGCGGGTACCGCCAATATTGCAGCCCCCGATTTCCAGGCTTCATCGAAACAGGCCCTGATCTCTTCCGGGCCCACAAAAGGCCTCACTGCGTCGTGCACGGCAACCAGATCAACATCGGCCAGGTGCCCTGCACACAGATGCACCGAATGCAGGCGCTCGGGCCCGCCTTCCTGCACATGAAAGGATACCCTTCCGGCAAACTCCCTGCCTAGGCTGCTGACAATCTCCCTGGCACGGTCAATATAGCCGGCGCTTGTGGCCACCAGAACCTGCCGCACTTCCGGCACCTCACAGAACACCCTTATGGTATGCCAAAGTATAGCATTCCCGCCGATCTCGAGAAACGGTTTGGGCACTTCAGACTGCATCCGGCTGCCCGAACCAGCAGCCGGAAGTATTACCGCTGCTGTATACACGATCTATATAATTAACATGGCATCGCCAAATGAATAGAAGCGGTATTTTTTCTCGACGGCTTCATTGTAGGCGTGCATCAGGAAATCGTAATCGGCGAATGCCGCGGCGAGCATCAGTAATGTCGATTCCGGGCGGTGGAAATTGGTGATAAGCGCTTCGGTCAGCTTGAACTCATAGGAGGGATAGATAAACTTGTCGGTCCAGCCAATGGCCGGTTTGAGCAGCCCGCTGGCCGTAATGCTGCTTTCAATAGCTCTCACAGCTGATGTACCACAGGCCACAACCTTTTGCTTTTTATCGGTCCTCACCTTGTTGATGAGTGCGCAGCTCTGTTCCGGGATGTAGAAATACTCCGAGTCCATCCGGTGCTTGGTGAGGTCTTCCACCTCTACCGGTCGGAATGTTCCCCAGCCGATGTGCAGGGTTACAGGCGCGATACCCACACCCTTGTTTTTCAGGGTTTCAAGCAGCTCTTCGGTAAAGTGCATGCCTGCTGTAGGCGCAGCCACAGCGCCGCGTTCACGGGCATAGACGGTCTGATAGTTGGTTTTGTCTTCCTCAACCGGCTTTCTTTTGATGTAGGGAGGAAGCGGCATATCGCCGACCTGATCGAGTATGGCGTAGAGGTTTTCGTTCGGACCATCGAACAGGAACCGGATGGTACGCCCGCGGGATGTGGTATTGTCGACCACTTCCGCTACCAGCTCATCGCCAAAATAGAGCTTGTTGCCGATCCTGATCTTTCTGGCCGGCTCGACCAGTACATCCCACAATTTGTTTTCCGGCTGCAGTTCACGCAGAAGAAACACTTCTATGCTGGCATCCGTTTTCTCTTTTTTGCCTTTCAGCCGGGCCGGGAACACCTTGGTATCGTTGAGTACCAGGCAATCGCCGGCGTTGAAATACTTGTGGATGTCGGAGAATTTTTCGTGTTTAATACTTTTATCGGCACGATTCAAAACCATCAGCTTGGCGGCATCACGCGGGCTGGCAGGCTGTGAGGGTATTTTTATTTTTTCAAATTCGTACTTAAAATCGGTAAGCTTCATTCTTTCGGGTTAACTATCTGGAGGGGCAAAAATTGAAATATTTCTTATTACTGTAAAGTTTCGTAATATACAAGGTTTACAAGGCTATTTCAATAGCCAATACGTCAGGGAGGTGTGCCAGAGCGGTCGAATGGGGCAGTCTCGAAAACTGTTGTGTACGCAAGTGCACCGGGGGTTCGAATCCCTCCACCTCCGCATTATCACAAATATTTGAATACAGTAGCAAAATTATCTGTTTTTCATTACGTTGTCAGTTAAATAGATCAGATTCTTTTCAATTAAAACTCAAGCTATGAGAACATTCAGTTACCTTCTCGCAGCCATTTTGCTGGTCACTGCTTTTTCAACCACAGACGATGCACTCGCCCAGATGCGCGATTCCCGCGTATCCCCGCTGGACTGGACAGGTAATGTCGTCAAAAATCCCACATCCGGCGATAATAAATTATTCGGCCTGGTCAATTTCCAGATGAACCACTCCTACGAAATGACCATGACCAATGCCGGCGGGCAGACATTCAACCAGAATTTCTACACCAACACGATGCACCTGTTGTTCAATGAGCGTCTCACAGGCCGCCTCGATGTTTCCATGGCACACTCCATGTTCGGCGAAATGGCCGGTTTCGACAACAGCCCGCGGGTATTCATCAGAAATGCCGAACTCAACTACAAATTCTCCGAAAACACACGTCTCCACATCTCCTTTTCCCAGATGCCCTATGGTTATGGCTACAATAACATGTACAACCGGAACTTCATGAATCCGTATTACAGCCCCTACGGCCGGAGCAACAGATTTTACCACGACCCGTTCGGTTTTTAAATGACCATCTGCAGCTAACGCATGAGCAAAAAAAAACAGACTTTCCTGCTCAACACAGTAATCGGTTTCCTGAGTGTTCTGCTGCTTGTTCTTATCGTCGCGCTGCTAACCCGGCTAATCTATCCCCGCATATCTACCGACAGAACCGACCACCTTTCCCACCTGATCAGTGAGGTCATTCAGATTGAAGTACTGAACGGCTGCGGTGTGCCCGGAATAGCCACCCGTTTTACCAACGCACTGCGCAACAACGGTTTTGATGTGGTCGATTCCGGCAATTTTGAATCTTTTGACGTTCGTGAAACCATTGTGATCGACCGCAGCGGTAACCTCGATCATGCCAGAAGAATCGCCCGCGCACTTGGCATCAGCGAACAGAACATCATCAGAGAGACCTCCCCCAATTTCTACCTGGACGCGACCGTCGTAATCGGGTCGGACTACGAAAAACTGAAGCTCAATTAAACCCTATGCCCACAACCTCCGTTACCACTTCCATCAAAAAAAAGAACCGCGCCCAGGATCTGCTGATCCAGACCATTGCGAAAGCACTGTCCGGCAAAAAAGGTGAAAACATCGTTATGCTGGACCTCAGAAAAATCACCACCATGGCCGATCACTTTATTCTCTGTTCCGGCCTGTCAGAAAATCACATTAAAACCCTCGCAGATGAAGTGATCGATGTTTGCCGGGAAGAGATCGGCGAGAGACCATGGCGCAAGGAAGGCCTCGACACCAAAAGGTGGGTGGTGCTCGACTTTGTGGATGTTGTTGTGCACATTTTCCGGGAAGAAACCCGCAATTACTACGGTATAGAACGCATGTGGAGCGACGCAGCAGTAACCCGCTACGAAGATTCCTGACCTGCAATGGACCGGGCCAAAAGGATTCTGATTACCGAACCGATCATGCAGGCGGTTATGGACAAGCTAAGCGCCCGGTTTGATGTGACCGTTGGACGGCGCGGATACTACAACAAAAAAGAGAACCTGCTGAACGAACTGCGCGATTATGACGCTGTTTTGTGCATGCTGTCAAATCCGCTCGACCGGGAGGTCATTGAGAGCGCAGGCCGCCTCAGGATCATTGCAAACAACGCTGTTGGTTACAACAATATTGATGTGGATGCAGCCAGGGAAGCGGGTATTTTCGTGGCCAACACCCCCGATGTGCTGACTGATGCAACGGCAGACGGCACGTTTGCCCTTCTTCTCGCCGTGGCCAGGCGCATACCCGAGGCCGAACGCGCCCTGAGGCGCGGCGAATTCGACGGCTGGAACCCTACCGGTTTCCTGGGCATGGAACTGCGCGGAAAAACACTTGGCATTATCGGTATGGGCAGAATCGGCACGGGTGTTGCACGCCGGGCACTGGCGTTTGGCATGAAGATCGCCTATCACAACCGCAGCCGTGCAGACGATGCCCTCGAAAAAGAACTCGGCGCGGCATATATCGATTCGGTTCCGGAACTGTGCCGGCAATCCGACATCATATCGCTGCACTGCCCGCTTACGGCCGGCACAAAGCACCTGATAAACGGCGAAATACTGACCCTGATGAAGAAAACGGCCATTCTGATCAATGCGTCACGGGGCCCGGTGGTCGATGAAGCAGCACTGGCCGCAGCATTAAAATCGGGCACCATTGCCGGGGCAGGCCTCGATGTTTACGAACATGAACCAGAGGTACACCCTGATCTGCCGGCACTTGAAAACTGCGTACTGCTGCCCCATATCACCAGTGCTACCCATGAAACACGTGAGGCAATGGGCCACCTGGCCGCAGATGCCATCATCGGAATACTCGGGGGGAAAGCGCCGGAATCAATAGCTAATTTGTTGTAAATTGGGTATCGTCTGCCGGGCCGCCATATTCGCTGATGTAAACCGGTGACCGCTGAATATGCGGATTACGGAGCAAGCCGGCAGCTTGATACAACGGTAGTGGCATAAACATCAATCACAACCTCTTAACCGGAACACCTGACCTATTCCCGATTCAGTTAACCACCGGCGGATGTACAAACTTTTCAATTCGATATTTGTCGCGATCATCTTGTTCTGGGTTGGAGGCGAGATTTATTTTTATTTCAGCAAGCCATCCGATATCGCCCGCGAAGACCGGATCCATCAGTCACTGAACAGATCGGTGAACGCATTCGACAGCAGCCACGATGCTGTTGTAAGAGACACAGAGCAGATGGCCAACCGCCTGTGGAGACAACTGCGTGAATCTGGCGTCACCTCCGAGGCCATTCAGGGTATCCTCAGATCTGGTAAGGGTCTTTGGGGATCCGCCCTGTACAAAAACGGGGAGCTCATGATGTGGCATGGGCACCCGGTGATCTGGAACCCATCCAACTACAGGAAACCAGTTTACGCAACCATTCAGAAATCCGGAAATGCCACCTATTTTCTGGTGCAGGTGGAAATTTATACCGACCAGCACCACTACCACCTGGTCAACACCAGCCTCATCAGCAGGGATAACCAGGCACTTCGATATCTCGTTGAAGACTATGACAGAACTTCGGAATGGTCGGCCCGTTCAGCGCTGCCAATCGAATTCTCATTTCTCACCGACGAACCGGAACAGAACATCCGCTTTGTGAGACATCTGAATACCGGGAGCGTGGATTCGGTCGGTGTAGCGTACCTCAAAACCCGGAACATCGAGGTTCTGACCAGAAACTGGGAGGACCGCCTCCGGCAGTTCCGGTATGCCATATTCTCCATAATCCTGCTCTCTCTGTTCATCCTCTATTTTACCTGGAGCCACCGGCTGAGGCCCTGGTCCCGAACAGGCATGAACCTGCTTGGTGTGGCCATACTGTGGGTCACCCTCTATCTGCTGGATGTGCCGCACCGCTGGATTATCCCTGAAACAGCACCGCTAATGCCCGGATCGTGGCTTAGCGAACCCCTGCTCAATCTGCTCATATCCTTCGTTTTTTACGGCCTCATCACCTATATCCTTCTCTCGAGAATCATACCCGTAAAGCGGCTGTACGGTATCTACTGGCTGCCCAGGACCATCTCATTCGGGATCCTTTTCGGGGTATTCTCAGGATTTGTGCTGCCCTACACCATTTACATGATTTTTAATGTGATCGTGAACGGGGACATCAGTATTCTCGATTTGAATGTACTGCCGGGTATGGAGACCTGGCTATTTTACCATGCAGCCAGTTTTCTGATGGCGGCTCTCTTCATATTCTGTCTGGGAACCGGCTGGTTTCTGATGAATACCGAACAGAACAATCTCGGCTGGTTCCGCCCCCTGGTTCTGCTCTCCTTTATCGCATCCTATTTTTTCACCCGTTTTGTCTTTATCGAACCGGCCTGGGCAATTGGTTACGACATCTGGCTGACCCTGATATTCACCTCCATATTTTCCTTCAGCTATTACCTGCACCGGAATCCCAATGCACTCAGGTTTTCCTCGTATCTGCGGCTGGTTGCATGGGTCACCATCATCTCGGTACTGATTCTGTTTCCATTTCTGAATCATGGGTTTATGCTCAGGCAGGATGCCAGCATGGAGGAGGCAGGCAGAAGTTACATCAACATCAGCGATGCAACAGCCGAAGATATTACCACCCGGCTGCTTACCACCCTGGCAGCCGATCAGGATGTAATTGACGTTGCAACGGCCGGTTCTTCAGCTACCATTTCACAGTCGATTCTGCGTCAGCGCATTGGTGGCATGCTCGATTCAAACTGGCTCGGTTATGCTGTGGCGGGGTTTCTGATCGATCAGGACGACAATGTTATCGACGGTTTCACTTCAAAAAGTCACCTTTCCGATCTCTATCTCCCGGCATTCGTCACCGAATCGGAACGCTTTGTGAGGGAGATCGAACGCGATCCTGTCAACATAATGATGAAAGTGGAACCCGACCCTGCCATCTATGATTTCCCGATTTTCTACAAAGGTGCGGCCCGTCTGAATTCTCCCGCAGGTAACGACGATGCGTGGTTGGTTATCTTTGTGTTCGTTGAACGCAGCATTTACGGCCGGCCGATTAATGACGCGCTTGCCACCCACAACCGGGACAGGATTCTGCTGCAAAATCGTTTCTATGTGGCTGAATACAAAAATGGCATACTCAACCGGGCCATTGAGAGTGAGTCTGCCTTCCCCTACCCGCGATTCAGCAAACTGGGGAGCGACGACCTGGAAAAGCTCGCTGAGCAAGGCAAACTTGTTCGAAGGGTTCAGGCCGGGGGTACGAGCTACCGTGAAGTGCTTGTTCATATCGATGACCAGACCGTGGTTCTGGTGAATGCCAAGTCACCGAATTTTCAGAACCTGGCCTTCTCTTTCTTCAGAATGCTGTTCTCGGTACTGTTCACAGCGCTGTTTCTGTTCATGATTCATCAGCTCATCGTTACCCGGCAGTGGAGGGTGTTCCGCACAAGCGAGCGTTTCCAGAACCGGATCCTCGACAGCTACCTTCTGGCAACACTTGGTTTCCTTTTTGTATTGGTAATTACCACCGAATACATCGTGTCGCAGCAAAGCATCCGTATGGTTGAACAGGAGCTGATGCAGGATATTGAGCTGCTGATTAATGAGCTGCAGGAAACCGGCGAAGAGTTATCGGCCGGGCTGCTCGAAACGGTAACATCGCGCCTGAACCTGGATGCATTCATCTACAATGAAAAACTGCTTACCGCCTCAACCGCACCCGACCTGTTCCGTCAGCAGCTGCTGCCCTACTATCTGCCGTACCAGGTTTATGATGAACTCTATCTGCAAAACAGGACCACCACCTTCCAGAATACCTTTATCGGGTCCACCCCCCTTCTCGTTAGCTACAGTGTGTTCGACGGAGACTCACCCCAGGTTATTGCCGTGCCGGCGTATACCCGATCGGCCCGGTTCGAGGAGCAGCTGCTGCAGACCACCAGTTTTCTCATCGCCATCTATATATTTATTTTCGGGTTTTTCATTGCCGGAGCGGTGATCATATCCCGTCAGCTGAGCAGGCCGCTGGCCGAGTTCCGGTCGGGCCTTCAGCGGATATCGTCGGGGCATCTCGACACCATCATACCGGTAACAACCAAAGACGAGATCGGCGAGCTGGCCAACGCATACAACGTGATGGTTTACAAGCTCAAAGACCTTCAGGGCGAGCTGGCCGAAGTGGAGCGCCAGGCTGCCTGGACCGAGATGGCCCGGCATGTGGCCCACGAGATCAAAAATCCGCTCACCCCCATGAAGCTGAGCATTCAGCACCTGCAGCGGCAGGTTGCCTCGGGGAATCACAGCATAGAAGCCCTGCGCCCTCTCATCGACAAGATCAGCAAAACACTGATCGAGCAGATGGAATCGCTCAACAACATTGCAAGCGATTTTTCCCGTTACGCCAAACCGCTTTCCGGTAACTTCGAAAACGGCAATCTGAACGACATCATCACAGCGACGGTAGAACTGTACCGGCACGACAGCAAGATCGACATCAACTGCAACCTATCGGACAGTGCACTCACCATAAGCTGTGTGCCCGATGAGCTGAAGCGGGTATTCATAAATCTTGTGAAAAACTCGGCAGAAGCCATGCCCGGCGGCGGTACGATCATACTGCAGACCACCCGCCACGATGGCCGTGCCTACGCCGAGGTGGTCGACAACGGCATCGGGATCCCGCCGGAGAACCAGCCGCGAATATTCACACCCAATTTTTCATCCAAAACCAGCGGTACGGGGCTGGGGCTGGCGATCAGCAAGAAAATTGTTGAAGCGCACGGCGGCGATATCGGTTTTGCCTCGGCTCCGGGAACAGGAACAACCTTCACCCTCAGCTTCCCGCTTGTTGCCGGGGATTAATCCGGCTGTATTGAACAATTTTTTGAGACATTGAAGGTATCAACCGAAAAATTCCGCCCCTTTTCCCGACTGGTTAAACGTGAAGCAGGCACTACACTCGGCCTCGGGCTGCCCCTTGTGGCGGCCAGCCTGCTGCAGATGTCGATGAGCTTTGTAGATACCGTGATGGCGGGAAACCTGAGCACACTCGACCTGGCCGCCGTAGCCGTGGGTTCGAGCGTACTTATGCCGGTTATCATGTTCGGATCGGGCGTGCTTATGGCCCTCACGGCCATCGTGGCCCAGGATTACGGAGCCGGACGCACCGATCTGATCGGCCGGAACGTTCGTCAGGCCCTGTGGCTGTGCGCCGCCCTGGGCATACCCGGAATCCTGTTCCTGAGGAACGCAAAACCGATCCTTCTTTTCATGGAGATCGAAGAAGCCACCTCCCTGCTCGCCTCCGGTTACCTGGATGCCGCCTCCTGGGGGCTGCTGCCCATGTTCTTCTACTTTGCCTTCAAGCAGTTCAACGAAGCCGTTTCGGTTACGCGCCCGGCCATGTACTTCGCGGTTGTCGGGCTGCTGTTCAACATCTCAGGTAACTATGTGCTGATGTACGGCAAGCTCGGCTTCCCGGCCCTCGGGGCGATCGGTACGGGCTATGCAACCGCCATTGTGGCCTGGGTGATGTGTTTCTGCATGCTTGTGTACACCTGGCGAAAACCCTCCTTCAAACCCTACGCGATTTTTTCAACCATCCGTCTGCCCGACTGGCACCACATCCGCGAAATGCTCAAAATCGGCCTGCCGATCGGTGTCAGCATCACCATGGAGGTGACCATGTTTGCGATCGTATCGCTGCTGATGGGCGCCCTCGGCACCATGGCCGTGGCCGCACATCAGATCGCGCTCAATTTTTCGTCCATCACCTTTATGATCGCCTTCGGGCTTTCAAGCGCGGTAACCGTTCGTGTGGGGCAGACGTACGGACGCAAAACCATACGCGATGCACGGTTCGTGGGGTATGTGGGCGTGGGCCTGGCAACCATGATTATGTGTACCACGGCGGTGCTCATGTTCACGTTCCCGGAACTGATCATCTCCATCTACACCGGTGATGCCGAACTGACCGAGATGGCGGTGAGCCTGCTCTTTATGGCGGCCATATTCCAGATTTCCGACGGGCTGCAGGTGAGCGGGTCGGCGGCGCTGCGGGGCCTGAAAGACACCCGTGTGCCCATGTACGTTAACCTGCTCGCCTACTGGGTTGTTGGCCTGCCCACCGCCTGGTACCTCGGTTACCACACCGCCCTGGGCCCCAGAGGACTGTGGATCGGGCTCATTGCCGGGCTTACGGTTGCCGCGATACTGCACAATGTGAGGTTCTACTATCTCACGACGATAAAGCCGCGGAGTATTCCAGATTGAAATTTTGGGGAGTATGGAGGGGTAGCATGTTTTGAGTTAGGGATCTACGGAGCAATAGAGCAACTGAGTTTGGAAGTGTTTGGTTAGTTATGCCGGGCGCAGGTTTGAGCGCAAGCCGCACATCACGTCATGCCGGGCGCAGCCCTGAGCGCAAGTCGCGCAACACGTCATGCCGGGCGCAGCCCTGAGCGCAAGTCGCACATCACGTCATGCCGGGCGCAGCCCTGAGCGCAAGTCGCGCAACACGTCATGCCGGGCGCAGCCCTGAGCGCAAGTCGCACATCACGTCATGCCGGGCGCAGCCCTGAGCGCAAGTCGCGCAACACGTCATGCCGAGCGCAGCCCTGAGCGCAAGCCGGCGCGAAGCGACGGAATGAAGCCGAAGGGCGAAGTCGGTGCACGTGAGCAGTGCCGCGCACTGCTCAGAACTAATCCGGGCGACCGGAAACTTAATCCACGGTCTGCATGGTTATGGATAATATCGCCGGAAGAGCCCGTGTTTATTTCTCATGGCCAACCGTTACATTACATTTACCATTAATCGCAACTTCTTCAGTACAGCCCAAATCAGTTCACCGCATGAAACCCGCCTACATCCATCACATTGCCACTGCAACACCATCCAACAGTTACCGGCAGGAGGATGTAAGGGAGATCATGAAGGAACATGTGAGCGACCGCCGGGCGGTTAAAAGCGTGCTGCACCGTATCTACACCCAATCCGGAATCGAAACACGGTATTGTGTGTTCGACGATTTCAAGGCGGGCGGGAGCAGCAGGCTGTTTTATGATCCGGATACCAGAACGATACGCGAGCCCGGTACGCAGGAGCGTAATGATCTCTACATACGGCACTCAAAAGAGCTGTTTACAAAGCTCGGTCGCGACCTGATCGATGCGGCCGCCGGTGTGGAACCGAAAGACATCACCCATGTGATCACGGTGAGCTGCACCGGATTTTACGCACCCGGCCCCGACTATTTCGTGGTGCGTGACCTCGGGCTCCGGCCGGAGACAGAACGCTATCATATCGGCTTCATGGGCTGTTACGCGGCCTTTCCCGCCTTGCGCATGGCCAGATCGTTCTGCGAATCACATCCTGATGCGGTGGTTCTGGTTCTGTGTGTTGAGCTGTGTACCCTGCACCTGCGTTTTGATGAAAAAACCGACCATATGATCTCTGCATCCGTATTTGCCGACGGCGGGGCCGGGGCGCTGGTGAGCGCAAAAAAACCGGTTAACAGTCCGGCGTTTGAAATCACCTCCCTGCACACGGCCCTCACCAGCGAGGGCGAGCAGGATATGGCCTGGACTATCGGCGACACCGGTTTCAGCATGGAGCTGTCGACCTATGTGCCGGATATCATAAACAGAAACCTGGCTGAGCTGCTGAACCCGGCCCTGCAGAAAAACGGAATCACAGCGCCCGGGGTCGATCACTGGGCGGTACATCCGGGGGGGCGGGCCATTGTTGACAAGGTGCAGGCGTCCTGCGAAATTCCCGATCACAAAATAACCTCATCCAGAAATGTGCTGCGCGATTACGGCAATATGAGCAGTGCCACCATCCTGTTTGTGCTGAAGGATGTGCTCTCGAACGGCATCACCCCGGGCGATAAAACGCTGGCCATGGCCTTCGGTCCGGGCCTGACGGTCGAAACCGGCATTCTTACCGCCGTCTGAGCCATGATCCCCGATCTGAAACACCGCGACCCCTCACTCCGGGAACTGATGGATGACCCGGATTGTGACCCTCAGCTGCTTGAGAACACCTACCGGCAGTTCGGCACCATCAACCGATTGCTGGCCGGATGGGAACGCGTGTACAGGGCGTACATCCTGCCGCGCTGTAAACCGGGGCGAAGGTACACCCTGCTCGATCTGGGATCCGGGGGCGGCGACCTGGCCGTATACATCGCAGCCCTGAACCGCAAATACGGGCGGGAAATCCAGGTTTATGCCACCGACCCCGACCAACGGGCGTTTCACTATGCTCTAAAAAATCACCGCGGATCCGGCGTTATTTTTGAGAATCAAAGCCTTGAAAAGATCGCCTCAACCGACATGCAGTTCGATTTTGTGATCTCCAACCACCTTATGCACCATCTGCAGGACGATGAACTGAAGACGATTATGGAGGCCGCGGCCGGAATTTGCTATAAAAGCGTCATATTCAACGATATTCACCGCAGTTCTATCGGATATATGCTGTTCACCACCGCCATCCGTCCGTTTTTCCGGAACTCTTTTATCATCACCGACGGCCTCACATCCATCAGGCGCAGCTTCAAAAAAGACGAACTTAGCCGGGCCGTTCCGCCGGGATGGGAAGTGAAGGCGATGTTCCCCTTCCGTTTACTTGCTGTACATCAGAAAAATGACACCGAATACTGAAAACGTTGATGTGCTCATCTGCGGGGCCGGTCCGGTAGGGCTTTACCTCGGCTGCGCACTTGCCGAAACGGACCTTTCATTCTGTATCCTGGAAACCAATCCCGCGCCGCTGCCCCACTCCAGGTCGATCGGGATCCACCCGCCCTCTGTCGGTCTTTTCGATAAAATCGGCCTGGGCGATCAGCTCATCAGCCGGGGTGTCCGGATTTCAAAAGGGGTGGCCCACCATGACCATGGCGTTCTGGGCACGCTCGATTTCAACCTGCTGCCCCCGCCACACCGCTATGTACTGGCCGTGCCGCAGTTTGAAACAGAAACACTGCTCGAAGCCCGGGTTGAACACCGGCGCCGCGGATCGGTACGCCGGGGCATGCGGCTCACTGATTTCCATACCGATGGTAAAATGGTACATGCATACGCTTCCGGTGAAAACGGCGATCAGCATGCCTTTGAGTCGAAATTTCTTGTGGGATGCGATGGTAAGAACAGCCTTGTGAGGGAGCTGGCGGGAATCGGTTTTCACGGCAAGTCCTACCCCGACACCTATGTGATGGGTGATTTTCCCGAGCACAATGCGGAAAAGGATCGGGATACGGCACACATCCATCTGCACAGCCATGGCCTGGTCGAATCGTTTCCGCTGCCGGGGGGAATGCGGCGGTGGGTCATCAAAACCGACAGCTTCGCCGAAAAAGATCCGGTGGATGTACTCTGCCGCCTGGCATCCGACCGGACCGGGGTAACACTGAAGCCCGAAACACGGACTATGATCAGCGCTTTCGGGGTGCAGCGCTACCTGGCATCAGCGATGGTGAGCCGGAACATCATACTGGCCGGCGATTCGGGCCATATCGTGAGCCCGATCGGGGGGCAGGGCATGAACCTGGGCTGGATGGATGCGGCAGAACTGGCGGATTTGTTGCCTCAAATAGTGCGGGGCAACCTGCCGGTGCCGGAATTGCGGCAATACAGCCGGAATCGGCTCAAAGCCGCCCGAACAGCCATCAGGCGCGCCGAGTTCAATATGACCATGGGCCGGAATACCCGCGTTCCCGCCATCCGCAATGCCTTCGCAAAGCTGATGCTCAAGCGCCCCTTCAACAAACTGATGGCCGGCCTGTTTACCATGCGCTGGCTGTGAGGTGAGACGCAAAGCAAAAGGCGGCAAAAAGGCAGCGAAAAGGCGGCAAAAAGGCAGAAAGCAAAAGGCAAAAGTGATTCGGAACGAAGTGGAGAACCGCGAAGCGAAAAGG
>RECM01000157.1 GCA_007694035.1 Balneolaceae bacterium
AAGAAGATCCCGACTGGAGCCCTGAAGATATCCGTTACCCGACCATCCGCTGGTATCCGTCCAACATCCAGAATGCCTACGGGCCGCATGTAAACGACCCGCGCAGCGGCGAGATCATCACCTCGTCGATCGGGATGTACCACAACATTATGAATCTGCTCCGTAACTGGTACTTCGTTCAGGGTGCGGGCGCCGATGAAAGGGCCCGGAATCATAAATTCTCCGACGATCTCATGGGCCGGCTCGTACAGTACGTTGTTGCGCACGAAGTGGGTCATACCCTCGGCCTGCCCCACAACATGAAGGCAAGCGGCATGGTGCCAACCGACAGCCTCCGCAGTGCGACCTTTACCCACAAGTATGGTACTACACCGTCGATCATGGATTATGCCCGTAACAACTATGTTGCACAGCCCGGCGATAATGCCTACATGTATCCGAAAGTATCGATCTACGACAATTTCTCTATCGAATGGGGCTACAAACCGTTCCCGGAAGCCACCACACCACGTGAAGAGAAACCTTTCCTTGATGCGATCGCTGCCCGCCAGCTCGATGAGCCCATGCTCCGGTTCGGCAACCTGTCGCAGGTTGATCCCACCCAGCAGCGCGAAGCCCTGGGCGACAACCACGTAAAATCATCACGCTATGGTGTGGCCAACCTGAAGAGGATTATGGGCTTCATCATTGAAAGTGCCGGATCGGATGGCGACGACTATTCCACCCTCCAGGAGTTGTACAACAATGTGCTGCAGCAGCGCAACCGCTACCTCGGCCATGTGGTGACCTGGGTAGGAGGCGTTGTCACCCAGACGAAAATCTACGGCCAGGAGGGCCCGGTATACACACCGGTCAGCCGTGACCGCCAGGTTGAAGCCATGGATTTTATCATTGAGGAGGGTTTTGCTACACCAACCTATCTGCTCGACCAGGAAGTGCTTCGCCGCATTGAAGCGGCCGGAGCTTCAGACCGTATCATGCAGGCGCAGCGATCACTGCTGATGCAGCTTATGAGCGACGACCGCATCAAAAGAATGGCCGAGATCGAAGCAACGAGCCCGAATGTACGCGAGGTGTATACTGTTGGCGAGATGATGGGTGAAACCCGGAAGGGTGTCTGGACGGAACTGACCCACCGAAACGTGAATGTGGATCTGTATCGCCGCAACCTGCAGCGATCCTACATACAGGTGGTCGAGAACAGGCTGAACGCCAATAACATTTCAGGCGAATCCCGCGCCATATTCCGCGGCAACCTGGTTCAGGTGTCAACAGATATCGACCGGGCCATGTCGCGCGTACAGAACGAAACCACCCGGATGCACCTTCAGGATATGAAGAAAGAAATCGAACGCATCCTTGATGTATAAATTCAGACAAGCTCATTGATTGTTTGTCACTCTGGCCGGTTAGCCGCACAAGGTTAACCGGCTTTTTTTTACGACCAATTCTTGTTACGACCAGTTAAAAGTGTTCCTGTTGTTGCGTTCAGTTCTTATAATGACCAGTAAAAACGAGTTTCTGTTGTTACGACCTGTTCTTGTTATGACCAGTAAAAAACGAGTTTCTGTTGTTACGATCAGTTCTTTTAATGACCAGTTGAAAGAGTTCCTGAGATGAGGGTTTCATGCCAAAACTTTTCTTACGGTTCTGTCGTCAATAGTTTTAATCAGCACTATTCCAGACAGCTTTTATTCAGCTTTTTATAAAAACATAATTATCATTAACCCGGGCACCACATGTTGTTTGGGAAACGAAAAAACCGGTAACTTTTCGCCACTTTAAGAAATCGATAATCCGGCCCGCTCACAATAAAATAATCCCATGAAAATAATCGGCTATTTCTGCATTCTAATAGTATTTCTCTGGTCATGCAGCGGCACTGACACAGCCCCGCACGAATCCGGCAAACTCGCAGCCATCGAAGTGGTAGAGATACTGCACATAACTGACGAATATGCCGAGGATTTTCTTTTCGGTCGCATTGTCGGGATAGGTGTGGATTCGGATGGATACATCCTGGTGGGTGATCAGTCCGAGAGAACCATCTATCATTTCTCTCCCGATGGCGACTACCTGGGTAATTTCGGGAAAGAGGGGGCAGGACCCGGTGAATTCGGGCAGTTTTTCGGACTGAGCATTACCCCCGACGACAGCCTCTACATACAGGACATGATGCAGTCGCGGGTGCAGGCATTTGGCAAATCCAGCGATGGAACATGGAGGTTCGGCAGCACCATCCCCCTGAGAAGAGGCGATGGCGCATTCCCATCATCGCTGTACAAGATCAGCGATAATGCATTTCTCATCCACTATATGCGTGGCATCTCTCCGGCAGGGGCAACCGGAAACAAGCCGTTCCTGCAGCTATCTGACCGCGACGGGCAGAAGTTGGGCGACAAAATTCTTGAACTGGAGCCTTTTGAAACCCATGTAATCCGGACGGATAACCAGGTGATGGCAATATCCATCCCCCACACCTATTCAATGCCGTTTACCGTGAGCAGAAACGGCCATATCTATGCCGGATACTCAGATAATTTTCTCATATCACGCTACGATATACAGGGTAACCATGAACTCGACATCACCTGGCCAGTTGAGCCGCTCGCTTTAACCCGTGAAGAAAAGGATGAGGCCGTAAGCAATTTCGGTGATGCGGCATCAGAAGTACGTTCCCGAATACCGGATATCCGTCCAGCCTTCATAAGGCTGCTAGTTGCAGACAGCGGCGATCTATGGGTGAACCGCGGCAGAATTAACGACAAAGAGATCTGGTATGTATTTACAAGCGATGGCAGCCCGCTGTATCAGGTGAGCCTACCATCAAAGTACACTGTAAACCAGATCCGCCACGGAAACATTTACGGCACCCTGCGCGACGACGACGACCTTCAAAGCATACTAGTATTCCGCTACATCACAGATGATTCTGCTGAAGGTTTTGCCACAAATAAATAATCTATTTTCAAATCTGCATAATCAAAAGCCTGATACCCATTAACCAATACCAAACCCCAAACTCCAAAACCAATACCCGACATGTAAGCACTAATAAAAATTGACATTTCCAGTTCCATTGTATTGTTAAAAAAATGTCAACCAATTTCAGGCACGAACAAAGTCTCATGTCTCATGTCTTGAGTCTTGCGTCTCATGTCTTGCGTCTCCCGCCTCCCGCCTCCCGCCTCCCGCCTCCCGCCTCCCGCCT
>RECM01000009.1 GCA_007694035.1 Balneolaceae bacterium
TGCCCCACTTTTGCCTTCTGCCTTCTGCCTTCTGCCTTTTATCCCACGGTACCAAATTCAAAAATCTACCTGGATATGAACCACTCCGTTACGGCGTCATGCTCAGTTCCTGTCGGTAACCGTTTCTACCAGCTTGAAGGCCTCTTCGCCGGCACGCGGCGCGGGAATTTCCGAATCGCTGATATCAAGGCCATCAACATATTCCGCCCACAGCCCGTGACGGAAGTTCGGGTGCATGGTTTCCTCCCAGCTCACCTTCACGTCTCGGATCGAAATATCTTGAGCATTGCGCAGATAGATGGCCGGGATGTCGTGTTTGAAGATGTTCCTGCCGGGATCAATGGCGGGTCGCAGATCGAAATTTCCGCCGTACTCATCCTGAAGCCGCCCATTGCGCATATGAAGCCTCACATTGCGGAACCGCACATCCTGAATGGACCCCGGCGAGTCACCGTACAGAATAAATCCGTTCTCACCTTCGGCCGTGATGTTCGTAAAGGTGATGTTCCGGGCGATGCCCAGTTCAGATTCAACAGGGGCCCCCTCGATCACGGAAATATGGATGGGTTCACCGTTGCCCCACCAGTCGCCGGTATGCAGCCGCGTTTTGATGGTCATATTCGAAAAGTGGATGTCCTCAACGGAACCATCCTGGTGTACAAAAATACCGATACCACGGTTTGAGTTGTGAATGGTGATGTTGTCGAACCGGTAATTGCGCAGGCTGTTCTGGTCGATGCCGCCCACCCGGATACCTGATGAACGGGTCTCAAGAATGCAGTTTGAAACCGTCACATTCTCCGACATCCGGCGGATATCGCGGTAGCCCGGCAACTCGTGATGTACACTGTAGCCGGAAAAAGCCAGTGCATCGTCACCGCCGATGATGTCACAATCCGAAACCACAATGTTGCTGGATGATGTAAAGTTGAGCCCGTCGGCGTTGGGCATGAGCAGGCTGTTGCGAACCCGAACGCCTTTGAAGATGACCCCGTCGCTGTCGGCCACATGCACCGCCCAGAAAGGGGAATCCATGATGGTAATGCCCGTCACATTCAGGTTGGTGATACCCGACATCAGAACCATCTGGTAGGGGCGCTCATGTTCGAAAGGCACCACCGGACCATCCTGCACCCCCTTGAGGGTATCCAGGTAGGCCTCTCCCTGACGTGTAAACAGCTTCAGATCACGTGGCAGATCTTTCTTCCGGTCGTGATAGACATAAGCACGCCCGTTTCCGTCGATTGTACCGAAACCTGAAATTGCGATGTTTTCGGCCTCCTGCGCAAACAGTACCCCGAGCTGGGTACCGTTTTCGTATCGCTTATAATCGCTGAGTTTGGGCGAACCCCGCAGCACAGCCCCGGTTTCAAGGTAGAGATGGATATTTGACCTCAGGACCACGGTACCGGTCAGAAATTCGCCCGGTGGCACGGTCACTTTCCCCCCGCCTGATGCATGAACGGCGTCTACCGCCCGCTGTATAGCATCGGTGTTGAGGGTTACACCGTCTCCAACGGCGCCAAAATCTGTTATTGATGATGACTGGGCCGCAAGCGTTCCCACTGAGATCATCAGGATGAGTATGGTTGTCAGATTTTTCATTGCTTACTGATTGGTTTTGGTATTGGTATCAGTATTGGTATTTGTATTGAGCCGTGATTCCCGGGTATTGCAATCTTCCCAGGCTGTTACTTTGTGCTGCGAAAGGGCGCTGCCGGCAAAGCCGGGTTGTGCCAGAACTGTCAGCGCCGGAGTGAGAATAAATGTTGCCAGCCATACATATTTCATCAGTCTCTGCTTCATTTATCTTGACAGGTACCCTGCAATCTACTAATTAATCAAACAAGTTGATTAATTTAATTCAATTTTTATAACGACGCCAGAATTATCATATAAAAACCGGGCATCTCTTTCATGATAAACATGAATATAGACCGGGCTGTTTTCAGTGAGGATTACCCGGTTCTTTATTATGTACCCGGGCAGCGCAGTTGGTTTGCGAGTACTTGCCCGGGATGTATGGTCCGTTACTCCTGAGAGTTGCTACCCAACGCCTCCAGGTACTTGTACCCGCTGCCGGTATTAAACAGCACGATGCGTTCGTCGCTGCCAACCTGGCCTTTCTCCTTCATCTGCATTAATGCGGCCAGTACAGCCCCGCCCTCCGGGGCCGGGAAAATGCCGGTATGGGCCGCCATCCGGTGCGATGCTTCGATCATGGCCTCGTCGGTGACCGCGACTGCCGTTCCCCCGCTGTCGCGCACCGCCTTCAGGATGAGGAAATCGCCCACCGCGCCCGGAACCCTGAGTCCCGACGCCGATGTATGCGCCCCTTCCCAGAACCGGGCGTGTTCGGTACCCTCCTCGAAGGCGCGGACCATCGGGGCGCACCCGGCCGCCTGAACGGTGACCATGCGCGGGCGCTTGCTGCCTATCCATCCCAGCTGCTCCATCTCGTCGAAGGCTTTCCACATGCCGATGAGGCCGGTGCCGCCTCCGGTCGGATAGAGGATCACATCCGGCAGTTCGAATCCAAGCTGCTCGGCGATCTCATAACCCAGGGTTTTTTTGCCCTCAAGGCGGTAGGGCTCCTTTAGTGTGGATACATCAAACCATCCCTCCTGTTCCTTGCGCGAAGCCACGATCTTGCCGCAGTCGCTGATCAGCCCGTCGATCAGCTCAACGTGCGCCCCGAACGAGCGGCACTCGATAACGAACGCCGACGGGGTATCGGCCGGCATGAAGACGAACGATTCGCCCCCGCCCGCAGCCACATATGCTGACATTGCCCCGGCCGCATTCCCGGCCGAAGGGATGGCAAACCGTGTAGCGCCACGCTCAAAGGCCGCATTCACCGCTGCTGCCAGTCCGCGGGCCTTGAACGATCCCGTCGGGTTCACCGACTCGTCTTTGATCATCAGGTTCGGGAAACCGGTCTGTTTGCCCAGCCGAGGTGCACAGTGCAGCGGGGTGCCGCCCTCACCCAGAAAAAGGATCCGCTCGGCATTGCGCACAGGGAGCATTTCACGGTAGCGCCACATATTCCATTGCCGGGCCTTCAGGCTTTCTTTGGTAAGCGTATGGGATGCAGCCTCCAGATCGTAACGGGCCAGCAGCGGGGCCCCTGCGGCCGACAGGTTCTGAAGCACTTCGGAATCATACGTTTTACCGGTTTTGGAACATTCAAGGTG
>RECM01000008.1 GCA_007694035.1 Balneolaceae bacterium
CGGACCGCAAACAGAAGCTGGTCGCGACGGCGGGGGAGAAGATCCTTGATCCCAAAATCGGCGTATACACGGTATATCCGATGGATTTCCACACGCTGATCGACTACCTGAAGCTGGCCGGAAACGAAGCCGGCGACCCGTACTACTACATCAACGGCGGCATCTGGCCGCACGGCAACGCCTGGTATGCGCTGGCGCTCATGGAGACCGGCAAAAACGACGAAGCGCTCTCGTTCATCCGCGACGTGATGTCACTCGACGGCATCATCAACAGCCCGAACGGCCAGCCGGCGATGTACGAGTACCGCGTAAGCAAAAAAGACGATCCGTCGGTGTACGGTAAGATCGATAAGCCGCAGTTCACCTGGGCGGCCGCCTGGTACCTCTACAGCCTGTACAATGTGTACGGGGTGAAGGAGAACGAATGGAACATCGCGGTCAATCCATGGCTGCCTGCCGGGCAGGAGGGGCTTCAGTTTGTGCTTACATCCGGTGGCAGGAATGTGATGGTGGATGTTCAGGGCGGTAAAGAAGCGGCACCCGGCAGCCGGGTTGAACGCATCCATTATGACGGTGTGCGGGTCTATTCGACCGTTCTGCCATACAAAGGGGATGCGGCCGGCGGCCGTGTTGCGGGTGGACTCACCGGTCCGGCCACCGGCACCCTCGATATCACGATGGGCCGCCTGACTACCCCGCTGCTTACCGGGTTGAGCGCCAGGTTACAGAAGGCCGGGTACGATGATGCGAAAATGGAGATGAAGGTGGAAGCGGCAAGTTTCCCGGGTCACCGGGTAACGGCCGAATTCGACAGCCCGTATCCCGTTGAACGCGTACTGCAGAACGGTTCCGAAGTGAAAGAATGGATTACGGATATCGAAGAAGATGTCTTCAGGATTCGGATTCAGTTTGTCCAGGAATCCGCGACAGATGAAATCACAGTCGTTTTTACCCCCGCCACGTCAAGATGAAACGGAAAATGCAGCCCTGGGAGCTGCATTTTCGGAGGGGGGGGGTGACAACGATGCGGTGATAGCGAGTTTCGAACAACTGAACATTAGAACAAGTGAACAATTGAATGAGGAAGTGATTTGGGAGAATGTTACGGGGAGTCGATCGCCGATGTCAACTCCTGTTCAGCTCCCGGGTGAAAGCTGTAATTCATTTCGAAAACCGTTGCTGGATTTTACTGAATACATCATCTCCGGGAATGGCAGTAGCAGTTCCTGATTTAAGTTCATCAACACGCTGTTCCGCAACTTCTAACCACAATTTATCAGTTTCCGGATCAGCAGGATTTAATGTATTAAGCACCGATTCAGCGACCAATATCCGATCTTCAACCGGAAGTGACTCAATTTCTTCAATCAGTTTTTTTGTAGATCTGTCGCTCATCTGTTTGTTGATTAATATGATGTACGCGGGTTGTTAAAAATCAGAACAGACACTGGCTGTTCAAGTCATCAGCAATATATTAACCTTTAAAAATCAAAAAAAATGCCGATTAAACGATATCACAAGAACCCCATACTGACCCGGGATGACGTGCCCTATCCGGTTTCGACCGTGCACAACGCCGGCGTTGTAAAACACGACGGCCGGTATATCATGATTTTCCGGTCGCACAAAAAAAACGGCAGGAGCATACTGGGCAAGGCGGAAAGCGACGACGGCTTCCATTTTACCGCCGACAGCGAGCCGTTCATGGTGCCGGCCACCGAGGGCATTTTCAGGGAGTATGAAGAGTACGGGGTGGAAGATCCGCGGATCACCTTTCTGGACGGGGAGTACCTGATTACCTACAGCGCCTATTCGCGGCACGGGGTGCGGATCGGCCTGGCCAAAACCAGGGATTTCAAAACCGTTGAGCGGTTTTCGCTGATTACGGAGGCCGATTACCGGAATGTGGTGATCTTTCCGGGAAAATTTAACGGACTGTACGCCCGGCTCGACCGTCCGCATTCTGAAATTTCACCCTGGGCCATCTGGATATCGTACTCGCCCGACCTGAGGTACTGGGGCGAATCGAAGCTGATCATGACCCCCGAAAAATACCACTGGGATGAGATGAAAATCGGCCCCGGAGCCCCGCCCATACGCACGAACCGCGGCTGGCTGAACATCTATCACGGCGTATTCCCGACCATGGACGGCTGCGTGTACCGCCTTGGCGCCGCGCTGCACGACCTGGAAGATCCCTCGAAGATCATAGCCATCGGCGATGAGTGGATCCTGCAGCCCGAAGATCCCTGGGAGATCACCGGCTATGTGCACAACGTGGTGTTCACCTGCGGGGCGGTTCCCGAAGACGACGGCAGCATCAAGCTCTACTGGGGCGCCGCCGACAGCGTGATGTGCGTGGGCACAGCAATGATCGAAGACCTGGTGGACCACTGCCTGAACAACCCGAGAAAAGGGTAATTGGGGTCAATAAATCTTATCTTTCGCAATGCTCTTCTGCAGTCAACCTGAAATTAAAGACATTGTCGTAATAGGCGGCGGATTAATGGGCAGTTCCGCCGCATGGCACCTTTCCGCCCGGGGCAAAAATGTTCTGCTGATTGAACAGCAGGATTCGGTGTATACCTTCGGATCCAGTTACGGGGAGGCCCGGATTTCACGGAGCCTGGGTCCTCAAAACGACATATTTTCGTACCTGCACAACCGGGGTGTTTCGGAGACGCAGAAACTCATCGGCTTTTTGAACGAAAAAGAAGCGGGCGGCCAGCATGGCATGGAGGATATCTACACGACCTCCCCGGTAACCTATATCTATTACGAATCCCACCGGAATACCGTGAACAGCCTGCTCCGCGATCAGCACGATCCGTTTGAGTATGCCGCTTCGCCTGATGAAGCATCCCGGAAATTTGGAATGTCTGTGCCCGATTCGGCAATGGTTCTGCGGGAATTCAAACCGTATTCGGGTACGATGAACCCGAAGGAGCTCATCAAAAAGCTGCATTCCGGAATCAGGCATCATGGAAATCCCATCTGGTACAACCATAAAGTAACCGGCCTGGTAAAGAAGCACGGGCTCTATGAAATTGAACTTACACACACGAAAACAGGAGCAATCAAAACGATCTGCAGCAGAAAGGTAGTCGCCGCCGCCGGGCCGTATACCGGTGCGCTACTTAAGGATATCGCCCCGCAATTCAATGAACTGATTTCTCCAAAAAGGGT
>RECM01000179.1 GCA_007694035.1 Balneolaceae bacterium
GTCAACACAACTTCGGAAGGTAATCAAAACGTATCCGGATCCGGATACCGGCGGCAGTGTGCCCGTTCTCGATGTTGATGATCTTACCATTGACCAGGGTGCACACATTGCCATTGAAGGACCGTCAGGATCGGGTAAAACTACCCTGCTCCACATCTTGTCGGGACTCATCCTGCCGGATTCAGGATCGGTTAAGATTCTTGATACAGAAATCCAGCAGCTTGGTGAAGCACATCGCGACCGTTTTCGAGGCAGGCACATCGGGTATATTTTTCAAAGCTTCAATCTTCTGGAAGGTTTTACAGCCCTGGAAAATGTAATGCTGGGAATGATGTTCGGAACCGGTAAAACTGACCGTTCCCGTGCAGCCCGGCTTCTCGATACCGTAGGGCTGGCAAACCGTTTAGGCTACCGGCCATCACAGCTCAGTACCGGTCAGCAGCAACGCGTGTGTATTGCCCGGGCCCTGGCCAATAATCCGGAAATCATACTCGCCGACGAGCCCACGGGAAACCTCGATCCGGCTGCATCGGCCGATGTTCTGAACCTTCTTGATGAAGTGACTACCGGCAAGACACTGGTTTTGGTCAGCCACGAGCACGACGTATTGATGCGTTATTCCAGCCGCATCAGCAGCCTCACTTTTAAAACTGCGGAGGCCTGAACATGACCATATTCCGTATTACGCTGAAAAATCTGCGTCAACGCCCCCTGAGCACACTGCTCACAATACTATCTGTAACGCTCGGTGCCGGGCTCGTTATAGCCGTAATGGTGGTTCAGGATGAAACGGAAAGGAATTTCCGCCAGACAACGAACGCATACAACATGATTATTGCGGCCAAGGGAAGTCCGATGCAGTCATATCTGAACACCATGTACCATCTGGAAACGTCAACCGGAATCATTCCATATGGAGTGTATGAGACGGCAAAAAATGATCCCCGGGTGGAATACGCATTTCCGTTTTATGTAGGCGACAGCTACCGTGGCCACCGTGTTATCGGTACATCCCTCGAATTTCTGACCAGTGGTACACCCAGGGCTGGCCAGGTTTTTGAATTCGCCGAAGGAAGGCCTTTTGTTCGGCCTTTTGAAGCCGTACTGGGCAGTGATGCGGCTAAATCGACCGGCTTGAGAACGGGCGACACCTTTCATTTTACCCATGGGGTTCTGGAAACGGCCGGGCCTGCCGAAGCGCACATCCATGACGATACACCTGTTACGGTAACCGGTATCCTTAAAAGAACCGGAACCGCTCATGACCGGGCCATTTACAGCAGCGTTGAAACAACCCATGCCGCCCATGATCATAATGTGCACTTTGCTGACCACAGCCACGCCAGCAACCATGATAGCCACGGGCAGGAGCACAGTCACGACAATGGGCACAGTCACGCCAGCAGCCACGTAAGAAGCCATGATGATCGTGGACAAAATCACGATCACGATCACGACCATGGGCATAGCCACGACCAAAATAACGGCAGTACCCATGATGACCATGACCATAACCATAATGCGGGGGATCATCCGAATCATGATCATGACCACCACAAGGAAAATGGGGTTGCCCAGGACCATCACCTTGACCATGAACAATTGACCTACGATTCCCGGGGGATTACAGTAACCAATATCGATGCGGTGCTTTTACGTATTGGCAATGATGCTGCTGCCCTTCAACTGGCCGGTATGATCAATTATCCAACCCCCGACAATCCAATGATCCGGGCCACACAAATGCGTGATCCGTTTTTCCGCTATAAAGATGGAATTATGGCTGTTATTCCCGCCGCACAGATGAGCAGCCTGATGGGAATTATTGGCAATGCGGAGCAGATATTGCGTATCATCGCCTATCTGGTTATGATCGTAGGCCTTACCGGTGTACTGGTTTCCATCTTCAATACAATGGACAGCCGGAAACGGGATATAGCAATAATGAGGGCACTCGGTGCCGGACGCAAAAGGATCCTGGTTCTGATCATGCTTGAAGCCGCCTTCATAACCCTCGCAGGGTGCATACTCGGGCTGCTGGCAGGTCATACCATTGTGGCTGCAGCAGCTCCGGTACTTGCCGACATGGCAGGTATTTATGTAAAAGCATTCGCCATAACAGCGGAACAGATTTATGTGCTTCTTATCTTTGTATTTACGGGCACAATCCTGGGCCTTGTACCCGCGTTTAAAGCCTATCGGACCGAAGTAACCACCAACCTCATAACTGTTTGAGACACCATGAAATTGCTGCATCTGATCCTGTTCGTTAGCCTGTATGTATCCACAGGTATATTTGGTCATTCACCTGAAAAAGAGAGTGCGGAAACGAGTTTATTTTCAATCGGAGTATTGGATAGTGGAGACAACGGGAAACACGATTCCGGGAATTACATCACAAGCGGTTTTAGTGACACGGGCACCCGAATCTATTTCAAAGACCTGCGAAAATACAGGATGGGTGACCCACAACCTCCTGAAGAGATAGGTAAACTGAACGGGAAAACCGTGACTATAGTGGGCTACATGGTACCTTTCGACAGTATCGAAAACATTGAAAAATTTGTTCTGCTGCAGGCTCCGTTCATGGGTTGCTATCACGTGCCTCCACCTCAGCCCAATGAAACACTGATGATATACAGCAGCAGCCAAAGGGTCGATTACACATATGAGCCCGTGCTTGTTACCGGTACCCTCGAAGTTGAAGAGAGCTATGTTGAAGCCTACCTCGTGAGCAAGTACACGATTCATGCTGTAAACGTACGCCGTGCCGATATGAAAGATGCCGAGTTGGAAGGGCTGCCGCTGGATTTCCATTTTGGCGGAGATTTCTGACAGTATTACGGTATTCCGGGGCGTACTATAAAACCGGACCAGATTCGGCTGATCCGATTGACCAATTAATACCGGCTATCCTTGAACCTGCAGCCGGTATGGGGTAATTACAATTCTGCCAGAAGAGAGAAAACTCTTCGGGCCCCCTCTTCAAGGTGCATGATATCACGGTCATTCACAATCACATGATCGCTGAAGCTGATCAACTCTTGCTCTGTTTGCTGATTACGGATCCGAGCGCGAACCTCCGATTCCGGTGTGTTGTCACGGGCCGCCACCCTTCTCACCCTCACATCCTCCGGCGCTGTAACCACTACAATATAATCGAGGTTCTCAGGCCGGCCGTTTTTGAGCAGCAATGCGGCCTCTTTCACAAAAACCGGATACCCACTTGCCATTGCCTCCTGCATTAGTTCATCCGTTTTTTTATAGACTGCGGGATGTACCAGTCTGTTCAGTTCCTCTACCCGGCCGGAACCAAATGCCTGCTCCGACAAATAAGTCCTGTTCAGCGATCCGTCGTGGTGGTACGATTGTTCACCAAATGCATCTATAATCTGATTTTTGAGTTGCCGGTCTGTGGCCATCAATTCTTTGGCAAGGCTGTCGGCATAGACCACCCGGGCCCCAAGCTTCTCCCACTGCCGTGCAACGGTCGTTTTTCCGCTACCGATTCCCCCGGTAAGTCCCACTTTGATCATCGGTTCATCCAATTACTGTATCGTTCCGGGCCTGTGTGGAAGTTGCAGGGTAATCGGTACTGTAGTGCAACCCCCTGCTTTCCTTGCGCATCATGGCACTTCGAATGATAATATAGGAAACAGCGATCAGGTTCCTGAGCTGGCAAAGCGGCACGCTTACTGCATTGCGTTTATAATAGCCCTCAACCTCCTCATATAATAACCGGGTTCGACGGAAAGCCCGCTCCAGGCGCAGATCGCTCCTTACAATGCCTACGTAATCCCACATTACCTGCTGTAACTCTTTCTTATTGTGGGATATAAGAATCCACTCTTCGGTCTCGGAAGTTCCTGAATCGTCCCAGTCGGGAATAGTATCGGGAAGTTCTGCTGTTTTTATGTAAACGGCCGCACTTGCAGCCGCCCGTTTCGCAAAAACAAGGGCTTCAAGCAAACTGTTTGATGCCAGCCTGTTGGCACCATGTACCCCGGTACAGGCAACCTCGCCGGCGGCAAATAAACCGTGAATCGTGGTAGCTCCGTCAAGATCGGTCCATACACCGCCACAGATGTAGTGAGCGGCCGGCACTACCGGTATTTGATCACGGGTTATATCGATACCATACTCCAGACATGTGGAATAGATAGTAGGGAAATTGGTTTTCAGGTCTTTCTCATGCAGATGGGTAACATCCAGAAAAACACATTCGTCCCCCCTTTTTTTCAGCTGGTCGTCAATAGCCCGGGCTACAATGTCGCGCGGGGCAAGTTCCGCTCTATCATCATAGCTTGACATGAACGCTTCACCATCGTTGTTTTTAAGTATTCCGCCGTGACCTCTCACTGCCTCTGAGATCAGAAATGAGTCTGAATCGGGAGTATATAACGTGGTTGGATGAAACTGGATGAACTCCATGTTGGCTACACGGGCTTTGGCCCTGTATGCCATGGCTATACCGTCGCCGGTGGCTATCTCAGGGTTGGTGGTATGCAAGTAGACCCTGCCTGCCCCACCGGTCGCTAAAAGAGTGGCTCTGGCAAGAATCGTCTCAACCCGGCCGGTGTTAGTATCGAGAACATAAGCGCCAAAGCAATGCTTGTTTTCGGTGTGCCGGGTAACATCTCTGCCCAGGTGGTGCTCGGTAATCACCTCAATGGCAAAATGGTGCTCGAGCATGGTAATATTGTTGTTATCCTCAACAGCCCTGAGCAGGGTCATTTCAATTTCCCGGCCCGTCGCATCACGCGCATGGATTATCCGGTTCCGGCCGTGTCCTCCCTCCCGCGCGAGGTCGAGCATGCCATTGTTACTGGTAAATTCAGCTCCACGGCCGATAAGTTCCCGGATGATACCAGGACCCTCCCTTACGATAAGGTCTACGGCATCAGGGTTACAGAGGCCTGCACCGGCAATGAGTGTGTCTTCGATATGCTGGTCAAAACTGTCATCCGATGATATAACCGATGCGATGCCTCCCTGGGCATAGTTCGTATTCGATTCCGCCTTGTTCTTTTTTGTGATGATGGCCACAGTACCATGCTGCGCGGCATCGAGGGCAAATTCAAGCCCGGCGCAGCCGCTGCCAATAACCAGGAAATCATAGGGTTTTGCTATCACGACATCAGGTAGGCTTTGATGAAATCATCCAGGTCGCCGTCCATTACAGCCTCCACATTTGAGGTTTCATGGTTGGTACGGTGATCTTTCACCATGTTGTAGGGGTGCATAACATAAGAGCGGATCTGCGAGCCCCACTCGTTTTTCTTTTTGGTGCCTTCCAGCTTGCTTTTTGCCGCTTCGCGTATCTCTTTTTCAAGGTTATACACTTTCGACTTGAGCAGTACCAGTGCCTTCTCGCGGTTCTGAAGCTGCGAACGCTCCTGCTGGCATTCGGCCACCACCCTCTCTGATGTGCCATCAGAGAGTTTGCCTGTCCAGATTAGCCGTACACCTGTTTCCACCTTGTTAACGTTCTGCCCACCCTTGCCACCGGCATGGAATCGCTGAAGCTCTATATCGTCGGGGTTCAGGTCAACCTCGATTTCATCATCGATAATCGGATACACAAAAACCGAACAGAAAGAAGTATGGCGACGGGCGTTACTGTCGAATGGTGAAATCCGGACCAGGCGGTGAACCCCGTTTTCGGCCTTCAGATAGCCGAAAGCAAAATCACCGTTTACCTCAATAGACGCACTTTTAATACCTGCCGTATCGCCGTTCTGAAGTTCTACCGTGGTCACATCAAACCCGCTCTTTTGTGCCCAGCGCACATACATGCGGTATATCATAAGGGCCCAGTCCTGGCTTTCGGTTCCACCGGCCCCGGGATTGATCGTAACAAGGGCATTGCGCGTATCGTCTTCTCCCTGGAGCATATTTTTAAACTCCAGGTCCTCAATACCTTTCAGCAGAAGTTCATACTCACGGTTCAGTTCTTCGGCCACATCGTCGCCCTCTTTCAGGATTTCCTGATAGAGTTCAATGTTCTGCCGGTGCTCATCCAGTTTGTCCCAACCCTCCACCCAGCTTTTCTCAAGATTGAGAACTTTCATGGTGGAAGTGGCCTTGTCGGGGTCATCCCAGAAAGCGGGGTCGAGTGACTGGTGTTCAAGTTCCGCTATACGTTCTTTTCGTCGGTCGTAGTCAAAGGTACCTCCTTAGCTCAGTGAGCCGCGTTATGAGGTTCCTGACAGTCTCTGCATTATAAGCTGTTTCGGTTATTTTCATCTATGATCAGGAAATATTTGTATGTGATATACGGTTTAATCTGTTCTGAAGAGAGATGCAACCAGGATACCAACAACAATTCCTCCGAGAAAAGCAAAACCGACACCCTGTTCCGGATGGGCCCTTACATATTTACGGGCATTCCGGTATTCTTTTTTGAGGTCATATTCGATGCGCTCTTTCTCCTCATTCAACTGATCGAGCAGATCTTCATATGTTTCTCTGTCGAGTATTTTGGATGTTATACTGTCTTTGGAAGCCATGGTTAATTCCTCCTATTTTATACGGGATTAATACCTATATAGTATACTCAAAAAAAATGGACTTTGCAGAGTTTGAACGCCGATTTATCCTATTGGAACCACTTATCAGAGAGACCGGGCGCCATGTACGGGAACAGCGCAAATCTGAACAGATTAACGTAATAATCAAGCCTGACGGCAGCCCTGTGACCAATCTTGATCTGTATGCCAACAAACGGATATGTACCTTCCTGGAGGAAAATTTCCCGGGTGAAGTGGTAATCGGAGAAGAATCGGAAAACAAGCAGTATAAACCCGGTGCGGGTTGTGTCTGGTATATTGACCCCATTGATGGTACCAAAGCCTTTATCGATGGCCGTGAGGGTTACTTCGTACTCATCGGGCTGTGTATTGACGGTGTGCCTGTATTCGGAATGATCTATCAGCCCGAAAAAGACATACTTATGTATGGCTGGACCGGCAGGCCTGCGTTGGCTGTGAACGGATCCAGTACTGTTGAAGTGATGAAATCCGAACGCCCGAGCTGGGACCACAACATTCCCATTGTGATGAAAGCGATACGCAGTGAACACCGGGATTATTTCAAGTCGCAATTCAACGTGGCCCGGGCATCGTTCCAGGATGAGATGATCGATATGCTGGGGTCTCTGTACGGCGCATCAAACGGATACATCAGCTACCGGCCAACCGCCTACTGGGATCTATGTGCCCCTGCGGCCCTGCTTCACGCCAGCGGTTATGAACTGGCCGGTGAAGCCGAAGTCGGCCCTGTGCTGTTCAATGATGGTACCCTGTCGACCAGCTTTTACTACTGCCTTCCGCCCGACACCCCGGCATCCTTCATTAAAGAACTTTGGATCAGGCACGGCAATCCGTAATATCCAATCTGAAATCTGATGAGCATCTGATGAGCATCTGACGAGCATCTGACGAGCATTTGACGAGCATTTGACGAGCATTTGACAAGCAATTGACAAGCATTTGACAAGCAATTGACAAGCATTTGACAAGCATTTGACAAGCATTTGACAAGCATTTACCATTCTATCCAATCCCACCCACCCAAATCGAGGTAACATGTCACGTTTTTTTAAGGTCCCGAATACACTGGTCCTGCTTTTTGGCATAATGATTTTCGCACTCATATTAACATGGATTATTCCTGCCGGTGAATTCCAGACGGAGATCAACGAAGCTGGGCGCAGTGTTGTGATGCCCGGTACCTATTCGGTGAATGAAGACCGGACATACCTTAGCCCGTTATCTCTTTTTACTGTAATTCCAAGGGCACTCGGCGATGCATCCGGCATTATCTTTTTTGTGCTGATAATAGGTGGTGCGCTTGCCGTTATCCGTGAAACCGGCGCCATCGATGCCCTTCTTGGGCGAATAATCCATTCCATCGGACATCTGCCTTCGCTGTTGATTTTCTTCGGGATGTTTGCTTTTGCAGCTGCATCAGCCACGCTCGGCATGGCGGAGGAGTATATTCCGTTCGCGATCATACTGGTGGGGGTATGCTCGGCTCTGCGCATGGATACGGTTACCGCCATTGGGATTATGGTAGTCGGTTACGGTATCGGTTACGGCGTGGCACTGATCAATCCTTTCACCCTTTTTGTGGCACAGGGAGTAGCCGAACTACAACCCGGATCCGGTATGGAGTACCGCGCCATAATAGCGGTTCCCTTTCTCCTTGTGGGTTTTCATCATGTTTGGAGTTATTCCAGAAAAGTTCGGGCGCGGCCTGAATCAAGCCTTGTTTATGGCATAAGCAGTGCCCAGGCACCTCAGGAGAGCACTATTCCGGAAATGACCGGTACCCATATTGCCGTGCTGATAGCAACCGGAATTGCGCTGACCGGTCTCGTACTTGGTATTGCCCTGGCCGATTGGTACCTGGTCGAACTGGGTGCCATGTTTGTGGGCCTGGCAATAATTACAGGTCTGATTGCTGGTATGGGGGCCGACAATACGGCTGTTGTTTTTTCAAAAGGTGCGGCCGAACTTACCGGAACGGCCCTACTCATCGGTTTTGCCCGATCGATTGCACTGTTACTGGAAGACGGAGAGGTGCTGCATACCATCGTAAACGCTTTGGCCACGCCCCTGTCGTACGCCGGGGCTGAATTTGCCGCGGTTGGAATGCTGTTCATTCAGAGCATTCTCAATTTTTTTATCCCCAGCGGCAGCGGCCAGGCGTTTGTTACCATGCCCTTAATGGCGCCGATAGGCGACCTGGTGGGTGTTACAAGGCAGGTTTCGGTACTGGCTTTTCAGTTCGGTGATGGCTTTATGAACATGATTGTACCCACCAATCCGGTTCTGATGGGTATACTCGGCCTTGCCGGCATACCCTACGACCGCTGGTTCCGTTTCATTATGCCGCTTATCCTGAAACTGTTTGTGGCCGGATCCCTGGCACTCATTGTCGCGGTCTGGATCGGATACAATTAATTTGGGAGTCCGGTTTTTAATGATGCCTGATCAGCAATCCGCAAATACCATGGCTGATTGCATTCACACCGGTTCAGCAGTTGCAACGTGATATGGACACACCCTCCCAGTCTGCGGGTCAATCTACAGGCTGCCTATCGTAGTGCCGGTCTCTGTCTGAAAATTAATTCTCAATTAAAGGGTGCCGCCACATACCTGGCAGGTGGAATAACCGGCACCCTTGCAATTGCATCACATCATCAAGCCATTTTAACGCCAACAGGCAGCACCAGGGGTTTAACCAGTTTTTCATAATCCCTGTAGGCCATTATCATAACTTCATCATGCGAACCGGCATCGAATACGATTTCATTTTCCTCTGTAAGCGACTCAGATACAATTGTATCCATATCGTACAGGTTACCAAACGGCGGCATGGCGCCCAGTTCACAATCCGGAAATTTGTTTTCGAACTCAACTTCAGTAGCCAGGCGGGCGTATCCGGCACCCAGTGCTTCACGAATATGATCGAAATCGATCTTGTGCGTAGACGGTAATACGACCATTTTCATCTCATCGTCGATTATCATTATCACCGTTTTGGCCACTTTTTTACCCGGGGTATGAGTTCTTGCGGCAACTTCCATGGATGTGAATGCCGTTTTATGCTTCTGGATTCTGTATTTGACTTTTTTTTCGTCCAGATAGTAGGTCAGTCTTTTTAGCGGCATAGGTACCTCCCTTTTCGTTATAAGTAGAGCAGGTGGTACATACAAATTTACACGATTACAGGACAAGTGCCACAAAAATCTGAAAAATATTCGACCTGTACAGGAATAAAGAACATGGGGGCCGTTTCAATAACATACAGCATGGCCAATTTTGTGCACAGTACCATGAATTAATGCACCGCCTGGCGCGGGAAGAAATCTCAGAAACAGGCTGTACGATCGAATTAAAGCCATATACTGAAATGACAGCACAACAGAATATCTGCATCCCTCATTTTTCTTTATTATATTAGGGCGTTGTAAATATTGAATTAAATAAAGAGAGGTAGATAGTATGAAAACATCAAACATACTTTTAAGTGTATTAGGAAGCGCATTTGTCGGAGCTTTGCTCGGCGTTCTGTTTGCACCCGACAAGGGCGCTAAAACCCGTAAAGAGTTATCAAAAAAAGGTGACGAATATGCGGGTATGGCCAAAAAAGAGTACGATGAGCTCATCAAAAAAATGAATAAACAGTACGACAACCTGAAGAGCCAATCGGATGAACTGGTAAATAAAGGGAAAAGCAAAGCTGAAGAGTTGCGCGACGAATTGAAAAAAGTAGTCAGCTGATTACCTGATATTGCAGATTTGCCGGAAAATCGCTCCGGTTATGGTTCACCCGAATTCTGATTGACGTGTGAGCAGCAACCGTCTGCTTTTCAGGGCAATGACTACATGAACTGAATTTATAGTGGCATCCAGCGGGTTTTAACCCGTAACCTGGCAATTCCTTATTGCCGGCAGTTCCCACTTTTACCTACCGGCAGTGAAGTCAGCTTTTATTTTTGAGATGCTGTCGTCATTGCCGGTTTTTTGTGTTCATTTTACTGGCATTTAATGCCTTTATCAGATACTCTTTCAGATACGTTAATCGATGAATTGATAAAAATTTTTCGCAATTTTCCGGCATATGCAGACTAATGAAAACACAAGATCGGGGCTCCCTGTCCGGTTAAAACGCATTGTAATCAAAGCGGGCAGCAGGGTTCTGGTTGACGACCAGGGGCGCCCCGACCATGGCAGAATCCAACTTCTTGCAGATGAACTGGCTGAACTGCACGGTTTGCATTATGAGATTATTCTGGTAACATCCGGTGCTATTGCTGCAGGCGTTCAGGCTTTGGGTTGGCCTAAAAGACCGGCTTCCCTGCCTGAACTTCAGATGGCAGCAGCTGTAGGTCAGAATGTATTGATGAACATCTACGCCGGTGGCTTCAGCAGGCATAATATTACGCTTGGGCAGATTCTGCTCACTCATGCTGACCTGAACCATCGTGAACGTCATCTCAACGCCCGCAATACCATGCTGGCCATGCTGCGCAACCATGTTATACCCGTGGTTAATGAAAATGATGTTGTTGCTGTAGACGAAATACGCTTTGGGGACAATGATGTGCTGGCCTCCATGGTTTCCACCCTGGTTCACGGTCACCTTCTCATTATGCTCACCACATCCGATGGTTTTTTCAGGATGGAAAACGGCATCATGAAAGAGCGCATTTCCGTTCTGGAAAGCATCTCGGAAGAAACACTGGCGATGGCCCAGGGCAAGGGCAGTGCATGGTCATCGGGTGGTATGGCCTCAAAGCTGAAAGCTGCACAACATGCGGCACTGTCGGGTACACCCGTTGTAATTGCCAATGGCATGGAGAATGGCATGATCACAAACATACTGCAAGGCACCGATACCGGTACACTTATCCTTCCGAATGGAAGTCAAAACAGACTGAGGGCTCGCAAGAAATGGATAGCCTTCTTTCACAGGCCGGGCGGCTCCGTTATTGTTGATGATGGAGCCATTGACGCCATCCGGCTGCGGGGCAACAGTCTGCTCCCTGTCGGTATCCGGCAGACCGAGGGCAGTTTTGAAATCGGCACCCTCATCAACATAAAAAATTCCGGCGGCAAAACTATTGCCCGGGGACTTACGGCCTATTCGCGTGATGACATAGAACGAATTAAAGGCCGGCGTTCTGCCGATCTGCCGTCGCTGATCGGAGATTACCGTTTTGAAGAAGTCATCCATCGCGATAACATGGTTGTGCTGGACGAATAATCAACAAAATGTGCTATTGATCACAACGTGCTATTGATCATATCAAACACGACTGTATCCGATCATCACGTGTGAAATACCTGTTTATGTAATGCCTGAATAAATCCAGAAACAATGTCTGAAATCACGATGTCTGAATCCATATCTGAACAAATTACCGCCATCGGGCAGCGTGCACGCATAGCATCACGTGCACTGATGGGATTGACTACAGAACAAAAAAATACAATCCTTGTCGGTATGGCCGATTCAGTCGATAAAAACCGTAAGGCCATACGTGAGGCAAATGATAAAGATGTTGCGGATGCCCGTAAAAAGGGCCTCTCTCCTGCCATGGTCGACAGGCTTGTTCTAACCGACACCAGGATGAACGATATGATTACCGGCATCCGTAATGTTGCCGCGCTTCCCGATCCTGTTGGGCGTATTCTTGGCCGACACACCAAGGAAAACGGCCTGGAAATCCAGAAGCGTGCCGTACCCATAGGTGTAATCGGCATGATCTATGAATCACGGCCCAATGTAACGGCCGATGCCGCGGCACTTTGCCTGAAAGCCTCAAATGCGATAATACTGCGCGGCGGATCCGAAGCCCTTCGCAGCAATCAGGCGATAGCAGATGCGCTGATTTCGGGAGGGCGCGATGCCGGATTGCCCGAGCATGCACTGCAGCTTGTTCCCATTCGCGACCGGCAGGCCGTACAGGCACTCATAACGATGCACAAGTACGTGGATCTGCTCATCCCGCGCGGTGGCGAAGGGCTGATCCGGGCTGTTGCCGAGAATGCTACAGTACCTGTTCTGAAGCACTACAAGGGCGTATGCCATATTTACGTAGATGCCGGTGCAGACCCGAAGAAAGCACTCACCATTGTTGAAAATGCCAAGTGCCAGCGGCCGGGTGTATGCAACGCTGCCGAAACCCTTCTGGTTGACCGTTCCATTGCCGGCAGCTGGCTACCAGAAATGGCGGCTCTTCTCACAGCCAGGAACGTTGAACTTCGCGGCGATGAACTGGCACAGAAGCTGGCCGATGGTATTCTTCCCGCCACAGAAGATGACTGGTATGCCGAATATCTGGATCTGATACTTGCCGTGCGCATTGTGGACGGCATAGAACAGGCCGTTGAGCACATCAATCACTATGGTTCGGGCCACTCTGATGCTATCGTAACGGAGAATCCGGAGCATCAGGAGTACTTCACCCGTATGGTCGATTCAGCGGCAGTATATGTAAATGCGTCTACCCGTTTTACAGACGGTGCCGAGTTTGGTATGGGAGCCGAGATCGGTATAAGCACAGACAGGCTGCACGCCCGTGGACCGGTCGGCCTTGAAGAACTCACAACCTACAAATACGTGGTGCAGGGAACCGGTCAGATACGGGAATAACCTGCAACTGTGTGATTCGAGGATAGCGGATTGCGGCTTCCTCTATTCCGGTATCACCTCGGCCTGATCTTTGTACTGAAGTTCATACAGGCGGCGATAGATTCCATCTTCTACAGTAATAAGCTGCTGATGGGTTCCCGATTCGCGAATCCGGCCCTTGTGCATCACCAGTATTTTGTCGGCATGCTGAATTGTCGACAGCCGGTGTGCAATCACAATTGAGGAGCGGCCCTTCATAAGCTTATCCATGGCTCCGGTAACGAGAGATTCCGTTTCCGAATCTACGTTGGAGGTGGCCTCATCCAGAATGATGATGGTCGGATCGTACACCATTGCCCTTACAAAACAGAGCAGCTGCCTTTGCCCCATAGAGAGCGACGCGCCCCGCTCGGCAAGAACGAAATCATATTCTCCGGGCAGTTTTTTAATAAACCGGTCGGCCTGAACCATACGGGCCGCGTTCTGCACCGTTTCGAGGCTGATGTCGTCGCGGCCAAGCGTTATATTCTCTAATACAGTACCTGAAAATAGCGCATTGTCCTGTAAAACCACCCCAAAGCTGGATCTGAGGCTTTTCAGCGACAACTCCCGTATGTCGATACCATCTATTGTGATTGAACCTTTTTGCACATCATAAAAACGGCTCACTACATTAATCAACGTGGTTTTTCCGGCACCGGTTGCACCCACAACAGCCACGTTCTCACCCGGTTTTACTTCGAAGCTTACATCCTTCAGTACATAATCTTCGGTACTGTTGTATTTGAACCAGACATTTTCAAAACGGATATGGCCTGTAACTGCCCGGGGCGTAACCGGGTTGGCTGATTCCTGAACTTGATTTTCAGTATCCATGATGCTGAAAAGGCGCTCCGACGATGCAAGTGCGCTTTGCAGGGTATTAAACTTTTCTGACAGATCACGGATAGGCAGAAAAAACTGGCGAACATATTGTATGAAGGCCAGTAATATTCCGAATGTGACGGTGCCCGTTAGTGCACTTGCACCTCCATACCATATAACCAGGGCCATTGCCAGGCTGGATAGCACCTCAACAGCCGGCCAGAAAAGTGCAAAGTAAAAGATGGTTTTGATATGGGCACCGGTATGGTCGTTGTTGATTTCCTTGAACCGGTCCAGTTCCTTCTCTTCGCGGTTGAAAAGCTGAACGATGCTCATCCCGTTGATGTGTTCCTGAACAAATGAGTTAAGCCTGGAAATCTGGTCACGCACATTCAGGAACGCAACACGTACTTTCGACTTGAATACAAAGGTGGCATAAAACAGCACAGGAAGTGTTGACAGGGCAACCAGCGACAATTCCCAGCTCATGTAGAACATGAAACCCATTATGAATATGATCCGGAACAGGTCACCGATCATATTCACAACACCGGACGAGAGCAAATCGCTAAGTGCTTCGATATCATTGGTTGTGCGGGTTATGAGCCTCCCGATCGGGTTCCGGTCGAAGAACTGCACATGCAGGCTCTGAATCTTGTTAAAGACGGCATTGCGCAATTTAAACAGCGTACTCTGACCTATCCAGCGGGTAAGAAAGGTAACTGCGATCATCAGTATCGTTTCCAGAACCAGTACCAGTGCAAAGATGGCGGTTATCCTGAAAAGGCCGCTGTAATCGTCTTCAGCGATGTAATCATCTACTGCGATCTGGATGAGATAGGGACGTAACGGACCCAGAAAAGCACTCAGAAGCGTCAGTACCAGGGCCAGTAACAACAGCCACCGGTACGGATGCAAATAAATATAAAGCCGTCGTATCAGGTTAGAATCGACGGCTTTATTTTTTTGTTTACTATCCGATCTAGAACCGGTCGAAGTCATCGAATGGGGTTCGTGGGGTTATCGGAAGTGATCCTTTATTACTATCGGGCTGCTTCTCGTCACGATCCCTGTTGTCGTCTTCACGACGCCGGTCTCTGTTATAATCGCGGGGTGCACCACGGTCGTCTCTTGGCGGACGATCATCACGATAATCACGTCTTGGTGGTCGGTCATCCCGGTAATCGCGGCTTGCTCTGTCATCGCGGTAGTCGCGAGGT
>RECM01000109.1 GCA_007694035.1 Balneolaceae bacterium
AGGGTGATTGTACCTGTGTAGTGACCGTCGGGGATGTTGCCGACGTCAATACTGCCTGAAATGGAGATGTACAGACTACCAGTTGATGTATCTGTGCTGTTTTTCACAAGCCTGAGATGCGGAGGTGCGTACGGGTCGATTTCGATGAAATTGCCGGATGCAGGCGAATCGGTGTATGCGAGAAGAGGGGTAAAAGGAATCGTCTGGTCGCTGCTGCCCACAAGCTGGGAAGGCGCACTGAAACCGATAGCGATTTCAGCGTTTTCTGCCCCGGTAATGAGGAAGCGCCCCGCCGAATCATCAGCAGTATGCAGGGTGTAAACACCACTATTCCGGGCAACAGACCCGAAGTCGGGGTCGGAGATGGTGTTCACCCCGACACCAGGTACGATGTTGACTGTAATTAAGGTACTTGCTGATCCTGTTCCTTGTGCTCGAATCCCAACGAAACTACTGGCAAGAAACAAAACGATGATGCCTGTGAATAATTTTTTCATACGGTTTCCGGTTGCCGGGAAGTATGTGTGGTCTCAATAAACAAAAATATCCCGAAATACTGGAATCTTTAACCGTTAGAATCGTATAATTGTTTCTTAAATTATTAAAATTTATATATTTAAGCTTTTATACCAATAGGTGTAAACAGCCGTAGGTATTTTCTGTGAGGCTGAGATTAAATGCGCTGCCTTCATACAGTGGAACAGCCTTTTCAAATTATAAAGTTATAATTTCGCCGGTATTGTTGGTATGCTTCGAGTCAGGGAACGTACCTAACAATTTCGCCGAACAGGTCAAACGCTTCGGCGTCGATGACCTCAGCCAGGTAGAACTCGCCTTCTTTCAGGGTCGACAGGTCGAAGCCGGGGCGGGCGCCCTGTACTACGAACTCGTTGTCCACTTCCGGTGTGTCGAATTCTGTGCGGCCGTATGCCGTGCCGTTTTCGATACGGTCGAGCATAATTTTGAGGGTGGATCCGGTCAGTTCCCGGTTTTTCTCCATTGATATGCGTTCCTGAAGCTGCATGATCTCTTTCACCCGGTTCAGCTTCTCCTTTTTGCTCACTTTGTCGCCGAGAGGGAATGCGAAGGTGTCGTCTTCCTGCGAATAGGGGAACACGCCGAGCCGGTCGAACTGCAGGTCTTCCAGGCATTCTAGCATGGACTCAAAATGGCCGCGGGTCTCTTCGGGGTAACCCACAATAACGGTGGTGCGCAGGCGGATTCCGGGCACCTCGTCGCGGATTTGCCCGATCAGTTCGCGCAGGCGCTTTTCGGATACACCCCGGCGCATCGATTTCAGCACCTCCGTATTCGTGTGCTGAATGGGCATATCCAGGTAGTTGCAGATGTTTTCCCGCTCGCGGATCACCGGAAGGATCTGCACCGGGAATTTGGCCGGATAAGCGTAGAGCAGGCGGATCCAGTCGAACCCCATATCGGACAGCCGGAGCAGCAGTTCGTCGAGCTTGCGTTCGTTGTACAGATCGAGCCCGTAATAGGTGAGGTCCTGCGCGATGAGGATCAGCTCGCGCACACCGTGTGCCTGCAGCCGGGCCGCCTCAATCAGGATGTGCTCCATGGATTTCGATTTGTGTCCGCCCCGCATGAGCGGGATGGCACAGAAGGAGCAGGGATTGTCGCATCCTTCCGAAATTTTCAGGTAGGCAAAATGCTTTGGCGTTGTGATCTCCCGCTCGCCCAGCAGCTCATGTTTGTACTCGCCGCCCAGTTCCCTGAGGATTTCCGCCAGGTGCTGCGCACCGAAATACCGGTCCACTTCCGGGATTTCCCTCTGCAGATCATCGGAATACCGTTGCGAAAGGCAGCCCATAACCAGCAGTTTTTTAATGTCGCCCCGTTTTTTCAGGTCCACGCCCTGCAGGATCGAGTTGATCGATTCCTGTTTGGCCTCCTCGATAAACCCGCAGGTATTCACCACCATCACGTCGGCATTGTCGGGGGTATCCGAAATCAGGAAAGCGTTGGCTTTGGCCTGGGCGATGAACACTTCGGAGTCGACCAGGTTTTTGGAGCAGCCGAGAGTATGTACGTAGATGCGGGGAACGCGGGTTTTCATGTAGAAAAGATAGATAGGGATGTATTTGCCGAAAGACCGTTAATATAGGGAATTTATTGGTGATAGGATATCAAAAGGTCGCGCTCCCGGCCAAAACGGAATACATTAGATATTAGACGCAAGACGCAAGACGCAAGACAGGCAAAAGGCAAAAGGCAAAAAGCAAAAGGCAGAAGTTAGAAGGCGTGAGGCAAAAGGGGGGGGATGAGCAAACCCTGAGCCCCCACTTCCGAACTCAATTGCTCAATTGCTCCCCAGATCCCTAACTCAAAACCGGCCTGTTCAAAAATCCCGGCAAACCCCCGGGATCATGAAAAAAAACCACTTCCCCATTCCATTCCCTATTCTATTGTTCTATTGTTCTATTGTTCAACTGTTCTATTCCATTTGCAAATAACGGCAAAATTGTTTCCCTTTGTGGTTACATTAAATCCACCAAACCGAAACCTATCCAATAAGGTCATGACAACTTTTTTCAAAACCATCGCCCTTGTGGCTGCATCAGCCATTCTGTTCATTGCATGTGCATCGGAAGAGCCGGGAACCGACATTATCGACCTCGATGATGTGCTGGTTGAGGAATCCGCCCAGGACCAGTTCCTGGCAAACCTGGCCGTTCACTGCGGCAACGCCTATGCCGGCGGCCTTACACTGGCGCCTCCGGGCGATACCATGCTTGAGGGCGATGAACTGCTGGTTGTGCATTTCAGGGAGTGCGAAGACGATGTGCTCCGGCTGCCGTTCCACATCCGGAATATGGACGGTACCTGGAACCGATCGCGCACCTGGATTCTCACACGCCATGATGACCGCATAGAGCTGCGCCACGACCACCGCAAACCCGATGGCAGCGATGATGATGTTACCATGTACGGCGGGTTTACAGTTGATGAAGGCACCCCAAACCAGCAGGTTTTCCAGTCGCGCCCGAGAACCGAGGAGACCGGGATTTTCAGGGGATGGAGACTTATTATCGAACCCGGTGTTCGGTACACCTATGGCACCATCCGCGGCGATGAGTGGAGCTGGCGAATCGATTTCGACCTGAGTACCCCGATCGAAACCCCGCCTGCACCATGGGGCCATGATTAGGTTGTGCCGGCCAGAACCGCCACAAATGAAGCGGATTGAAGGCTTATCAGACTGTATATCAGGATTAGCGGCAATAGAAATGTCATGCCCTGAGAATAGAAACAGCGGGAATAGAAACAACCGGCCTTTTGGTTCAATGATTCATAAGCACTAACAGCAAAATTATGCTGGTAAGAAACAGATTACTGCTTTCAAGTGTGATCGGCATCGGAAGTGTACTGGTGCTTATCCTCATCGCCTTTTTTCATAATAAAGTGGAAAAGGAGAGGGCATCCCACCTCAGGTACATGTCGCAGTTATCGGTATTGTTCACGGAATTTGAGGAAGAACTCCTTGAATTTGTAGTTGTTGCCGACAGCAGCCAGGCCATGGTGGTACGGTCGGCGTTGCGGGCTATTGAAAACAGGCTCCGTGAAAGACCGGAATCGATGGATATGGTGGAACTGGATGCTGTAAACGGTGCTCTTAGATCCGATTATGAGTTCTTCGAAGCCCTGGTGCTGCGTGGTGATTACGAAAGGGAATGGCCGGCGTCGAGAGACCATCTTGTTTCGCTCAGAATGCGGCTGTTACAGTCCAGAAATCTGCTGCATGAAAACAGTCTAGAACTGGTTGAAGGCGTGTTCCTGGCCGAGCAGACACAATCGAGGATCATCCTCATATTCATAATGCCGGCCCTGCTTATAGCCGTAACCCTGATATTTTTTACCAGCCGCGACCTTATCGATAAAATAAACCGTCTGCTTGAAGATACCGCCAAAATAGAAAAGGGGGATTTCAGCCATCGCGTGGCGGTAAAATCGGATGATGAACTGGGCAGGATCTCCGAAGCGGTAAACCGGGTGGCCGATTCCCTTAACGATGCAAGAATGAAGGAGCACAATTACCGCAACGACCTGCTGAAACGCACCGACCAGGTGAACCTGCTCAAGGAACTGGCCATTGTTGCAAACCGTATCCACAACGTGAACGAGCTCTACAGAATCGTGCTGGAGCGGTTGCGAAGTTACACGGGGTGGATGTCGGCCCATGTGTACGTTCTGTCGAGAAATGGCAGAGAAATGGTCCCTTCCGGGATTTGGAGCTTCAGGGAAAAAAGTGAATCGGCCGCTTTCATGAAGTTGTCAAATGAGATGGTATTCCGGAAAAACGAGGGTCTCATCGGCCGTGTATTTGCCACAGGTAACCCCGAATGGCTGGAGGACACGCACAAGGCCGGCCTTTTTCTCCGGGCAAAAGCTTCAGATATATCCGGTATCATGACGGTTGCCGCATTTCCGGTGAATATCGGGAACGTAACCGAAGCCATCATCGAACTGCACAGCGATAAACGGCAAAAACCCGACAGCGACCTCACTGATCTGTTCAAAGGTGTTGCCGCACTGATCAGTCACGTTATTGCCAGGGAGCGGTATGTGAGCAAACTGAACCTGCAGACCGAACAGCTCAACTACGCCATGGATTCGGCCGGTATGTATTCATGGAATATCGATCTGGAGAGCGGGGAGCCGCAGCTGTCGCGCAATTACAAAAAAATACTCGGTTTCAATGAAGACCGGACAGGCGGCATGCAGGAGTTTCAGGATCACATCCACCCCGACGACCGCGGGGAGGCAGTACGGTTGTTCGATGAGCTGTTCACCTCACACAAAAGCTTTTCGCATGAGTTCCGGTTTATCGGCGACGACGGCATGGAGAGGTCTCTGTGGTCGAAAGGTGATATGGTGTTTGACCTGGATGGCAAACCTGAAAAAATTGCCGGAATTGTTATGGATATAACCGGCAGGAAAAAGATTGAATCGCTGCTTGAAGCCAGCGAAAAAAACTACCGGTTACTTTTTGAGAACAGCCCGTTGCCGTTGTTGATATTCACAAAAGAAACACTGTCAATAGTGGATGCCAACAGCACGATGGAAAAAATGTTCGGTTACGACAAGCCCGTGCTGCACAGAACCGGAATACAGGAGCTGGTGCACGAAGATGATTTCGAAACCGTGCTGGAATCGTTCCGGAACATGCATGCGTATCCGTATGTTGAACTCGAAGCCCGTATTAAAACGGCAGGCGGATCGTGGTTTGACACACAGATATATGCTTCCGGCATCACCTATAACGAGGAAGATTGCATAATCGCCACCTGTACCGATATTACCGAACTCAAACAGACCCGCAAGCGGCTGCTGGGGTCCATCATTGAAGGTGAAGACAGGGAGCGCCGGCGCGTGGCGGTGGAACTGCACGACGGCATCGGGCAGTACCTTACGGCAACCAACCTGAACCTCGAGGCACTGAAAAAAGATCTCGAAAAACTGCCTCCCAAAAAGTATCAGCAGTTCATGAACGGAATGGTTCTGCTGAGCATGGCCATTGATGAAACCAGAAACCTGGCCCATACCCTTATGCCCAAAGCGCTCAGTGACTATGGCCTGGTGGTATCGCTCAAATCACTCATCGAAAAACTTAAAAGAACCTCCATACCCGACATCTTCTTTTATACCAGTATTGATGAAAACAGGTTGAATGAGCAGACAAGAATCAATATTTACAGGGTGATTCAGGAGGCGATGAGCAACTCGCTCAGGCATTCGAAGGGCACCAGAATCGATGTGCAGGCCGTTATGCATAACGACACACTTGTTATTCTTATCGAAGACAATGGCGTGGGCTTTGATCCGGTCAGTGCTTTGAAAAAAACAGGAGGTATCGGTTTGCAAAGCATTAAAAACAGGGTAGTTTCTTTGAACGGAAATATAGAAATTGACAGTGTGCAGGGACGGGGAACCAGCATTACAATTGAGATACCATTAACAAAATGACGTATTATGCAACAGGTCCACATTATTATTGCTGATGACCATCAGATCGTTCGTGACGGAGTGAGATCACTGCTCGATGATGAACCGGGCTTCACTGTTGTTGGCGAAGCAGAAGATGGTGAAGATGTGCTGGAAATCCTGAAAAACAGGCATGCCGACATCGTAGTTATGGACATCAACATGCCCAGGATGGATGGAATAGCGTGTGCACGGCATGTTACCAGAGACTTTCCAAATACCCGGGTGCTGGCCTTGACCATGCTTATGGAAGATCAGCACGTAAAAGCGATGATAAAAGCGGGCGCATCAGGTTATATCATGAAGAATTCGGGCCGCGACGAGCTTGTGAATGCGATCAGGCGCATAATGGAAGGCAAGCACTACTTCAGCGACGAGGCAACCAGCGCCATTATGATGGACCTTGTAAAACCGGGAACCAAAGAGAAGCCGGAGCCCGACGACCAGGTACCGCTTACCGAGCGGGAAATCGAAATACTGAAGCATATCGCCCAGGAGCTTACCAACGAAGAGATAGGGAAAAAACTGTTCATCAGCCGTCGTACCGTAGATGCTCACCGCCGCAATCTGCTCGAAAAAACCGGATCAAGAAATACGGCAGGGCTGATAAGGTTCGCGGTGAAACACGGGATAATAGATTAATATTAATAGAATAATCCGGGTTGTTTGCGGGGCGGTGCTGTTAGTTTGCTTTGAATTAGGGAACAAGGGAACAAGGGAACAATAGAACAATTGAACGGCGAAGTATGTGAGCAGTGCCGCGCACTGCTCAGCCGGTGCTATTTGGAATAAATCGCATATCAAAAAGTCGCGTTCCCGGTCACATCCTTATCCATTTGATTTGGCGATTCATAAGACGAAACGAAGTAACGATTTAGCGATGTTCCCGCCCCCCACCACATCGAATATCGCCGGGTCGCTACGTCTTATGAATCGGATATCAAAAAGTCGTGCTACCACCCAAATCCAGATTCATCTGATTTATCAATTCATAAGACGTAACGAAGTACCGACTTAGCGATGTTTTGGCACCGGATCGAATATCGCCGGGTCGCTACGTCTCATGAATCGCATATCAAAAAGTTGCGTTCCCGGCCACATCCTGATCCATCTGATTTATCGATTCATAAGACGTAACGACGTAACGATTTAGCGATGTTCCCGCCCCCCACCACATCGAATATCGCCCGGAGAAGTAGGTTTAAAAACCAATGAAAATTTTACGCCTTTAGACGGATTATATACGGTGGTTATTAATCGTAATATCATCCAATAAAATTAGATCTGACGTGATTGAAATCAAACAAATGGAGTGCCTGATAATTTCAGGATCGGGCAGCATATTATCTGCCTTGCAGGATCTGGTCCGCAATGATCCTAATGTTCGTGTGGATATACATGACCTGGATGAATCCGGGTATTATGTGCCCGGCGATAAAGGGTGCTACGATTGTGTGATCGTGGATCTGTATGCTCTTAGTGTGAGAAAACCTTCCTACATCAGCACCCTGCGAAAAAGAGAGATCGCCCGGTCGCTCATTGTACTCGATATGGAGATCGACAACGCTCAGCGCGAGACACTGCTGGAAGCGGGTGCCGATGCCTGCCTGATGATGCACCAGATCGGCGACTGGCTGCTTCCCATGATCATCGAACTCTGCGACCCGATTGGCTGAAAACACCTAAGGGAGCCGATTTTTTTTGCCTGCGGGTATAGGTGTAAATGCCCAATTTTAAATTTAGGTTTTTTAACTCTTATATGGGGATGGGATTTGTTGGATATTTGTTGAGACACAAGACACAAGACGCAAGACGCAAGACGCAAGACACAAGACACAAGACAGCGAAAAGGCAAAAGGCAAAAGTGAGAAGGCAGAAGGGCTGTTTTCATAAAAAAGAGAGGTTTCGAGTAAGGCGGGCAGATGAGGAAATTACGAAAATCATTTTTTACCGGGTTTCAGGCGGGAATTGAGGCAATTGATGCCAATGTGGCGGTCATTGACAGGGACTGGAACATAGTTATAACCAACGGGCTGTGGAAAACTTTTGGTGAGGATAATGGCTACATCCCCGTGCAGATTGAAAGCAGTGCGGGCGAAAGGTATGAAAATTATCTCGAGGTGCTCAAAAATGCCATCCGCGACGGTGAAGACACCGCACTGAAAGCGTTTATTGGCATCAATGCCGTGATGAATGAAGAGCGCGACAGCTTTGAGCTGGATTATCCCTGCCATGCTCCGGACGGCCGGAAACGGTGGTTCAAAATGCATGCGGAAAAGGTGGAAGAATTCGACCTGGTACTGCTACGCCATCAGAACATCACCCGTCTGCACACCACCGAACTGGAACTTCAGGGTACCGGGGCCAGATTGAATCAGTTTTTTCAGAATACACTCGATGGCATCATTATCATGGGTGCCGACGGGCGGATACTGGAAGCCAATCCACGGGCAGCTGAGTTGCTCAGATACGATGTAGATGAAATTCTGAGCGAAAACCGCGATGGCATATTCGACAAGTTCGATGAAAAAACCATGGAACTGGTCAATAAAATGCAGGATTATGACCGGCAGACAGGTGATGTGAGGATGAAAACCAAATCCGGCCAGTATTTTGACGCACAGGTTACAGCCAGCAGCTATGCAGATGCCGGCGGGGAATTGCACACCAATATCATCTTCAGGCAAATCATCGCCGACAAGTCGGGCGAAAAAGCACTGATCAGCGAAAAAAAGATCAGCGAATCGGTTGTGAACAGCCTGCCCGGAGTGGTCTATATGGTTGACAAAAACCTGAAATTTGTTCGATGGAACCGGAACCTGGTCAGGGTGACCGGCTACACGGACGATCAGCTCAGGGAGATGAGCGTTTTAGAACTGTTCCATGAGGGAAACCGGGACATTGCCAATGAGAAGATTCGAATGGCTTTTGACCAGGGCGAGGCCGAACTGGAAACCGAGATACTGACCCGCGAGGGCCAGCTTATCCCTTTCCGCCTTACCGGGGTCCGTTTTGTAAGTGACGAATCCGAATACCTGATTGGTACCGGTCTCGACATGGTCGAGAACAGGAAACTTCAGCTGCGGAACAACGAGCTTCTGCAGCTTGAACGCGAAGCCAGGAAAGCGGCGGTAGTTTCACGCAATGAGATGGAGAAAATGATTCAGTACGCCCCGTCGCCGATCTGCTTTCTGGAGGGCACCGACCTGCGCATCACCATTGTAAATAATGCGTTCAGGCAGATACTCGGAGTCGAAAAACTGACAGGCCGGCCGGTTGCAGATATTTTGGGCAATATCCGCGGTGAGGTGGGCATCGAACAGATCAGGCAGGTTTTTGAGACCGACGAAACCTATTCAGGGATGGAAATCCGATTGGATATCCTGAACACGGCAAACGGATCGTTCAGGGAATACTACCTGAATATATTATTGCAGCCGGTAAGAAATATGGCCGGTGAGGTATACGGGGTATTCATCCAGGCCATGGATGTAACCGAAGTGGTGAAATCGCGCATCGGGCTGCAGGAATCGCTCAGGGAGAAACAGGTACTGATCGAGGAGGTGCACCACCGGGTGAAGAACAACCTGGCCATCATCACCGGCCTGCTTGAACTGCAGATCGACCAGGAAGACGACGAGCGCACGGTGTACCAGCTGCGGAATAATCAGTTGCGTATCTACTCCATGGCGGCCATCCATGAGATGCTCTACCACAATGAACGACTGTCGGAGATCAATTTTGCGGAGTACATCCGGATGATTGTCGACAAAATTCTGCTGTCGGTCGAAACTCCGGGGTTAACCATCAGTTGGGACTCCGATCTGGAACCTGTTATTCTGAGTGTGAACCAGGCCATACCACTTGCAATGATCCTGAATGAAGTGGTTTCGAATGCCTGCAAACACGCGTTCCCCCATAAAAAGAACGGGAAGCTGCACATCGGGCTCAGCGAAGTTGATGGCCGTGTTAAACTTACGGTGAAAGACAACGGAATTGGATGTGATTATCTGGAAAATAATGAGGAAGTGCAAAAACTCGGGACAACGCTGATCCAGCTGCTGAGCGCCCAGCTGCGGGCAAGTCATGACCTGATCGTGAACGGTGGTACGAAAGTGAACATCCGGTTTCAAAAAGATCACCAGGATTCTCAAGATCACCAGGATCATAAAAATCATAAAGAACCTAATGATCACCAGGATGATAAACATCATCAGGATCTACAGAATCAGGACCATCGGGATCAGGATCCTCAGGATCATAAAAAACATCAGAATCAGGATCACAAGAATCCGAAAAATCGCAAAGATCGCAAAGATCGTAAAGATAATAAAGAGGTGCAGGCGGTATAGCTGCAGTGAGGTGGGCTGCTGATCTTCAGTTATCAATAGCCCTGCATCTCTTTTAAAAATTTCAAATCACGAAACCCCAAATGACAAGAGCCCCGGCTTGAACGCCGCGGCTCTTTTTTTTTAAAAAGGCTGTAAGAAAACAGGGTTAAACAGAGTTAATAGTTAAATGGGCTTTAAGAAAAAAAGTGATCCTATGCTATCAAAAAACGTGAAAAAAGCGGTAAAAATGCCCCGATTTTCCGGTCTCAATCCATAACAATCCGTATATTGAAAGTTAGAGAATTTTCATAGTAAGTAATTGCGTTGGTTACAGATGGCATGAACATCCTGTTTACATACAGATCGAAATCAATCCATATATCCCTCTGTATCGGATTTGCGATGATCCTGTTTAACAGCCTCGCATACGGTGCCAATTCGCCGGCTGAGCCGGCCGACATGCACCGCACCGGCGATGTGTTGGAAACCGTGGACGTGTTGATTGCACCCGGGCCGGCTCCCGTACTGGTTGCCGCCACGGCTGCAGAAACCCGGTACGCTGTGGCCGCGATGCACGGCATGGGCATTGATTTGGATACCGTGGACGCGTTGATTGCACCCGGACCGGCTCCCGTACATTCAGCTGCCATTGCTGCAGAAACCCGGTTCGTGCCTGCCGTCAGTGAATCGGAAACCCGGCGTGCGCCTGCCGCCGCAACTTCAGGAACCCGGCGCGCGACTGCCGCTGATACAATTGGTACCGTTCCTCCCCCGCAGCTGATATACCCCTCCGATCAGGCCGGGGGTGTGCCTGTAACCGCCTTTCTGAGATGGCAGACAGTCGGGGAAGCAGAGGCCTACAGGGTTCAGCTGAGCATGGATGAGCAGTTTACCGAACTGGTTGCCGATTCGGCGGGCATCACCACCACCATATTTGAACCCGACAGCCTCAGGTTCGATCAGATCTATTACTGGAGGGTACAGTCGGTTGTGGATGGGGCCGGCGGACGCTGGTCGCAGGCCAGGAGCTTTACCACCATTGTGGAGGCACCGCCGGTAACGGTTGTTATTTCGCCCGACAGGGATGCCGTGAATGTGCCCGTAACCCCGAAACTGATATGGGAACCCGCCGAAAGGGCCACATCCTACCGGCTGCAGCTGTCGAAAACACCCGGCTTTGAAACCATTGAGCGCGAGGCTGAACTCGAGCAGACCGAACACATACCCGACCGCCTCGGGCACCTCACGCGGTATTACTGGAGGGTACGCGGCGAGAATGCCGGCGGCGCCGGTGAATGGAGTGAGGTACGGGCATTCGTAACCATCATCGCCGCACCTTCTGTGCCGGCACTGGCAATACCCCATAACAGCGCCAGGCACGTAACCATCAGCCCTGAACTGAGGTGGAATACGGCCGACCGGGCCGAATACTATCATGTTCAGGTTTCAGCATCCCCAAATTTCGACTCACTGCTTGTGGATCTGCCGGATTTGCACGATACGGCCTTGTACCTCGACAGCCTGAGCCATCACACATCCTGGTACTGGCGGGTGAAAGCGGTGAACATTGGCGGCAACAGCGCATGGTCACGTACTTTTATGTTTACCACGATCATCGAACGTCCGTTACGCCCGGAACTGGCCATACCGGTGGCCGATACGATTCACCAGCCCGTGAGCCCCGAACTGGTCTGGGAACGGGCGGACCGGGCCACATCCTACCGGTTCCAGCTGTCGCGCACCCCCGATTTCCGGGAACTGCTGCACGACGAGACCGGCATCAGCGATTCGACCTACGCCGTATTTTTTCTCGACCATCTTACAACCTATTACTGGCGGGTGAGGGCGTCGAATATCGGAGGGTTCAGCGACTGGTCACATCCCCGTAAATTTTCGACCATCATTGCCGTTCCCGGCAAACCGGTTGTGCTCACGCCGCAGCAGGACGATATTCATATACCGGTCAATCTCAGTGCCAGCTGGTCAAGTCCCGAACGTGCCGGTACATACCGGATCCAGGTGGCGCGAACGCCCGACTTCAGGTTTCCGGTGGTTGGCAGGAATGCGATTCCCGATACCACAACCTTCATTACCGGCCTGGACTATAACGAAACACTTTTTTTGCGTGTTCGGGCGGCCAACATCGGAGGTGAGGGGGAGTGGTCGGAGCCGGTATCGTTCCGGACCGTGGTGAAAGAGCCCGATCAGCCGGTTGCCACCGGGCCCGACCACCTGGCACGGCATGTGCCCGTAAACGCGGTACTGCGCTGGCGGGGTACCGAGCGCGCCGCGGCATATACCCTGCAGGTATCGGCACGGCCCGATTTCCAGTTTCTGCTGGTGAACGTGCAGGATATTAACCAGACCACCTATACACTGAGCGGCCTCAGGAACCAGACTACCTATTACTGGCGGGTGAGGGCGATGAACACCGGCGGGCTGAGCCCATGGTCCGATGCCCGGCAGTTCACCACCATTGTTGCCGCGCCCGACAGACCGGAGACGGCCCTGCCGGCCAGGTTCGCCGTCGACCAGCCCGTACGCCCCCGATTGATCTGGCAGGCGGGACAGCGTGCCGAGCAGTATATTGTTCAGCTCTCAACAGATCCCGAATTTTCTGATGTGGTGCATGAGCGGAAGGAGCTCAGGGACACCACCCACACCCCGCCGGCCCTTTTGCATGAGAAAAGCTACTTCTGGAGGGTGAAATCGGTGAACAGGGGCGGTGAAAGTGCCTGGTCGGAGGCCTCTCATTTCTCAACCATCGTGCAGGCGCCACCAGTACCGGAACTGGTATCGCCCGACCATTTCATGTTTGATGTGCCGACCACGGCTTCCCTTGCCTGGAACAGCGTGGCCCGTGCCCGGGCATACGACGTACAGGTGAGCAGGGATCCCGATTTTTCAGGTATCGAAATCGACTCCGCCGGCATTGAAATCCTGTATCTCGACTACAGCGGCCTTGAGGGCAACCGCAGCTACTACTGGCGTGTGCGGGCGGTAAACAAAGGGGGGAAGAGCGGATGGTCGGAACCCTGGATGTTCACCACAGCCAGGCCCAGCTTCCGGTCGAACCTGCCGTCGGAGGTGATGCTGCAGCAAAATCATCCGAACCCGTTCAATCCTGCCACGCAGATCCGCTACGGCCTGCCCGAGTCGGCCGAGGTGCGCCTGGAGGTCTATAATACGCTCGGCCAGCTGGTTTCGGTGCTGGTGAGCGGCCATCAGCCGGCGGGCTATCACACCGCCACCTTCGACGCCGGCAGCCTGTCGAACGGTATTTATGTGTACCGGCTGTTCGTGGGCAACCAGGTGATCACGAAGAAGATGACGCTTGTGAAGTAATTAGACGCAAGACACAAGACACAAGACATGAGACCGGGAAGGATTTTACTTTAAGTACAAGATTATACTAATAATACGAGAGGCGAGGCTTAAGCCTCGCCTCCCTCATTCTTTGTCCGGGATTTCACAACTAATCGGGATCAACCAGTCTCATGTCTTGTGTCTTGTGTCTTGATTCTTGTGTCTCACCTCTCAACCCGTATATTCCCCAACCCAACCCAACCCAACCCACCCCCAACCCAACCCCAACATCAACCTCAACCCATAGCCGACTGCCACCAAGCACATGACCATTCTCGGAATCGAATCTTCCTGCGACGAAACGGCGGCGGCCGTATATGGCCCCGGCGGGCTCAGATCGAATGTGATTGCCTCACAGTCCATCCATGAGCTCTATGGCGGTGTGGTTCCCGAACTGGCGTCGAGGGCACATCAGCGCACGATCTGGGCAACGGTTGATCAGGCCATCAGCGAGGCGGGTTGCACCATCGGCGATATCGAAGCCGTTGCCGTTGCCAACGGCCCGGGCCTTATGGGCGCCCTGCTTGTCGGGCTCTGTTTTGCAAAGGGGTTCGCGCTCCGGCAGGGGATTCCGCTCATCGGCGTGAACCATATGGATGCCCACATCTATGCCAATTTCATCGACGAAACGCCCCGGTATCCTTTCCTGGGCCTTGTGGTATCGGGTGGCCACACCCAGATTGTACTGGTGGAAGCACCGATGCAGCATACCATTCTCGGCCGCACCCGCGATGATGCCGCCGGCGAAGCCTTCGACAAAATCGGAAAAATACTGGGCCTGCCCTATCCTGCCGGACCGGTTATGGACCGCCTTTCGCAACTGGGCGACCCACATTTTCACCGGTTTCCACAGGCGCTGATGAACGAGGGGCTCGACTTCAGCTATTCCGGGCTTAAAACATCGGCCCTGTACCACCTGCAGGGGATACCCGACGACGAAAGGGAGGAGTACCTGAATGACCATCTCAACGACCTTTGCGCGAGCATCAGCCATGCCATAACCGAAGTGCTCGTGAAAAAACTCAAGCGTGCATTCAACCAGTATCCCGTCGATACCATCGTGCTGGCCGGCGGGGTATCGGCCAACAGCATGCTGCGCAGAAAAACCGAAGGGCTGGCCAGGCGCCACGACCTGAAACTGCATATCCCGAAAATCGAATACTGCACCGATAACGCCGCCATGATCGCCGTAACGGGCTACATCAAAGCCGGCCTCGGCCAGTTCGACGATATGAGCCTGAAACCGTTCGCAAGCCAGAACCGGTAGGGAACAGTTGAACATTAGAACAGTAGAACAGTAGAATAGGGAATATGGAATGGGGAAGTGGGGTTTTGTGCATGATCCCGGTTTTCATCGGGCTTCGTGAACAGGCAGGTTTTTGAGTTAGGGA
>RECM01000251.1 GCA_007694035.1 Balneolaceae bacterium
AACAAACTTGATGTTGAGGTTAAGATTAAGCTTAATCTTGGGTCTTGGGTCTTGGGTCTTGGGTCTTGGGTCTTGGATCTTCGATCTTGGATCTTCGCTACCAGTGTCAAACTTCCAAAACACTTCGCAGTTCAATTGTTCTAATGTTCTGCTGTTCTATTGTTCGAAAACTTACAACCAGCTCCGCCGTTGCCATCATCCAAATTACGCAGCAATATCAATGTTTACTGCTTTTTCTTCGGTTGGGTGCCCAGGTGCACACCTTCGTTGTAGGCTTCGGCAGCCGCTTCCATGATGGCTTCCGACAGGGTCGGGTGCGGATGTACCGCTGCAATCACTTCGTGGCCGGTCGTCTCGAGGTCACGGCCGAGAACAGCTTCGGCGACCAGCTCGGTTACGTTGTCGCCGATCATGTGGCAGCCGAGCCATTCACCATATTTGGCGTCAAAAATGACCTTCACAAAACCATCGGTATGGCCCGATGCCGATGCCTTGCCGCTGGCCGAGAACGGGAATTTGCCCACTTTCACATCGTAACCGGCTTCTTTGGCCGCTTTTTCGGTGTAACCCACCGATGCGATCTGCGGGTGGCAATAGGTACAGCCCGGAATATTTTTGTAGTCGATGGGTTTGGGGTCCAGCCCTGCCAGGCGCTCGATGAGTACGGTACCCTCGTGCGAGGCTTTGTGGGCAAGCCATGGGGCGCCGATCACATCGCCGATGGCATAAACGCCTTTGGCATCGGTTTCGTAGGTCTCTTTGTTCACCTTTATGGATCCTTTTTCAACCTTCACGCCGGCGTCTTCAAGCCCGAGGCCTTCAACATTGCCAACCACACCAACGGCCGACAGAACCACATCGGTTTCGACTTTTTCCTCGCCTTTCGGTGTTTTTATGGTCACGGTAATTTTGCCGCCCTTCTTTTCCACCTTCTCGACCGTGCTCTCGGTAAGGATGTTCATACCGGCCTTTTTGTAGATTTTGGCCAGTTCCTTGCCGATATCCTCATCCTCGACGGGAACGATGGTTTTCATCATCTCAACAAGCGTAACTTCCGTGCCGAGGGTGTGGTAGAAATAGGCGAATTCAACGCCGATGGCGCCGGCTCCCACAATAACCATGCGTTTCGGCTGCTTCTCCAGCTTCATGGCGCCTTCGCTGTTGATGATGGTTTCGCCGTCGAATTTCAGGTTCGGAAGCTCGCGCGAACGGGCACCGGTTGCCAGAATGATATGTTTGGCCTTTACGCGCTCGGTTTCATTGTCCTTGTCGTCGAGCACCTTCACCTCGCCTTTACCGGCCAGCACGCCTTTGCCTTTCAGCACCTCGATCTTGTTGGTTTTCATCAGGAACTGTACGCCCTTGCTCATTTTGTCGGCCACGCCGCGGCTGCGCTTGATCACCTGCGGGAAGTCGACCTTGAACTGGCTTACACTCAGGCCGTAGTCGGATGCATGTTTGATGGTTTCGAGTGCCTCCGCCGATTTGAGCAGGGCTTTGGTGGGTATACAGCCGATATTGAGACACACTCCGCCGAGGTCACGCTTTTCAATAATTGCAGTCTTAAATCCAAGTTGTGATGCACGGATGGCGGCCACATAGCCTCCGGGTCCGCTACCGATCACGCACAGGTCAAATTCTTTAGCCATTTTTTCTTTTTTAATCTTAAAAGTAGGTTATAAATAACGTTTTGACAGATCCGGCATAATTTACGGAGTTTGGGGCAGATTATTAAACCCGGTCGAACGCCGATGTTCGGGCACTGTTAATTTGGGCACTATTAACAGGCCTTCCATTTACCGCATAATACCGGATAATACAGACCTGCCGCAAAAGCGCCCGGATCTGGCGGGAGCGGACGCCGGTGCGTTTCCCGCTTTATGGATACAGAATTTCCCGGAAGGGTGCTGGTACAGGGTATATTTGAAGCAGATTTGGTCTGCCCGGTGTGCATTTTCTCCGGTAATCTGTGCCAAACTCCGTCGGGCCGACTTTCATCCGGTCGTTATATCTGTTATTTGCAAGCCAGGGGTATTGACCCGCAATATGGAATGATGTAAGATTACATCGTCGCAAATATTCGGATGCTGAAGACGTCTGACCGGAGGCTCCGGCTGCACAAAAACCCCTGAACACAAACAAAAATTATGAGTGCTTTGACATTCGTTCTGTTCGTTCTGCCCTTAATGATAATCGCAACGGCTGTTTTCCTGGCAAAAAAAGCAAAAAACAGCATCTAAATGGATGATCTGCAGGTGATAGAGATCGCCGTCGACCGCTACGCGGTGGCAGCCTTTCTCGGATACCTGCTCCTCATTGTCGGGCTGGGAATATACTCGGCCCGCTTCTCTTCGCGCGGTATCAGCGAATTTTTTATTGGCGGCCGCAAAATGAACCGGTTTGTGGTAGCGCTTTCAGCAGTCGTGTCGGGTCGCAGTGCGTGGCTGTTGCTGGGCGTAACCGGTGCCGCCTATCTGAACGGGGCCAGTGCCTTCTGGGCCGTTACAGGCTATGTGATTGTTGAGATTTTCCTGTTCCTCTACTATGCGCTACGACTGCGGAACTACTCCGAGAAACATGATTCCATAACCATCCCCGATTTTTTCGCGACCCGGTTCAATGATCACAACGGGTTGCTGCGCATCATCCTGGTAGCGATTATCCTCATTTTTATGGGCGGATATGTTTCCAGCCAGTTTGTGGCCGGGGGTAAGACATTTGCTTCAAGTTTTGGCGTGGCACCCACCACCGGCCTGATCCTCACCGCCCTTATCGTACTGCTCTACACCATTCTGGGCGGATTCATGGCTGTAAGCCTCACCGACCTGGTGCAGGCACTGTTTATGATTCTCGCGCTGGTGGTGCTTCCGGTCATAATCATACTGGATGCGGGTGGCTGGAACGTGATCGTTGAACAACTTCGCACCATCGACCCTACCCTTGCCGATCCGTACGCACTAACCTTCGGTGCGGCCGTTGGTTCACTCGGTATCGGACTTGGGTCGCCCGGCAACCCGCACATACTCGCCCGCTACATGTCGATCGATGATCCCGGCCAGCTGCGCATATCGGCCGTTGTTGGAACCGTCTGGAATGTGCTGATGGCCTGGGGCGCCCTGTTCATCGGCCTGGCCGGCAGAACCATTATCCCCGATGCCGCCATGCTTCCGGCCGGCGATACCGAGAACCTGTATCCGGTACTGGCCAGCATGTACCTGCACCCGGTACTTTTCGGGGTTGTGGTTGCCTCAATTTTTGCCGCCATCATGTCTACAGCCGATTCCCAGCTGCTGGTTGCCGCATCGGGGGTAGTAAGGGATGTGTACCAGAAACTGCTCAAAAAGGGGGAAGAGATTTCGCAGCGCAAACTGGTTCTCTACAGCCGTATCGTGATCGTACTTCTTGTGGCCGGATCCCTGGTAATCGGCTACCTGTCAGAAGACCTGGTGTACTGGCTGGTACTTTTTGCCTGGGCCGGGCTCGGAGCGTCGCTGGGGCCGACCTCCATTCTGGCCCTTTACTGGAAACGGACCACCCGGGCCGGTGTTATAGCCGGGCTCATCGCGGGTACCTGTACCACCATGATCTGGTACTTTATTCCTGAGCTTCGGGCATTAGTATATGAATTGATTCCCGGGTTCACGGCAGGTTTTCTTGCAACCGTTATTGTAAGCCTGTTCACGCAGCCTCCCGATAATGCAGAACATCAGATATTGGATATGAAAGGGTAATAATTGATGCTACTTTGTATCTTCCCTTAAAGTTCAGCCAAACCAATTTTTTATTCTGACGCTGATGAGCAGAACCTATGATCTGAGAACCGACAGCATTTCCCGGCACCTCTACGCGAACGATGCCTCCATGTTTGAAGAGCTTCCTGAAGGAGTTGCTTTCCCGAAAAACACGCACGACATACAGGAGGTTGTACGGGATGCGCGCCGGCACAAACAGCACATAACCGCCAGGGCGGCCGGTACCAGCCTCGCGGGCCAGGCTACGGGCGGCGGCCTGATCATGGATACATCCCGGTTTATGACCAATATCCTTGAGATAAACCCGGCAGAGCATTACGCCAACATTCAGCCCGGCGTAATCCGCGACAGCCTGAACCGTGCCGCGGCAGAACACGGTCTTTTTTTCGGGCCCGATACCTCCACCACCAGCCGCTGCATGCTTGGCGGAATGATCGGCAACAACTCTTCCGGCTCCTACTCCATCAAGTACGGAACCACACGCGAACACATAATTGAAATCGAGGCGGTATTAAGCGAGGGGTCGGTTGCCACCTTCAGACCCCTGCGCCCCGACGAGCTTGAGAGCATATCCCGATCGGAAACTTTTGAAGGACGTATCTACCGCGAAACAATGCGGCTTCTCCGGAAAAACAGGGAATTTATCCTGAACGCATGGCCCCATCCCGAAGTGAAGCGCCGGAATACCGGGTATGCTCTCGACATTTTGTTGCAGATGCAGCCGTTCAACCCGGACGGGCGGATGTTCAACATGGCTGAACTGCTCTGCGGAAGTGAGGGCACCCTGGCCATGACGGGCAGCGCCAAAATAAACCTGGTTCCCCTTGAGAGCGAAAAGGTACTGCTCATCCCCCAGTTTAACTCCCTGCATGATGCCATGGTTGCCACGGTTGAGGCCGTGAAATACCATCCCGCCGCGGTCGAGCTCATCGACCGCATCATTATGGATGCGACCAAAGGCAACATCGAACACCGCAAAAACCGTTTTTTCCTCGAGGGTGATCCCGAATGCATTCTCATCATCGAATTTATGGGCAACGACCGGGCTGAACTGCTGGAAAAAGCAACCAGGCTTGCGGCCGTACTGAAAAAGAAAAAGCTTGGCCATTCCCACCCCGTTTTTGATGATCCCGGTAAAATTTACCGGGTATGGGAACTCCGCAAAGCCGGGCTGGGCCTGCTTATGGGCCTCTCCAGCGATTCCAAATCGCCCACATTTGTGGAAGACACCGCCGTCCGTGTTCAGGACCTGCCCGCCTATGTGGCCGATTTCCGGAAAATCCTGAAAAAACACGATACCAACTGCGTGTTCTACGCCCATGCCAGCGTTGGCGAACTTCATCTCAGGCCCGTGATCGATCTGATGAAACCCGGCGGCGCGGCAAAAATGAAAATAATGGCCGAAGAAGTAGCCGATCTGGTAAAAAAATACCGCGGTTCACTGTCAGGCGAACACGGCGACGGCCGGGCCAGGTCCCCTTACATCCATAAAGTACTCGGCAAGGAAGCCATACCCCTGCTCAGAAGCATCAAGCAGCTCTGGGATCCCGCATATGTGTTCAATCCCAATAAAATTGTTAAGCCCAAGCCCATCGATATGGATTTGCGCTTTACCCCCGACAAGCAGATACCGGCCCTGAACACCGTTTTCAAATGGCGCAGGGAGCGCAGTTTTTCGGAGGCCATGAAATTGTGCAACGGCGCGGGGGCCTGCCGCAAAATTGCCGCAAGCGGCGGAACCATGTGCCCGTCGTATATGGCAACGCTTGAGGAACGCGAAACGACCCGGGGGCGGGCCAACCTGTTCCGACAGTATTTCACCAGCCGGGGCGAGAAAGCATTTTCGTCCGATGAGATCAAAACCGCGCTCGACCTCTGCCTGAGCTGCAAAGCGTGTAAAACGGAATGTCCGGCCAACGTGGACATGGCCCGGATGAAAGCCGAATTCATGCAGGGATGGTACGAAGAGAACGGAACCCCGCTGTCGGCCTGGTTTTTCGGGGAAGCCGCCAGCCTGTACCCTCTTGCTTCGCTAACACCGGGAATTGCCAACCGGGTAATGGCCTCCGATGCCGGGAAGGATATTTTCAAACGCCTGTTCAATATCGATCCTCGCCGGAATCTCCCCACATTCGCTCCGGTTACCTACCGCTCCTGGTTCCGCAAACGAGGCGTAATCAATGAGGCAGGGGGAAAAGTACTTCTGTTCATCGACCCCTTTATCAATTATCACGAGCCCGAAATCGGCATTGCCGCAACGGAAGTACTCGAAAGGCTCGGATTCCGTGTTCTCGTAGGCAACCACCTGGAATCGGGCCGGACCCAGATCTCAAAAGGCCTGCTCAAACGGGCCAAAAAGGTTGCGGAGATCAATATCGAACGGCTTTTCCCCTATGCCGAAAAGAAGATCCCCATAATAGGGCTTGAACCCTCCGAAATTCTGACCCTCAGCGACGAATACCTCGACCTCTGCGACGATGATCTGCTCGGCAAGGCCAGGGCTGTTGCCGATATGTCGGTCTCCTTCGAAGATTTTCTCGACTCCAGGCTCAACGGAGAGAACAGCGGCCTGCTCAACGGTCGCAACCGCAAAGTATTCGTGCACGGCCACTGCCATGCCAAAGCCCTGACCGGCCTCGACGGGCTGATGTCGCTGCTTCGCAAGGCGGGATTTGATGCGCAGGCGCTTAAAACCGGATGCTGCGGCATGGCCGGAAGCTTCGGGTACGAGGCCGACAAATACAAAACCTCCATGGATATCGGCGAACTTCAGTTGTTCCCGGCAGTGCGCGGCATGAACGGCGACGCCCTTCTCTGCATGCACGGGTTCTCATGCCGGCACCAGGTGTCGGACGGTACCGGGGCAAAGGGATTGCATCCCGCCGTCATTATAAATGATGCACTGAGCTGATAACCCTTACAAGCCAGGCAGTGATCCGCTGAGCTGCAGCGAGTGTAATTCAGGTACGGCAGGGCACCGGGGCTGACGGGTCCCTCGACTTCACCGCAGCTGTACTGCGGCTGCGCTCGGGATGACAGAGATAAACCCGGGCCGCAAAAAAACTTTATTATGTTGCAACAAAATGCTAAATTGGTTGCAACCAATAAATTAAAAAAAAGCAACTTATATGCCAGGGGAACAACTATGGCACGAAAAGAACCCATCGTATGGTTCGGCATGAAGTTAACTGCCGAAGAAAAAGCACGCATTGAGCGTCTGGCCGAGCTCGAAGGGCTTAGTCAGAAGGAAGTGGTATTAAATGCCGTTGAAGACCGCCTCATCAGCTACGAGGTAGAGCCGGCGCAGGGAACCATGCTCGAAAAGATGATCCGGTATTCAGGCGTTATTGATGGCGAAAAAGACCTCTCCGCAAATAAAGATCATCTCGCCGGCTATGGAGCACCGCGTAATTCTTGATACCGGCCCGCTCACGGCCTTTCTGAACAGACGGGATAATTACCACTACTGGATGCTCGGGCAGCTGCAGAAAACCACATCCGCTTTCATAACCTGCGAAGCGGTCCTGTCTGAAACACTCTACCTGGCCGGCCACTCACACGCAGCCATTTTGGCCATTTCCGGAATGATCAGGGAAGACCTGATCCGGGTCTATCCCGTAATGAGCGAATACAGCGAGCCCGTTTTACAGCTTATGAAGAAATACAGCGACCTGCCCGCATCGCTGGCCGATGTCTGCCTGCTGCAGATGTACAACCTGGGCATGGGTGACAAAATAATGACACTTGATAGCGATTTCCGGATATTCAGGGACAAAAAGTCGAAACCTCTTAAACTGATAACCCCTCAATGAGTAACCGCGAATGCCCCTCCTGCGCCATGGAGGTAGACAAGTCTGCCGAAACCTGCCCGATATGCGGTTATGAATTCCCAAAGCAGAACAAGGGTGTCATAATCATGGCATGGGTGATGATCATACTGGCAATACTCTGGCTGGTTTTTTAATCAGAGTATTTTTTCCATCAATAAAAGCTCACTTCAACAAATTCGGCGATAAAAAACTCAAAATAATCGTCGGTGCCAAATTCCCAGCCGGCTGCAATACGCGATGGGATCGATATGCCGTCGAATGTGCCGTAATCCTCAAACCTGACCCCGAACGGCCTGATCACCTCATTGCCCTGTTCATCGCCCTGAACCCGTGGCATAACCACGTGAACAAGCTGGCCATCATCATCAATCCTCAGGGTAAGCCGCCCCTCCACACCATCCAGTTCCATCAGAACTTCGGCATGATGATCGTCGACTGCGGTCCATTCGGCGCCGTACAGGGGCAACAATGCCGAGGGTATCAAAACCTGCTCAATCAGTAGCCTCCCGGCTGCAGAACGGTCTACAAACGGGCCTGAAGCGGTCACAACCGGGATAAGGCTGTTCAGCGAGAACCACACCCTGCCCTCGCCGGCATAGTAATAATCGGCCCCTTTCAGCCACATCATCGCGCCCAGGTCTACTTCGGCTTCCCACAGAAACCCCGCGTTCCGGGCCAGCACCTGCCTGCCCTCAAACGGCATCCATTCACTTTCGGGGCCGGTCCTGATTTCGCCCCTCATCACCACCTCGATACGCCTCGGCAACGACACGCCATCGCCGAGAGCATTGCGGAAATACCGTATCGCCGGCCCGGGCAAACCCGATATCATCGTGGTGTCGTACCGTGACCCGTCGCCCTGCAGGGCCGTAAGATGGCTTCTGATTTCAGTCACCCTTTGGTTATGTGGCCGGTTGATGAACCAAAGCACGGTGATGGCAATAAACACCATGATGAAAAAAGCGAGGATGACCAGGGTTGTCGCGCGCATGGAATAAAACTGATGGATGATTGTCTGTAATTTAATTCCTGACGGTGGAGATTGGAAATGAGGATTGCGGATTGTGGAACAAATTTTTTCCGGAGGCGCGCGTATAGAAGATCGATTTTTTACCACGGGAAATGCGGGGTGCGTCCGCGCTACAGCCTATCAAATATTGACTTCAACTTGTTACTTTTTCGTACCTTCACCACTATGAAACCAGAAAATACGCTCAATAACCTGCTCCGGGATGCCGTCGAAAAGCACGGCATAGCGGGTGGAGGACTTTTGCTGTTTAAGAACGGCCAAACCGGTACCCTTTTAGCTGAGGGATTCGCCGACCGGGAAAAGAGGCTGGCTGCCGGCCCCGATTCCATCTGGCACTGGGCATCGGTCACCAAAACGTTCACCTCGGTGGCCATTCTGCGGCTGGCGTCGCAGCAGCGGCTCAAGGCTGATGAACCTCTGATTCAGTACATCCCCGAGCTGGCGGAGGTATACAATCCCTACGGGCCCATGGAAGCGATTACCATCCGCCACGCCCTCAGCCATACTTCCGGTTTCCGCAACCCGACCTGGCCATGGGGCGGCAGCGAACCCTGGCACCCGTTCGAGCCCACCCGCTGGGAGCAGCTCGTGGCCATGATGCCCTACACCCGCATCCACTTTGAGCCGGGCAGCCGGTACGGATACTCCAATCCCGCCTTCATTTTTCTCGGGCTGATCATCGAACGGATAACCGGTGACAAATTCGAGTCACACATCAGCGACCATATTTTTGCCCCCCTGGGGATGTCGTCGGCTTATTTTGATTATACACCCGAGCACCTTCAGCCCCTGCGCGCAAACAGTTACTACACCGATGATAAGGGCACACTGCACGCGCATGGACCCGAATTCAACACCGGCATCACCGTTGCGAACGGCGGCATGAACGCCTCGCTTACAGACCTGGGAAAATGGGTCCGGTTCCTGTCGGGCGCCGAACCGAACCCCGACATACTCGATCAGGCGGGCTTGCAGGAGATGTTCAAGCCGGTCATTTCCATACCGGAATCAGGCCGTACAGCCTCGCCGGATGTACCGGAAGAGGTAACCTGCGGCCTGTTCCGCTTCATCTACGGGGACCGGGTTTTCTTCGGGCATACCGGTGAGCAGAAAGGTTTCAGGGTGTTTGTTGTATTCGATCCGGCGGAGAAATCGGGAGCGGCTTTTGCGTTTAACACTGCGCTGTCCGTTGCCAGTGGCCCAACTACGGAAACACTCCGGGCAGGGATTTTCGGTGAAGTACTTAAGCTGCTGTGAGCGGGTAAAGCCCGGTTTTAGTGTGTTTTGAGTTAGGGATCTGGGGAGCAATTGAGTAATTGAGTTTGGAAGTGTTCTGATCAGGCTGAGGTGGCCGGCAACGGATCGGATATCGCCAGGTCGTTACGTCTTATGATTCGGATATCAAAAAGTCTTGCTACCGGCCGAAACGGGATTCATTTGACGTAACGATTCATAAGACGTACCGATTTATCGACGTAGCGATGTTTCAGTTTTCACTTACCGGATAAAACCGCTATCTTGGCCATTCACCAATCTTTGAACTTTTGACTAAGGTTGGGGGTGCTTGCCTTTGCGAGCTGAGATCATACCCCAAACACCTGATCCGGGTAATACCGGCGTAGGGAAACCGACTGATATGTCTGCCTCAGGGCGACGCATCAAGGGCAAATCTCTCGCAGCAGCACCTTCACTGATCACAATCAATGGAGGACGTATGCTCATTCGTTTAACTTTTCTTTTCATTCTGCTGATATCGCTTCATACAGAGGCGTTATCACAAACCGTGACCGGTATCGTGCGCGACGCCGGCTCGCGCGAACCGCTTATCGGCGCCAATGTGGCCCAGACCGGCACTACGGCGGGTACCACAACCGGAACCGACGGACGCTTTTCATTCATTCTGGAGGAGGCAGCACGGGCGGAACTTACCGTAACCTATCTCGGCTACAGCACCCGGACCGTTTCGCTGTCCGGCATCCGCGACCAGGAAATCAGCATTGTGCTGGTACCGGAGGCAGTGCAGCGCGATGAGGTGCTGATCCGCAGCCACCGCGTGGATGAGTCGGAGCCGCTCACCTATACCAATGTTACCCGCGAGCAGATCGAGCGGAACAACCTGGGCCAGGATATCCCCTGGCTTCTGCAGAACACCCCCTCGGTCGTGAGCACGTCGGATGCGGGCGCGGGCGTAGGCTATACCGGCATCCGGATCCGGGGTGTGGATCCCACCCGCATCAACGTAACCGTGAACGGCATCCCCCTGAACGATTCCGAATCGCACGGGGTATTCTGGGTGAACATGCCCGACTTTGCCACATCCGTCGACAATATGCAGATTCAGCGGGGCGTGGGCGCGTCGACCAACGGCCCGGCCGCATTCGGGGCTTCCCTCAACCTGCAGACCACCACGCTGAACCCTGAAGCGTATGGCAGGCTCACAAACAGCTTCGGATCGTTCAACACCCGCAAACACAACGTGCAGGTGGGTACAGGTCTGCTGGCCGATAACTGGGCCTTCGACGGGCGGCTTTCGATGATCAAAAGCGACGGCTACATCGACCGGGCATTCTCTGACCTGACTTCCTGGTACCTGTCGGGGGCACGTTACGGCGAGCGCAGCCTGCTCAAGGTGAACGTGTTTTCCGGCACCGAGCAGACGTACCAGGCCTGGAACGGCGTTCCTGAGAACATCCTCAGCGAAAACCGCACCTTTAACGAATTTACCTACGAAAACCAGACCGACAATTACCGCCAGGACCACTACCAGGTGCACTATTCGCAGGAGCTGATGCCCGAATGGACGGCCAACGTATCGCTGCACTACACGCGCGGCGAGGGCTACTATGAGGAGTTCAGGGCCAATGACCGGCTGAGTACGTATGGCATCGGGCCCGTGGTGGTAGGCGGCGAGAGCATCAGCCGGACCGACCTTGTGAGGCGCCGCTGGCTCGACAACCACTTCTACGGCGTCGTTTTCAACAGCGAGTACCGTTCGGGCGACCGTTTCCGGCTCACTGTCGGGGGCGGCTATAACGAGTACGACGGCGACCACTTCGGCGAGGTGATCTGGGCGCGGTTTGCCGGCGAATCGGAGATCGGCGACCGCTACTACGACAACAACGGCTTCAAAACCGACTTCAACAGCTATGCGCGGCTGAGTTACCACATCACCCCGCAACTGATCGGTTTTGGCGATGTGCAGGTACGCCGGATCACCTACACGTTTATGGGCATCGGCGAAAATCCGGCGGCGCCCTCCAATCCGGATGCGCCCCGGCTGATCGACATGGAGCTTACCGACCGCCTCACCTTCCTGAACCCGAAAGCGGGCCTGGTTTTCCGCCTGAACGATGATCAGCGGCTGTACGCCTCTTACAGTATCGGCAACAAGGAGCCTACCCGGCGCGACTACACGCGCGCCACGCCAGAGAACCGTCCGCGCCATGAAACCCTGCACAACGTGGAGGCGGGCTACAGGGGCGATTTCGGCCGGTTTTATGTGGGTCTGAACTACTACCTGATGCGCTACAACAACCAGCTGATCCTTACCGGCGAGATCAACGACGTGGGCGCGTACATCCGCACCAATGTGCCCGACAGCTACCGTACGGGCATCGAAGTTGAGGGCGGCGTGATGATAACCGACTGGCTGCAATGGTCGGGCAACGCGACGCTGAGCCGCAACAGGATTAGTGAATACACCGAATTTCTCGACAATTACGACGTGCCGGTATTCCGCCAGGATGAGGTCATACACCGGGATGTGGATATCGCATTTTCACCGTCCCTTATCGGGGCTTCGATTCTCCGGGTCGCCCGCCGGGGCTTCAGCGCCGAGCTGCAGTCGAAATACGTATCGCGACAGTACCTCGACAACACGCAGACGGCATCGCGGTCGCTCGATCCGTACCTGGTAAACGATGTGCTGATCGGGTACAGCCTGGGCTCGCTTGCACGCGTGCGCGACGTTAGGCTGTCGCTGCAGGTGAACAATGTGCTGAACAACCTGTACGAGTCGAACGGCTACACGTTCGGTTTCATCGCCGGCGGAGATGCGCAGTACTTCAACTACTACTATCCGCAGGCGGGCCGGCACTATATGGTGCAGCTGGTTGTAGGGTTTTAGCGGGTATACCCTTGTATATCCGGGTATAACCTGGTATAACCGGGTATATCCGGGTATATCCGGGTATAAAACTACCGTTCATTATTACCTGACCGGGTTTCAATACCACGAATAATATAAATCAAAGCAAGATTGATTATCATCAATAAGCAGTTAAATTACAGAATATTGATAGTAACTCCGGCAAAATAGACCGGCACCCAACAGGTAAACTGAACAGCAAGGTATTTTATGAAAACAACTCTTTCATTTACGGGCATATTGTGCCTGATAATCACACTCATTACCCTCCCCGCTTCCCATTCATATGCACAATGGGACCCGTCTCCCGGTCGGCCCGGAGTTACATCCACAGGCTTTGTAAGGGCGGCCTGGGGCAATAGCGAGTACCTGTTTGTGGGAGGAGGCCTCACCGAAATTAACGGTGTGGTTGCCAGCAGGATCGTACGATTCAATGGTTCCGCCTGGGAGGCCATGGGCGACGGTTTCAATTCAGATGTGATACTGATCTTTGAGTACGACTACGGTGACGTACCCGTACTGCACGCATCAGCACAACTCAGCGGGCTGTTCCGCTGGAACGGCGAAGCCTGGGAAAATGCAGGAATAACCGGTGGCGGAGTGGTGAGCAGCTGGGCTGTGTATGATAACGGGACCGGCCCGACGCTCTACGTTGGTGGCAACTTCACCCGGGCAAGTGATCGTACGGCTAACCGCATAGCCCGATGGAATACCGAAACCGAACGTTGGGATGCCATCGGATCGGGTGTAAACGGTCCCGTTTCGGCCATGAAAGTTTGGGACGATGGTTCCGGCGAAGCGCTGTATCTCGGAGGGAATTTCACCACCTCGGGCGGTGTTGCTACCGCGTATGTGAGCAGGCTCCGGGGAACCGTTTTTGAGGAAGTCGGCGGAGGCATGGCCAAGGGTACCGTCGGACTGAATATCCCTGCAATCAAATCTATGGCTGTATTTGATGACGGTTCCGGTGAAAAATTATATGCAGGCGGGCAGTTTGGGGAGGCCGGTGGCGTGGAAGCCCGTTTCATGGCTGCATGGGACGGAAATGCCTGGGCACCCGTTGGCGGTGGATTCAATGCAACCATTGAGGCGCTACAAATCGGTGGCGGACAACAGGGCAGTTTCCTGTACGCGGGTGGACAGTTCACATCTGCAGGCTCCTCTTTTTCGGTGAACCGCATTGCCCGCTGGGATGGTGAACAGTGGCAGCGACTTTTCAGGGCCGATTCCCTCGCTTTCGGTACCGGCGGGTTTGTGAACGCCCTCGCCGACTGGACAACGGCCGACGACCGTGTACTTGTGGTTGGTGGACAGTTTTTCAATGTATCCGATTTGCCGGCCGCCAGGATAGCCTTTTACCGGGAACAGGCCGTGGGTACAGGTGGCCCCGTATCGATTGATGATACCGGAATCGGGCTGCCCGGGCAATTCACCCTGTTCCAGAATTATCCGAATCCCTTTAACCCATCGACCATAATCCGTTTTCATATTGCCACAGAAGCCCGGGTAACCCTTAACATATATGATCTTACAGGGCGCAGCATAGCACAGCTGCTTGACCAGCGGATGCGGGCGGGTGAGCATTCGGCAACCTTCGATGCCGCAGGCCTGACCAGCGGAATTTACCTGTACCGTATCCGGGCCGATGGCTGGACTGCCACACAAAAGATGGTGCTGATTAAATAGACACCGGATCCGGGTTGCACTCATCCTGATCTTTTCTTTAAAAAAACCTAACGTTTTTTTGATCCATTTCCCCGGTTTCTGTCGATATATATAATTGACAGGAAATTACTACTATATGTCTGAAATTAACCGGGGATAGCTATGCCTTTTATTCGTTTTATCAATGTGCATGCATACTGCATCACGTCACTTTTTTTATTCACTTTTTTCATTCTGCTTGCACCACCTGAAGCCGTTGCCCAGCAGGTAACCAGGGCGGATGTGAGTTTAACGGATGTTGAGGCCATCTCAGGTGACGTCCCTGAGTTTAGCCGGGCGGATGCCGGTGCTTTGCCCCGGACCTCCGATCTTTTTGATACGCGGGGCCAATCCGACATCACAGCTGCTGAAGGTCAGGACCTTCTGCAAACCGGTGCAATGTTGACCTCAACATCATCCGGTACGGCAAACTTTGTGGCGGATGAGACGTTCGTGAACGACTATGTGGTTACCAATACCAACAACAGCGGCGACGGGTCGCTGGTGTGGGCGATCAACCAGGTGAACAGCAATTC
>RECM01000144.1 GCA_007694035.1 Balneolaceae bacterium
GTGACATCTCCCAAACCACTTCCAAACTCAATTGCTCTATTGCTCCCCAGATCCCTAACTCAAAGCACACTAACAGCACAGCCGTTGTCACCATTAAAATTGTGTAGCCCCAACAGGGGCAAAATTTGTTGCTCACCATGACGTTGAGGCTCACCACGACGTTGAGCCGCCCCACCAAACACCACCCTTCCCCCACTTCCCCATTCAAATGTTCTAATGTTCTATTGTTCCCTAACTCCCTACCCTTTCCGCTTGCGGAAATCGGCCATGTAATCGACCAGCGCCTGTACGCTTAACTTCGGGCAGGCATTATAGATACTGGCCCGCATCCCGCCAACGCTCCGGTGCCCCTTTAGTCCGCTCAGCCTGTGTTCTTTGGCACCGGCAAGAAACTCTTTCTCCAGGTCCTCTGAAGGCAGCCTGAACGTGACGTTCATCAGCGACCGGGAATCCTTCAAAACGGTACCCCTGTAGAAATCGTCGCGGTCAATCTCGTCGTACAAAATGGCCGCTTTTTCCTGGTTGTGCTTGTCCATGGCCTCCAGCCCTCCGTTGGCTATTAGCCAGTCGAGCACCAGGTTGAAAATATACACGGCAAATACGGGCGGAGTGTTGAACATCGTGCCCGTATGGGTGGCATAACTCAGAATGGTGGGCACTCCCTCGGTTTTGGCAGTGGCCAGAAAGTCTTTCCGGATGATCACGATGGTAACCCCGGCCGGACCGGCATTTTTCTGCGCACCGGCATAGAGTACGCCGTACCGTTTTATATCGAGGGGGCGGCTCAGAAAGTCGGATGAGGCATCGCATACAAGCGGTACACCGGCCGTTTCGGGCTCTTTACGGAACTGGGTGCCGAATATGGTATTGTTGCTCGTGAAATGCACATACCGCGCTTCCGGGGCGAGTTTCAGCTCGGCATCGGTGGGAATCCGGTTAAAATTGCTGTCTTCCGACGAAAAAGCGTTGTTTGCCTGGCCAAACAGTTTGGCCTCCTTGAACGCTTTCTTCGACCACGATCCGGTGAGAATGTAGTCGGCCTGCTCATCTCCGCTGAGGAAGTTGTAGGGTACCATCGAAAACTGGGTGCTGGCCCCGCCCTGAAGAAAGTAAATTTCGAAATCATCGCCCAGGCCTAGAATCTGCTTCAGTTTTTCTCGGGCACCAAGGTCAACCTCCGTATACTCAGGGCCGCGGTGGCTCAGTTCAATGAGCGATGATCCTGTTCCCCTGTAGTCGAGCAGCTCTTCCTGAGCTTTTTGCAATACTTCGAATGGCAATACCGCGGGACCCGCGCTGAAGTTGTGAGATCTGTTCATAATAGGTTTTGGTAAAAGGATGATGGATTTTCTAATGGTTTAAAAAGTATGGATCAGTATTCCTGACCTTAGTTTGGGCTCAAACCAGGTCGATTTGGGTGGCATCAGCATCCCGGCGTCCGACACCTCAACCAGCTCTTCAATACTGGTTGGATGCATACTGAATGCGAGAGATACCCTGCCTGTATCAACCGCCTTCTTAAGGGCGTCGGTGCCGCGTATTCCACCCACAAATGCGATATTTTTATCAGTGCGCGGATTGGTGATACTGAAATAGGGTTCAAGGATGCCCGTCTGCAGCCGCGACACATCCAGCGAGGTTGCCGGCGTCCGCTCCCGTGGCTCCGGCAGCTTGATATCATGCCAGGTATTTTCATAATAGACAGAAACGTGCCCGGCACGTGTTGGCCTCGGTGGGGCGTCACTTACGGCTTTCAGTTCCCTGCACATGCGGAGCACCGTTGAATCGGCCGCTTTGTAAATCACACGGTTGTAGGGCATGATGTGCATCTGGTCCATCGGGAAGATTACCGCCGGGAAAAAATTGTACTCCTCGCTGCCCGTGTGGCCCGGATTCTCCTTTTTCATCGCTTCAACCGCCCTCGACGCACTTTTGCAGCGGTGATGGCCGTCGGCCACATACAGTTTACCCACTTCGCCGAATGCCCGCACGAAAACGGATGTGTCCTCAACCCGCCATACCAGGTGCTCAACACCATCCCCGGCCGTAAAACTGTAGAGCGGTTCGGTAGCGGTGATGGTGTCCATAAGCCCGCCAATACTGCCGGAATCACGGAATGTGAGCATAACAGGCTCAGCGTGGGCCTGTTGGGTGAGGATGTGGCGCGTTCGGTCGTCCTCTTTGTCGGGGCGCGTAAGTTCGTGCTTCACGATGAGCCCGTTGTCGTAATCTTCCACAGATACACAGGCAAAAAGACCGGTTTGTGTGCGGTTGTGCCATTTCAGCTGATAGATGTAGAGGCTGGGAACCTCCTCCTGAACAAGCAGCCCCCGCTCTTTGAAAGCATCCAGATTATCGGCACCTTTGCGGTAGGTTTCGTCGGCATACAAGTCGAATCCTTCAGGAAGATCGATTTCAGGGCGTATCACATGAAGGAAACTGTCGGGGTTGCCACTGGCCATCTCCCGTGCTTCGTCTGTGTCGATTACGTCGTATGGTACACAGGCGATCTGCTTTACCTTGTTCGGCTCTGGCCGCCATGCTTTGAATGGATGGATGTGGATCATAAGATTCGTTCTTCCGCTGCAGGATTCTTGGTTGTATTGCGGGCTTTGCCTAATTTTTAGCGTTTAAATAATTCAATATGCACCCGATATGAACGTCAGAGCCGTACCCGGTTGTCTTAACCATCGTGCCGGCTGCTTCGCGCAGGCCGGATTGAAGCGTCAGGCCAGGTACGGAGCAACGAACATAGCAGAAATCAATGGGGCGGTACATCACGTTCGCTCATGTATTGTCGGTTGATAAAGTTAACAAATTTTCGATAACAGATATGGAAAACACCACAAAAGGTTTGGGGCCTGAGCAACAGCAACAGCTGCTGTTCATGATGCTCATACAACAGCACGAACAGATTGCCGGTATGGGACTTGGCAGGATACCGAACCCGGTCACAAATAAAACGGAAACAGATCTGCAGTCAGCCAAATATGCAATCGATACGCTTGTGATGCTGCAGAATTTCACCAAAGGAAACATCAGCAGCGATTTGAACGAGTTTCTGGAGCAGACCCTCACTCGGCTTCGAATCGATTATGCAAGGGCTGTGAGCGATGCGAAAAGGAAATCCGAAGGCGCCGCCAAACCGGATACCGGCAGCACCGAAGCCAGCACAGATAAGCCTGACCCTGATCAATCCGGCAGCCCGGGCAAACCGGATCCGTCGTGACAGAAAACGGCACATCCGGCAATGCCGGCAGGGTAGAGGTACCGGCGGCTGGAGGCGTGGTCTTCAGAATCCGCTCGGGCATGCCTGAGGTTTTGCTGATTTACAGGAAAGGGGTGTGGGACCTGCCGAAAGGCAAAAAAGAGGACGGGGAAGGCTATGCAATGGCGGCGGCACGCGAGGTGGCCGAAGAAACGGGCTCGGAACTTCCCGTTATTGTAAGAAGCCTTCTGGAAACATACCATGAGTATAGCATGGATGAGGTTGACTACATCAAGAACACCCGCTGGTATGCAATGATCAGCCGGTCAAACCATTTCTCGCCGCAGCTCGACGAACAGATCGAGAAAGTTTGCTGGATCGCCCTTGATAAGGCCGAAAAGCTGGTCGGATTTGATAACCTCAGGCAGGTACTGGCCGACCTGCGACGGCTGGTACGATTGGATTAGTTTGGATCAGATCAGATCGGGTTAGGTATGACGGATCAGATCGGATCAGATCGGAACAGATTGGGTAGATGGATAGATCAGATCAGACTAGATTGGCTTGGATGGTTCAGATCGGAACGGTTTGGTTAGATCAGGTCGGTTTGAATTGAATTGAATCAAATTAGCTTAAAGTAGATCGTCTCGCGAAGCTCAACGCTTACGGCTACACCTTCCTTGAGGGCCGGCCGGAAACGGAAACGCTTTACGGCATCAATGGCTACCTCATCACATCCCGACCCCAGACTCTCAATGATTCTGGGATTTACCACGTATCCGTGAGGGTTAACCGTAAATTCCACGACCACATAGCCCTGCACTCCAGCCAAGCGGGCTTCAAGCGGATAGGGGAGGCCGCGGGACACCAGGCGGGTATCGGTAAGAAGCTGTGGTTCACGTTCAACCTCGCCAAGCAGGGGCCTTGCCAGGTGGCTGAGATCAGATTCCACCAGCCGGAAGGGCAGATTGAAATAGTAGTCACGGTCGCGCAGCAGAATGATCTCTTCCTCAAGCAGTACATCCATCGGTTCATCAACGCCGGCTACAGGCCGGGGTGGAGGTGATGGTTTTTCCGCGTAAACTGTTCGTTCAATCTCAAGAAAGGCAACAGGCTCGCTCTCCACATACATCAGATGCGTCGACCTTTCCATGCTGATGTTAACCCTGAAAATAATGATCAGAAATAACAGAACAGCGGCAATACATGCCTGGCACCGTATCAGATATACGGAATCTGACTCGATCCGGAATGGTTTCCCTTTTCGCATGGCTGAAATGAAGTGTTTTACCCAGGTTATATACACGCTGTATACATAAATATAATCGCAGTCCGGAAAAAAACAAGTACCCCCGTCCTCCTTAGCGCAATCCCGGCTTACCCACCCTGTCCTCCTGAGCGCAATTCCGGCTTACCGGGATGTAGTCGAAGGACGTGGCTCAGTGCCAACTGAGCCCATACCGCTCTATTCAGTAAAATCTCACCTTCCCCAATAATACCTCCGGCCGCTATTTCATAGCGCCACGTCCTTCGACTTTGCCCTTCGGGCTGCGCTCAGGATAACATTTAGTGTTCGCGCGTAATTTCTGTATTGCTCCCGGCAAAAAAAAAGGCCTGATTCCGAAGAACCAGGCCCTTTTCGAACTAACAAAAGGTTTGTTACTGCAACCTGAATACCACAGGCTGGGTCATTCTAACTTTTACCGGACGTCCGCGCTGCAGACCTGGTGTAAAGCTCATTTTCTGTATCGCTTCAACAGCAGCTTCATCGGCACCTCCACCGATTCCGCGCAGTACAACGGGATCGATTACCTGTCCCTGCTCATTAACTACAAACTGAACAATAACCCTTCCTTCGATTCCTGCACGGCGGGCCATTTCAGGGTAGCGGAGCGCAGCATAAAGTGCTTGTTGTCCACCACGCATGTCGGGCATCTGCTCAACGGCGATGAAAATTTCAGGCTCCTGGTCATCATCTTCGTCCTGGGGAGGTGGCGGCAGATCAAACGCGTCACCGGTATCGAATTCGGAATCAAACAACAAGATATCGTCATCGATAATGGCGTCGTTCGGCACTTCTACAGGTACCGGCGGCCGTGGCGGCGGTGGCGGAGTTTCAATGTGCTGTGTTTGCTCAATCTCCTCCATCTCTACAATTTCCTGTTCAAAATCGGGTATAAAGAATGTCTGATCGGGCTTCCAGTTTATCCGGAACAGTACAATCATTACAAATAGCGTAAAGATCAAACCGCTCTGGAGGGTGATTCTATAGCTTCTTCTCAGGTCCTTCTCAGGTATTTTTCTTTCCAGCATTTTGTATAGTTTAGTTAGACGAATAAGGGGAAGGTGCAATTTAAGAAATTCATTTAAAATTACAACACCGGTTACTTTTTCTTAACGAAAACACGCGGGAAGTATTGCCAATCGCTTTAGAATCAATAAGTTTTAAAATCCGGTCCGTTGTTGAAAACCCCGAATTAAACCATTCCGGCCGGCTCAGAAATCCGGCAAAGCCGCATAATAATCGTCAGCTGAATCGTTGCCGCCACAATCCGCCAGCCCTGCATTAGGCGGCGAAAAGGCAGCAAAAAGGCAGCAAAAAGGCAAAAAGCAAAAGGCAAAAGTGGGGAGCAGAAGGCGACGAAAAGGCAGAAAGCAAAAGGCAGAAGTTAGAAGGCATGAGGCAAAAGGGGGGGCAGCCGGGATCCATTACTTCCAAACTCAATTGCTCTAATGCTCCCCAGATCCCTAACTCGAGGCATACATTTGGCACCATCGTTGTAACGTCCCAAAACGGACACCCACTTCCCCATTCCATATTCCATATTCTAATGTTCTATTGTTCAAAAGCATACTAACAGCACCACCGTTGTCATATTTACAATTGTGATACCCCTCACGGGGCATCATCATACGCTCAGTCTTTTTGCAGAACGGGTTCGCCGGGTTCGGCGAATGAATCTTCAGGGAAATACTGCTTGATGATGCTGAGGGCGAGCACGGCGGCAAGGCAGCCAAGTCCGTTTGCGACAAGGTCGGCCAGGTTTCCGCTCCGGTTTACAGGCATTGTATACTGGTAGAGCTCGATCATGGCTCCAAAAATGAAACCGACCCAGAAAATCCGCTTCAGCCCTACATCCGTTTTTCTACGGTAGTACATCACAAAAAGCCCGTAAAGAAAAGCCCAGCCACCGAAAAGGGCAAAATGCCCGAGCTTGTCGTAATTGAATACCCGCGATTTGACCAGGTATTCGGCCGGCATCGCAGTCAGGTAGAGGGTTATGAGCATCCAGATCCCGAACAGAAAGGGGATAGCCCGTATAAAAAAGGCAGCGTTGAGGTAGTTCTTCATATAATATCTGATGGACCCGGTATCAGGTCCGGTGTTACAGCCTTCCGGTATCTGGTTATGCCGTCGAGCAGGGCAAAAATTACGGCAGCATCCGCCTCATGGCCGGTCGACATGGCGGCAGCAATTCTCCCGGCAAGCACATCACCGAACCCGGCCCGCCCGAAAACAGTGGTATCGTAGGCGGTCACAAATGTTCCTGATGCCGATCCGGTCATATACGTAGGACAACCCTTCGCGACTGTAATCGCACCGGTTTCGCCGGATATACTTTTTGCGTGTTCGAGTCTGGCGAGGTTCGTCATAGCCGTTTTTCCGGTTAGCTGCTGCAGCTCTCCGGGATGTGGTGTTAATACTGTTTGATGGCCAAATACCGGCAGCTTGCCGGCCTGCGACAGGCACCAGAGTGCGTCGGCGTCAATCACCATCGGAACTTCTGCGTGCCTGATGATCTCATCTACGAAACCAATGGTCTCATTATTGCGTCCGATACCAGGCCCGAGCAGTAAAACCCCAGGTTTTTCATGGATTATTTCCAGTACCTGACCGATGTGGGATGCCCGGAAATAGTCGTCATCTGCCCCGCCGACACGCTTTTTGACTGGTTCTATCAGGTTTTTTTCGAATACGGGCAGTAATCCGGCCGGGCTGATCACCACTACGGCCCCCGGCCCGGTATTCCATGCAGCTTTGGCAGAAAGAACAGGCGCACCGGTCAATCCCGGCGAACCGCCGAGTATGTACACAATACCCCGCTCGTATTTATGCCTGCCACTCTTTTTTTGGGGCTCTGGCAGCAGGGTTATACCGGGGTGGATGGAGAATGAACTGTCGGCCGGGTACAGATGAGGCGCGAAGGGCAGCTCGCATAATACCACATCACCGCTGCAGCGGAACCCCTCAGGCGTGTAAAAGCCATGCTTGTAGCCACCGAATGTACAGGTGACGGATGCTTCAACGGCAATTCCGTGCACTTCGCCGGAATCGGCGTTCAGCCCCGAGGGTATATCCATCGCATAGATGGGGGTGCCAAGGCTGTTCAGCCGGGCTATGGCGTCTCTGTAGGGCCCCGTCACCTCTTTGCTCAGCCCGGTACCGAACAGCCCGTCTACGGCAAAATCCAGATCCCGGTCATCAACGGATGTCAGATCAGAGGTCTCGTAAACCGGGTTCTGACTTCTTTCCATACGTGTGCCGGATCCGGAACCGTATCCTGGTACCGACTTTTTGAGGCGTTCATAATTCGTTGCGGCATCGGGGCTCAGCCCCTCACTGCCCCCGGCAAAAAACAGTGTGAGGCGGTACCCGTTCCTTATCAGGTACCGGGCAACGACCAGCGCGTCGCCGGCATTGTTGCCCTTACCACAAACAATCAGCCCCCGCATTTTCCCATTCTGCCGTTGAATGATCTCCCGGGCTGCCTGAAATCCGGCAATCTCCATAAGAACTTCGCCGGATATGCCGGTTTCACGGATGGTGGCTTCATCCAGCGAACGGATTTCTGATGCCCTGAAAACCCTGTGGTGATGGTCGGTAGTGATCATAATATATTTGCGCCCTCATTATTAAAAACCATTTCCTGCAGCAAGTTCCGCTAAAACCAGCGAGCGATGCCGGTATCCGGCGTAATTTAATTAATTGCCGCAACACTACGTCATGTGTTAGCGCTATACTACGCCGTGTGTAAGCACAACACAACGTAGTAGGTTAGCGCAATACTACGTCATGATGAGCGCAGGACGGCGCGAAGCGACTACCGAAGTCGAACCACATGGCGCTATGAAATAGCGCCGAACGTGCAACCGACAAAATGCTAACTACTACCCGCACAGCCGTCGTGCATTCCACCCCTCTTCAATACACCGCACCAGCAAACCTGGTTCGACCCCGCCCTTCGACTTCAGCCTGCTGCACAGGCCTGCGCCCTTCGACTCCGGCTTCGCTATGCTTAGCCTGCGCTCAGGCCATGCTCAGGACCCCGCCCTTCGACTTCAGCCTGCTGCACAGGCTTGCGCCCTTCGACTCCGGCTTCGCTATGCTTAGCCTGCGCTCAGGCCATGCTCAGGACCCCGCCCTTCGACTTCAGCCTGCTGCACAGGCTTGCGCCCTTCGACTCCGGCTTCGCTATGCTTAGCCTGCGCTCAGGCCATGCTCAGGACCCCGCCCTTCGACTTCAGCCTGCTGCACAGGCTTGCGCCCTTCGACTCCGGCTTCGCTATGCTTAGCCTGCGCTCAGGCCATGCTCAGGACTGCGCTACCAGTGACATCACCCAAATCACTTCCAAACTCAGTTGCTCTATTGCTCCCCAGATCCCTAACTCAAAGCACACTAACAGCACAGCCGTTGTCACCATTGAAATCACCATCCAAACAGTATAGCCCCGGAGTTAGCCAATCACCATCACGGTTGAGGACATCAGAAAAAACCACATCAGCCCTGTTGTAACCACTGCGCCCAGAACCGCACCGGCAACGGCCTGTGCCGTTGTGTGGGCCCCGAGCACGATCCGCGCCCACACTACGGCAGCTGTGAGCAGAAACAGTATAAGTACAGCAATCACAGGGTATCCGGGGAACGGAAACAGATATCCGAACCATACCAGTAGCAGCAACCCGGCAGAGAAAGATGCTATTCCGTTTGAATGGATACTTATTTTCCAATGTAAATTGATGAGGGCAGACAGGATACCGTTTAACAGCATCACCGCGCTGATGACCGCGTAAATCCAAGCGGATTCAAAGGGGATCATCAGGAATATCGCGAGGCCCGCGGCATACGAGCAGAGCCCCAGTACGAATGGTTTGTTCCTGTTGCTGCGCACCGGAACATCATAGCTTATAATGAGCTTTCTTCGCTTGAACCCGAACAGGATGAACAGCGGGAGCAGTGTGTAAAAAAGAACGGCCACCGAAATGATGAACGACGATTCATACAGGCTCACCGAATACTGACGCGCCAGCATGATGAACAATACCGGCGCGAGAAAGAACGGGTTCAGTACGGTCGATATCCAGGTCGCTATGCGTTCAGGCGCTGCCATCAGTACGATCGTGCGAAAAGTACTTTTTTGGCCGATGGCCTGCCGGTAACCATGCAGGCCCCGGCACCGGAATCGTATTCGATCGGTATGCAGCGGATGGTCGCCTTGGTTTCATCCTTTATCCTGGCTTCGGTCTCGGCGGTACCGTCCCAGTGGGCATAGATGAAGCCGCCCTTATCGTTCAATACCTGTTTGAACTCCTCGTAGGTATCCACATGCCTGGTCGAATCTGCGGTGAATTTGCGGGCACGCGCAAGCAGGTCTGCCTGTATCTGGTCGAGCACCGAAACCGCGGTTTGCACGAATTCGTTACGGTCCATAATCTGCTTTTCGAGGGTGTCGCGCCGTGCCGCTTCAACTTTTCCGTTTTCCACATCCCTTGGCCCCACGGCCACACGCAGGGGCACACCCTCAACCTCATGCTGCGCGAATTTCCAACCCGGCTTGTATTGGTCGCGGTCGTCAAGCTTTACGCGGATTCCCTGATCTGCCAGCTCTTTATGAATCGCCCTGGCATAACCGAGCACCAGGGCCTGCTCATCATCATTGCGCCAGATGGGCACAATCACAATCTGGGTCGGGGCCAGCCTGGGCGGTAAAACAAGGCCGTTATCGTCGGAGTGGGTCATGAGCAGCCCGCCGATCAGCCTGGTTGAAACACCCCAGCTGGTGGCCCAAACATGCTTGAGTTCCCCGTCGCGGTCCTGAAAAGTTACTTCGAACGCTTTGGCGAAGTTCTGCCCGAGAAAGTGCGATGTACCCGCCTGCAGCGCTTTCCCGTCCTGCATCAGTGCTTCGATGCAATACGTTTCAACGGCCCCGGCAAATCGCTCGCTCGCCGTTTTGATCCCGGTTGTAACAGGCATGGCCATATACTCTTCGGCAAACGTTTTGTACACATTGAGCATTTTTTCGGTTTCTTCTACAGCTTCCTGCTCGGTTGCATGTGCGGTGTGGCCCTCCTGCCACAGAAATTCCATGGTGCGCAGAAAAAGTCGCGTGCGCATCTCCCACCGTACCACATTGGCCCACTGGTTGATCAGTATGGGAAGATCACGGTACGACTGTATCCAGCCCCGGTAGGTATCCCAGATAATGGTTTCGGATGTGGGCCGTACAATCAGCTCTTCTTCCAGCTTGGAGGCCGGGTCCACTTCAACACCCCCTTCGGTATTGATGAGGCGGCTGTGGGTTACAACGGCGCACTCCTTGGCGAACCCCTCCACATGCTGCGCTTCTTTTGAAAGGAAAGATTTCGGTATAAAAATCGGGAAATAGGCATTCTGATGGCCGGTTTCCTTGAACATCCGGTCGAGGGCAGCCTGCATGAACTCCCAGATGGCATAACCGGTAGGCTTGATAACCATGCAGCCCCTCACCGGGGAGTGTTCGGCCATTTTGGCCTCACGAACCACATCCAGGTACCACTGTGAATAATCTTTCGAACGGGGAGTTATGTTTTTTGCCATCGGTTAATTAGAATATTTTATGAGTCGAAACAGAAGGGTCGAAAATTAATACAATTTCTTCTCAAGAGCAGACTAAAACTCGGGACAGACATAATTTTGACGGAGTGCTGGCAAAATGGTAGATTTTGCTGCATACACTAAAGAAGGGCTATATGCTGGAATTCAAGATCAGAAAAACGATCCATGCTCCTTATGATGTGGTATGGAAAATGGCAAGTATTACGGGAAATCTGGAGCAGTGGGCACCGGTTACCTTTCAGAATACGACCGATGATGTGGTTTTAGATAACGGCCTCCGGCTCCGGCAGGCGAAGCTTTTCATGGGGCTGTCGGGTGCATCGGTTTTTGAAGTGTCCGATATGCATACCGACTCACTTGTGAGACGGCAGTTTGCCTTTTCCATGGCCCAGAAAAGACGTTCAATGAACAGGATAACCTTTCTGTTCGATGACTTCAGCGTACAGACGTTCCTGGATCTGTATGAAGCCAGGAACAGGGATTCGATCGTTTTTGAGGAGGGCAAATTTGAACCCGAATATTCAACGGGCCCGCTGAACGATTTCAGTAAATCGATTGACAGGCTGAAAAGTGAACTCGACCGCGGGCACAAATATGAAGTGAGGATTACAGCGCACGTTTACTACGATCTGGGGCAGACCATGTGGGGGTCAATGGTGGAGAAACTGTTTGTTAATACTGTGTTGCTGGGCCGCTACAGGAAAAACGTTGAGGATGCTCTCGACCGGCTCGGTGAACTGTGCGAGGCTGAGTATGCCAAAACGGCGGGGGAAAAGGCCGGCCGGCAGAAAACTGTGTAATAAAATAAAAATGGAAGTGCCGGCGTATACCGCGCATCCGGGGATGGAAAAAAGGAATCCGGCTTGTGGGTGATTTTTTTCAAAAGTTCTTATATTGCGCTTCTGCCATTTATGTGAAATGGCGTGGTAGCTCAGCCGGTTAGAGCGTCGGATTCATAACCCGGAGGTCGGCGGTTCAAGTCCGCCCCACGCTACAAAAAATGAAAGCCGGATTATTTAATCCGGCTTTTTTTGGTAAAGGCTGTTAAAACCGGCCCCGCAGGCCGGATGTGTGAAGTTTTTATAAAGAAAGCACCACGGTCAATCAAGAGCATGGTGCTTATTTATCATCTACAGACGGCTATTACCCCATTTGTGTAGGATTAAAATAGCCGGTCGTTCATGTGCCGGCAATACTGTAATACCCGTAATTTTGTATCCGTATTTTTACGCAAAGTTAAGTCGTGAATAAGTTTTTTGCGCTGTAATATCAAATGGATAGGGGCATGGCAAGTGTCTTAAATCCATGCCCGTTATTCGATTTTGTACACTCCGGCTGGCTGCCGGCCGTAATCCGGCCGGTTGTAATGACCGATTAATGAACCCGAAAAGATCTGCATTCCCGGTTGCTGATCATCCCTGTTCCCGCCAGATCTCCGGATCAGGTATAGCCATTCTCAACGGCATACCTCACCAGCGCGGCCGAGTTTTTTACATGGAGCTTTTGCATCAGATTGGCCCGGTGCGTGTCAACCGTTCTGGGGCTGATAAAGAGTTTTGCCGCGATTGACTGACTGGTCTGACCTTCGGCGATCAGTTTTAGAATTTCATTCTCCCTTCTGGTCAGTTGAATCCTGCTGGTGCTACGGGTTCCGCTGTCCTGTTTTTTGCTCTGCCGGATGTAACTCTGGGTCATTAGTTCAGAGACGGATGTGCTGAATACCTTCTCCCCGTTATACACTCTCCTGATACTGTTAATCAGATCTGCTTTATTGGTGTTTTTGAGCAGGTAACCCATAGCGCCGGCGCTGAGTACCTGGTTCAGGTATTCTTCGTTCAGGTGCATGGTCATTATTATAATCCGGGCCTGCGGGGCTGTAAGCAGTATCTGCCGGGTTGCTTCCAGCCCGTTCATAACGGGCATTGATATGTCTATAATGCACACGTCCGGCCGATGCTGTTCGAACAGCGCAACGGCTTCTTTTCCGTCGGATGCTTCGGCAACAATGTTGATGTCGGGCGAGGTATTCAGAATACTTGAAATACCATACCTTACAATGTTGTGATCATCTGCCAGCAAAACATTTATCATAACACTTCAGTCGCTCGTAGATATTGAACCTTTATGTGACCCGGATGTAATGTCAGAAGGCCGCTTGCCCGGATTAAGATCATTGCCGATTATGCCCCTGATTCCGAAAGAGTGATTAAATGTGGCTATATTTTTACCGGATGTCAAGTTCTATCCTTCGAAGGGAAGCCCCTGTTCCGCCGCAGATGTTTCGGTGGTGTTGTCCAGGGGGATTTCAATGATCAGTTCCATGCCCTGGCCGGGTGCCGATTCAATCTGAAGCCGGCCGTTGTGCAGTTCAACCCTCTCTTTAATGTTGGTCAGCCCGCTGCCAGACCGCGACAGGTCGGTACGGATCAACCCGCGGTCAAAGCCCTTGCCATTGTCCTGAATCACTACAAGTATGGTATTCGACCGCCGGTACATCTGTATGCCTGCTTCGGTGGCATCGGCGTGCCTTACAATGTTGCTGATGGCTTCCTGGCATATACGGTATAATGTAATTTCAAGCCGGGAGGGCAGCCGGTCGTTCATGTCGAATGCCCCCATGGTGATGTCAATACCGGATACTTTCGAAAAGTCTTCGCAGAGTAGCCGGAGAGCAGGCGTAAGGCCGAAATCATCCAGTATGGCCGGCCGCAGGTCCTGCGATATATTGCGTACTTCCTGAATGGTGGTGTTAAGAAGGCTTTTCACACTTTCAACATATTCAATCGCCTTATCGGGCTGGGTGCGCAAAGCATTGTCGATGAGTTCCACGTTCATAACAGCGGCGGTTATCATCTGCCCGAGCCCGTCGTGCAGCTCTCTCGATATTTTTCGCCGCTCCTCTTCGATGGTCTCCAGCCGCGATGCCAGCCGCACTTTCTGCCGGATCAGATTTTTCTCTGCCTCGGCCGCTTTTTTCCGTTCCGTAATAAGCTCGGTAAATATAATGATGCCGCCGATGGTATCCTGTTTCCGGTACCAGGGCTGTATCTCCCAGCGGATCCACTCTTTCGACCCGTCGGGCAGGCCAACCAGCTCTTCATCACTCGAGGCGGTACTGCCCGCAAGAGCGGCATCCAATACTTTTTTCCAGCCATCAGGGATGTCGGGGAATGTTTCGTACAAACTGATTCCCTGCAATGCCGTATTGCTCAGCTTGAAATCCTCAATCCACCGCTTGCTTGTAAGCAGATAATTCATGTCGGTATCAAACATGGCCACTGCAGCCGGTGTACTGAATACAAACTGCCGGAAAAGCATTTCGCCGATCCGGAGCTTTTCCTGTGCAAGGGTCCGGTCGGTTACATCATGAATGATCGAATACAGCAGTGTTTTACCGCTCAGCAGAACCGGGGCGGTATACACTTCAACCTCCCTGATCTCCCCGTCGGCTTTGCGGTGGTTGAAATGGAACAGTGAACCGCCGTTGCGGATCACTTCATCGATCCGCGATTTAACGTCATCGGGCGGCAGCGTGTTGATATCGCTGATGTTGATCGTCAGAAACTGGGTGTAACTGTATCCGTAGAACTGGCAGGCAGCACGGTTCGCATCAACAATTCGCCCTGTTTCGGGTTCAATGAGAAATTTCACGGCCGGGTTGTTCCTGAAAATCTGGTTGTATCGCTGCTCGCTCCGCAAAAGGGCCGCTTCGATAGACCTGTTCTGCAAATGCGATCCGATGGCACACAGCAGCGTTTTGATAACACCCGTCATTTCATGGCCGGATTGTTCACTCTGCCCGGTCATCACACAAATGAAAGACATGAGGCCGGCAATGGTTTTTACGGGAACAATAAGTACCTCACCGTTTTCGATTAGCGAGGCTGGCAATCCGTAGTCATTCAGAGGCGATGCCTGCACTGAACTTCCGCCTGAAAGCAGCTGGTGCCAGGGCGATTTTTTACCGGCCGGCAGACCGGGTACCGGCAACGGGGCACCATTGTTACCGTTCCATACCACAGTGGGTGAATAGTCAGATGTGCTGCCGCCGGTCCGTTCGTAATAGATCAGTTTTGAAGCGGATATGAATGGCCCCAGTTTTCCGAATGCCTGCCCGAGTGCCTTTTTTTCATCGTCACCCGTGAGCATAAGTGCCGATATTACAGAAAGTAAATTCGACAATTCACTGCTGGTGTACAACTCTGTGGATTCTGCATTCGGCATCGGTCTGTGGCTTCCTTCAATTTCCCGGTAATAAAGACTAAACACGTATCAATAGGGTATATAATTGGTTTCACATAATCAAGGCGGTATCACGTATCAGGTTTCGAAAAAACAGGGTGTTCACAGGTTCAGTTGAATACCCGGGTAAGCCTCTGCTGTACACCACCTGTATAGCGTGATTGAAAACTGTGTGCTCACAGATAGAAATAACCGGCCAAAACCATGCACCGGATCGTCCACATAATGGTCCTGAATCGGTTTTTCCGGGTCAGTTCACGAATAAGCGACGCGTCATAACCGGTTGTTCCAAGCCGGTTGTGTACGGGTACCACGCGCAAAACCGTATCGGCAAAGATGGCGGCAATTAGCAGAAGGCCCGGTATGGAAAGGGTGAGTGGAATGAAGGCCGGGGTGAATACCAGCACTACAGCCGTGCCCAGTTCGATGAGCATAAGCGGCCCGACAATATAAGTGATCCGCGTACTGTGGAAACGGTGAAATTCGGAAAATTTCTGTGGGTCTGTAAATAGAATGGAGGGGTAATGCACCAGCTGCACCATCCAGGCGAGGCCGGTCATTAGCAGGGTGGCGGCAAATCCGGACAAAAAAAGTGTGAACATCACGGTTAATTAAGAATCGGTACAGGCGATTAGTTGGAAGATTATGTATTTTTGCTGTCTTTGCGAAAAATGATTATCAAATTTAACTGAATAGGAGCAGATCGTTCAATGTCGCTCAAGCGCACCCATACCTGCGGAGAACTCAGGAAAGAACAAACAGGAAACGAAGTTGTATTAAACGGATGGGTTGACAAGCGCCGTGATCTTGGCGGGGTCATCTTTATTGACCTGCGCGACCGGTACGGTGTAACCCAGGTGGTTTTCTCACCCCAGGATAACAGCGAAGCCCATAGCCTGGCCGATCAGCTGCGCCCGGAGTTTGCCGTTGGCGTGAAAGGCGTTGTACGTGACCGGAGCCGGGAAACCATGAACCCGAACCTGGGCACCGGCGAAATTGAGGTACGTGTAATGGATCTCACCATCTATTCACGCTCTGAAACACCGCCTTTTGAAATCAAGGATGATCTGAAAGCCAATGAGGATATCAGGCTCAAGTACCGCTACCTCGATCTCCGCCGGCCCGTGATGCAGCGTAACATGCTGCTGCGGTCAAAACTCTACCAGGTTGTTCGCTCCTATTATACGCGGAACCAGTTCGCCGAGGTCGAAACACCCGTTCTTATGCGCAGCACCCCCGAGGGCGCCCGCGACTATCTGGTGCCCAGCCGCGTGAACCCGGGCCGGTTTTTCGCACTGCCGCAGAGTCCGCAAACCTACAAGCAGATCCTTATGATCGCCGGCATGGACCGCTATTTCCAGATCGTAAAGTGTTTCCGGGATGAGGACCTCAGGGCCGACCGCCAGCCGGAGTTCACCCAGATCGACGTGGAAATGAGCTTCGTGAACGAAGAGGATATCTATGAAATGACCGAGGGACTGATCAGAGAGGTGCTCAGGGAAACAATCGGCGCAAATGTGGAAACCCCCTTCCCGCGCATGACCTACACCGAGGCCATCACCAACTACGGCATCGATAAACCGGACCTCCGGTTTGGTCTGCGTTTTACCGACTTTTCCGGCATCGTGGGCGGATCCGGGTTCCGCGTGTTTTCCAAAACCGTAGAAGATGGCGGCGCTGTAGTAGGCTTTGTGGTTCCCGGCATGGGTTCGCTCGGCCGCGGGGTAATGGACCGCCTCACCAACCGCGCCAAAGAGGAAATCGGTGCCGGCGGGCTCATTTACATCAAAAACAATGATGGCGAGGTCTACTCGAGCGTCAGCAAATTTGTTTCGGAAGAAACCACCCTTGAAATGGTGAAACACTCCGGGGCGAAAAAAGGCGACCTGATCCTGATCCTGGCCGGGCCCAAGCCAAAAGTGTACCATGAACTGGGCCAGCTCCGGCTTATGGTGGCATCAGAATACGAGCTGATCGACGAGTCGAAATTCAATCTGCTTTGGGTTACCGATTTCCCGCTGCTCGAGTACGATCCCGAACAGGCCCGCTATTTTGCCATGCACCACCCCTTTACCTCGCCAAAACCCGAAGACCTGCACCTCGTTGATAAAGACCCCGCCGCGATCCGTGCCCGGGCGTATGACCTGGTGATGAACGGCAGTGAAATTGGCGGCGGATCCATTCGGATACACGACCGCGATATGCAGAAAAAGATGTTCGGCCTGCTTGGTATCGGCGAGGATGAAGCCCAGGAAAAATTCGGGTTTCTGCTCGATGCTTTCCGCTACGGGGCACCACCGCACGGGGGCATCGCCCTGGGCCTCGACCGCATCGTAATGCTGCTCACCGGCGCACGAAGCCTGCGCGATGTTATCGCTTTCCCCAAAAACCAGCGTGCGCAGAGCCTGATGGACAACTGCCCCGATGTGGTCGATACAAAACAGCTCGATGAACTCCATATTATGCTGAAACCGGCAATAAAACCGGTCTGATCATCACCGGAAAGATGACCGGCAAGCCTTTAGAAGGTCCCAAAATTGACATAAACGGGCCATCATCCGGCCTTAAAGTGGCCGGCATTGACGGATGCCGTGCCGGTTGGATCGCTTTTGTTCACGATGGCAATTCGGTCACGTCCCGTATCATCCGTTCTGATGCGGGGCTAAGGGAGCTTTTCCTTGAATGCGACCGCGTTTATATCGACATGCCGGTCGGCCTGGCAGAAACAGGTCAGCGGGCATGTGATACAGAACTCAGGAACGCGATGCCCCCGGCAAAGAAAGCATCCGTATTCATGACGCCCGTCCGCGGTGCGGTATATGCAGCAAACTACCGCCAGGCATGCGATCTGAATCTTCAGTCGGCAGGCCGCAAAATTTCAATCCAGGCCTGGAATATCACCAACCGTATACGTCAGGTTGATCAACTGCTCAGAGCCGACGCATCGCTTGCCACACGCGTAATTGAATGCCATCCCGAATGGCAGTTTATCCAGTTTTCAGGCGCGGCCATGCCCCCGAAAAAGACCACTCTGGGTATAGAGGCCCGGATTGAGCAGCTGGAGACCATATTCCCCGGCGCACCGGTTCATTTTTCGGAATTAATGGCAACGCTCAAGCGGAAAGAGGTACAGCCCGACGACATACTCGATGCCATGGTGCTTATGGTTGCTGCCCGTTTGAGTGCCCTGGGGGCTGCCGTTCGATCATTTCCGGAACAACTGGTTCACGACCCATTCGGCCTGCCGATGAATATCCGGTATGCAGACAGAGTGGGATAGCATTTATGCAGATTCACGATCAGTCGGTGATCCGGTTGTCCATAAGCAGTTTTCTGTACTTAACACCGGCCTTTGAAACACGGTTCACGCCATTGAAGGCCGCAATCCGGTAGGCTTCAGAATACGTCGGGTAATTGAGGATGTGGTTGATAAAATACCTGATGTCGCCGCCATTGGCCATTACCGCCTGGCCGAGGTGAATGATTTCACAGGCATCATCACCCACAATCTGTACGCCCAGCAGCTTAAATGTAGATGTCTCGAACACCAGCTTGAGCAAGCCGGCTTTTGTATTGTTGATGGCCGCCTTTGTGAGCGAATTGTAGAAAGCGCGCCCAACGGTCACTTCATAGCCTTCGGCCCGTGCTTCTGACTCGTTCAGCCCGATGTTTGAAATTTCGGGGATCGAATAGATTCCGAAGGGCACGTCGGCATTCACCCTGCTTGCCGGTATATCGAACATCGCGCAGCAGGCCAGCCGGCCCTGGTTGAAAGAAGCCGATGCAAGACCGGGATAGCCGATCACATCGCCCGAGGCATATATACTGGGCACGGCCGTACGGTAGTGCTCATCAACTTTTATATATCCTTCTTTATCCGTTTTTATGCCCACATTTTCCAGGCCGATTTTGGTGGTGTTCGGGGTCCGCTTGCCGAAGTAGAGTACCTGCTCCGATTCGATAACCATCAGTTCATCCGATTTGCCCATTGTAAATCGTACTTCGGTATAGTTCCGCAGCATATTAAAGCTGATACCCTTCAGGATTACGTTGCTTTTAACCCCGATGCGGTTCTCTTCGAGCGTTGAAAGAAATTGATTTCGGATTTCTTCATCGAGAAAGCTGAGAAAATTGTCGTTCAGGTTCAGGATGTTCACTTTTGTACCAAGCGCATTGAAAATGGTGGCGTATTCAATGGCGTTAATCCCTGTACCCACGATTACGAGCCGTCGCGGTATGTGCGTCAGATTCATCAGAGAGGTCAGGTCCAGTATGGTTTCCTGGTTCACATCGAACAGTGCCGGAGGTTTGGGGCTGCTGCCGGTCGAAATCAGGATGTTCTTACCGGTATAGTTTTTGACCTTTCCCAGGTGATCGGTTACCTCAACGGTATTGGGATCGGTAAGTTTCCCGAAGCCGCGGGCGGTATCGATCTCGTTCTTGATCAGATTCCGCTTTAGTTCGCTGTTTTCGTGATCAATTACCCTGTTTTTGAACTTCAGCAGGTCCTGCATCTGAAACAGGTCGTACGCCTTTTTCCCGCCAAGGTCGCCGAATTGCTGGGTGAATTTGTGAATGTTCAGGGCTGCATCACGAAGGGCTTTGCTGGGCACTGTACCGGTGTTTATCCATGCGCCGCCGAGTTGCTGCTGATGGGCCTCAACCAGCAGTACTTTTTTGTCAAATTTTGAAGCCTGCATCGCACAGGAAAAACCCGCCGGCCCGCTGCCGATAACTATCAGATCGTACGTCTTTTTGCTCATGTGAGAGATTTGTGGGAGATTGTGTACTTGATAATAACCACTATGTACTAATTAATACCGGCCGGTGAAACGTTAACCGCCCGGAAATTGTAGTAATATACAGGTATAATTGCGACAGTGCAGTATTATTTGCACCCCGATTTTTCATTTATCGGCTGATGGATGCTATATTGCATACTCAGAAGTGCTTAAATGCGCTGCCAGTTAACAGAAATATTGCAAAGAAATCATTGAGGAGTTATGTCATACAAATTGCCAGATTTACCCTATGCACACGATGCATTGGAACCGCATATAGACGCAAAAACCATGGAAATTCACCATGGTAAACACCACAAAGGGTACGTAGATAAGGTTAACGCTGCGCTTGAAGGCCACGATTTCGCAAGCAAGCCGATAGAGGACGTGCTGAAAAATATTGATGCTGTTCCTGCCGATAAAAAGCAGGCAGTGATCAACAATGGCGGTGGTCACGCCAACCATTCCCTGTTCTGGACCATTCTTTCTCCCGACGGCGGTGGGAAACCGGGGGGAAGCATCGGGCCGGCCATCGATTCCACTTTCGGCAGCCTCGAGAAATTCAAGGATGAATTCTCGAATGCAGCCGCTACACGGTTCGGCTCCGGCTGGGCATGGCTGTGCGTTGATGGCAGCGGCGGGCTGAAAGTGATGTCTACCGCCAATCAGGACAGCCCCTACATGCAGGGACTTACCCCTGTTCTTGGCCTCGACGTGTGGGAACACGCCTACTACCTGAATTACCAGAACCGCAGACCCGATTACATTTCAGCATTCTGGAACGTGGTAAACTGGAAAAAAGTGAACGAACTGTTCGAAGCAGCCCGGTAGGCTGTTCATGATCGTACATAGCAAAACAGAAGGCTGCCTGCTGAAGGCGGCCTTTTTTATTTCCGCCTGTCGGCCAACTGTACTTTAACCCATCTCGAATAGGTTTCGCTGAGCTGGTAAAAAAGGGCAGGATTCGAGATGTTCTGGGTAGTGCCGGACCTGCTTCTCCCATACGGATCGTAATTGCTTTGGCGGGCGTCACCTGCAACCTGCGCCGGATTTTCGCCGGTAATCTCTTCGTAGGTTGGTGGCTTGATTTCAAAACCAAGCAGAAACGTGTTGCCCTTTGGGTCGATGGCAAATTGACGCGCTCGCGTGCCAACAATGGGTATTTTCATCTCCAGGGTCATCACATTACCGGCACGGTTCATCACAAGATCAAGGTCCTGAGCCCTGAGATTGTTGAAATTTACCGGTACCGGTATTATCGGCGCCTTGGAATTTGACCGGCTTATGATGAGCGCCTGCTGGTGCATCTCATCATCGATTGACTGAAGCAAACGGGCATTCTCGGGTATGGACGACCAGCCCGGATTTTCCAGGTATGATTTTCTTGCACCGGGTATGGGCGAAAGAGCGTACAGTATTCCGGCAGGGTAGGAGATCCCGAACGATTGCTTGAAACCGGTATCACCATCCAGATATACGGTAAATCCAAACCGCAGGGCGTTCTGGTAAAGGCGGTTGTTTTTGAAATTAATGAGCAGGTACACAAACTCATCGTCGTTGGTCACATAATAATCGAACTCATTGAGCTGTTCGCCACGCCGTATCTCATCGGGCCATTGCGACAGCACTCCGGTTACGGGAAGCGGTCCGCCGGCATGGATTGTTCGTATGGTTTTGGAGGGCCCGCATGCAGATAGTGTGACCGATATCAGTATCGCAATAAAAAGGGGATAAAAAACCGTGCGGTTCAATAATAGATTTAGTTTATTGTCTGGTGATGGAAGACTCATAAAACTGACGTATTTTTAGGAAATTTTTTACAGGTTCTTCACGTTTCAATGAAATACCTGTTAATAGTATAAACGTAAACGGAAAAAACAGATAATTATGCAATTTGGATTTGGAATCGGCCCCGATACTTCATGGATGAGAAAAGAACTCACTGATCTGGGTGTGCAGGAAGTCACCACCCCCGAAGAAGTGGATCAGATGATGAAAGATACATCAAAAGGAACAACTTTACTGGTCATCAATTCCGTATGCGGCTGCGCTGCCGGTAACGCGAGGCCTGCGGTTAAGATCGCAATGGCCAACAGCAAAAAGCCCGACCACCTGTTCACAGTATTCGCCGGCCAGGACAAAGATGCCACAGCCCGCGCCAGAAGCTATTTTTCTGATTTTCCGCCATCATCCCCATCGTTCGCCTTCTTTAAGGATGGTGAAATCAAAGCGATGATCCCCCGGCACCGGGTTGAAGGCCGCAGCGCCCAGGAGGTTGCACAGGACCTTCAGATGGTATTCGACGCCTTCTGCGAAGAACAGACCGTTTGATTGGTTGATCTGAATCCACACAGGTGATCTGAGCCCCGGGCGGCACAGCCCGGGGATTCACAGCCTGGGGTAACATAGTTACGTGATGCCAGCCACTACCGGCCGGTTGCTCATCGCCTGAAGGCTTTGGCACCGAAATCAACTTCATCGCCATTATAGGTCAGTTTCACCCCGCCCGGCGTTGACTTGCCGCCGTTTGGCCCGAAAGACGCCGCTGTCTCCCCGAGTTTTTCAACCGGTATCTCTTTGCCTATCTGCCGCGGCTTGTCGCCATAGAAACTGTCAACATGCAGGGTCTGGGTCGGGTAGGCGAATTCAACACCCACTTCTTTGGCCATCTTCAGAATCTCGAGGAAAATATTGTGGCGCTGCTGCAGCTCATCGCTCCAGCTCGGTACTTTCAGGAATACATAGAAAAGCACATCCAGGGAGTGCGAACCGAAATCGTTGAAGTGGATTTCGAAAAAATCTTTCCGCGTATAGGGGTTGGCCTGAACAATCGCTTTCAATCCCTCAACAAAGGCTTCCATCTGCTCGGGTGTGGTACTGTAAGTGAGGTTGAGCCGTGTGAGGATCCTCCTGAACTGCCGCATCCCCAGGTTGTCGATAGACGAGTCGGCTACCCGGGCGTTGGGCACGCTCACGAGCGAATTGTAGAACGTGCGAACACGCGTGGTACGGAACCCCACTTCTTCAACCACACCTTCCATTTCGCCGATCTTGATCCAGTCTCCGATGCGGAAGGGCCTGTCGGCGAAGATGGTGATAGACCCGAAAAAATTGGCCAGCGTATCGCGGGCGGCAAGCGCTACCGCCAGGCCGCCAATACCCAGGCCCGCAAGTACCGAGGTTACATTGATCCCCTTGTTCTGCAGAATGAACAGAACACCGATAACCACAATGAATATTTTGAGGGTTTTCCGAAGCAACGGCACAAGCTGCTCATCAAGCGTGCTCTCCGTTTTTGCGGTAACCGAAGCCAGGTACTCCGACAATACGTTGATCATGCCGTACAGCAGCCAGATCAGGGAGCCAAGAAGGGCCACTTCGAAGACTGTGCGCAGAAAATAGTTCGCGGTTACCGGAAGCATCAGATTGGTGTACGTGATCAGGTAAAACAGGATCATGATCACAAAACTGATCGGCTTGTCGGCCTCCTTCACAACGAGATTATCCCACTTGGTACTGGTTTTCTGCGTAAACTTCAGCAGGTATTTGTCGAGCAGGAATATGGTTATACTCCGAAGCACCAGACCGATCAGTATCCAGAAGAACAGGGCGATATACTGCCAAATCGATAGCCCGCCGAATTCATTGCGCATATACTCGGGCAGGTTGTCGACCACCACATCCACGAAAATGGAAAATGTGCTGCGGTAAAGATCCGGTATCATATCAACGGTCGCTTTTGAGAAAACCCAGACCGTATCCCGTTTTACCAGGAAGACTTCCGGCAGAGATGGAAACAGGATGTAGGTATGCATGCCGCTCAGCGTATCGGTGTAGTCGCGGTCGCCGGGTATCGATTCCAGATCGATTATGAGCCCTCGCGCGTCGAGTACCTTAAGCAGCTGCGATGCCCGTTCAATGCGTTGATCCAGGTCAAGTGCGGGATCGGCTATCATGGTTGTTGCGGCCAGCTCGGGCTGGCGGTGCCCCTTCATCTGCCAGTGCAGAAAGGTGTGGGTCGCCCTTCGTGGATTGTTGAGCAATCGTTCATAATCACTCGCATCCGGCACGGCCTGTGCACTGGCCCCGTCAGGGCTCATCGAAAGCAATCCGATGAAAAGCGCGATGAGCAGTGTGCTGTAGAATCCGGTTCTCTTCATTATCAGATATCTCTTTTTGGTTTATATCCGGATCAGGCACCACGCAGCAGTACGGTCAAATTCGGCTCAGATGATACGGGCCACGAGGCAGATAATGGCTTCCCGTACTCCGGTTGCCTGACCAGGGTTGAATATTCAGCCTGAATATACGGTACTCACAAGTAGGGAGCAGGCGTTAAAGTGAAAAAAGCGTATCCGGCAATAAGCCGGCTTGCAGAATCCGTTACGGGCATCTTTCCAAATGAAATTTCATGCGCTGCCGCAAACAGGCATCTCTCGCTTGACAAAACAAGCGTTCACGCAAACGGGCAACTCGCGCGCGATATAACAAGCGCTGCCGTTAACGTGCAACTTTCAGCGCGATATAACTAGTGTTGCCGCGCCGGCAAGGGCATAGGCCAGTGCCCCGGTGAACAGAACTGTACTGTAGCCCCACTCGAGCGCCAGCCAGACCGCCAATACTGTGCTGATCACTGAAAAACACCCGTTAATGCCCCAGGCCCAGGGAACCTGGGCGGAATCGGTACCCGATAAACGGCGGATGCCGCCGGGAAATGGCATACCCATCAGGAAACCGACAGGCGCGATGATCAGTACGCTTGCCGCTATCCTCACTATCGCCGGCATTGATATGCTAATGCCGATAATCAGGGGCAATACAACCTGCAGTAACCCAACCAGCAGGGCCAGCAACAGCAGCAAACCCTCAAGCCCCCGCCGGTATCGGGTTATGTGCCCGCTGAAGTAACTTCCCGTTCCGGAACTGATGAGCAGAATGCCCAGAACCGTGGCAGTGGCGTAAACAGGCTGACCGAAATAGTGGATGAACTGCTGTATCAGGTTTATCTCAACAAACATGAACCCGGTGCCGATACCACCAAAATAGATCAGGGTCCAGCTTTTTTTGCTTCCCCTCCAGCCCAGCCGGAACAGCGGCAGCACGATGAACAGTACGGCAGCCAGAAATATCTGCACTCCCGTCAGTAAAAGAACGAGATAGCCCAGCTCAATAAAGGGCACAGTCTGGCGCCCGTATTGTGTAATCAGGTCGCCAATATTGCCGGATTTCAGGAACTGTGAAAAAAACGGACGGTTATCAGTAGCCGGAACGACATTGAACAGGTACTCGTTGTAGAAGCCTGTCCGGTCGCCCTTAACGATGGCATCCATATATCCGAAAAAAGAGCTTTCTGTCACATTGTATTGCTGCCTCTCGCCCATGCTGATGCCTGGCAGAAGCGCGGGATCGAACTGATTCCTCTCACAGAATTCACGTATGCGGTCTGCACTTTCCCCGGTAAGTGGCGATCGCGAAAGAACAAATGTAATCGTAGACCAGCTCCGGATGGCCGCAATATGCCTTTCAGGTTCCGCGATACCATTCCGTTCCGCCGTTTCGGCAAGCGTTGCAAGTATCCTCAGCGTATTGCGGGGTGGCTGGTCCATCCAGGATGTGACCGAGATAACACCGTCGTCAAGCAGCAGGTCCCACATCTGTGCGAAAGCCTCGAGGGTCAGGTCATACTGTTCCTGCAGTGCATACAGGCCGGATGTGCCTCCGAATGCATCCAAAGTAGGTAGTATGATGTGGGAGTAGCCTCCATCCGACCGGTTCAGCCAGGCCCGGTTGCTCTGGTGAACAACAAGTACATTGGTGTGATCGAGAATACTGCTTCCGTAGAAACCATGTGATATCCGGTTGGTAAGGCCGGTAAGCCCCGGATTGGGTTCCACCGCGGTAACATGGTTCGCATTGTTGGCAATGGCGTGAAATGCGTGCCGGCCGGTACCGGTACTGGTTATGAGGATGTTGCCGGCAGGCCTGACCAGCCAGGGCAGCTGCTTTGTGGTGTGGGATAAGATATCATCGGTAATACCGGCGGGATCCTTCACCGGACCCGACCAGTTCCCGTTTACAAACACCATGGGCTCGACGGGAATCACCCCGGTATAATTGAGGCTTACTCCCGGCGCGTACCGGCTGGCGTCGGTCTTTACAGCCTCGATAACCCCGTGAGGGCTGGATTCACGGCTAAGGACATCAGCACCGGGCAGGTTCATAGTGCCGCTCAGCCCCTTGTACTGCGAAATATTGATCCGGGGAGGGTTGAAAATTCCGGCACCGGCTATGAGCAGCGCAAGCAGGGCAACGGGCGCCAGCCGTTTCCTGTTCCGGGCCGATGAACAGAAGTATGCGGCAACCAGCGGCAGCAGGGCAAATAAGGCGGCAAGTTGTTCGGGAAACAGTAACCACATCGCAAGAACGCCGGTCAATCCGCCCAGGCCCGATCCCGCCATGTTGTAAAAATAGATCCGGCCAATATCGGCTGCGTAACGGGTAAGGATCAGGCCTATGGCCAGCGCGCCTGTCAGAAAGGGGAGGGTATAGAGAAGGTAGACCAGAACAAGGCTCACAATCTCGCTGTTGTCGATGAACAGCAGCCAGGTGTCGAAACCACCCACAATGTTTTCGACCAGATAGACCGATGATCCCATGGCCAGGGAGGTGAGCAGCATCAGAAACGGGATGAGAAATCCCGACCCGGTCAGGAATTTTCTGCGGAAAAGGGCCAGCAGGGTGCCGCTGGCACCAAATCCAAGCATGGCAACCGACAGTACCATGTAGGCAAAATGGTGCCAGTGCGCTATTGAAAGGATCTGGATGAGTACGAGCTGCCAGGCTATTACCGAAGCCGAAAGAAGGCCGATCGCTATCCGGATGCCAGGCATCGCACTCACTGTCCGGCCCGGGTGAAGGGTACAAAGCGTACAGGCAGAATATTCCGGGAGCGCACACTGTCGCCGTCTTTTTCAACCAGCATCAGATTCTGGGTAAAATAGGGCGAACCGACCGGAATAATCATCTTTCCACCGGGTGCAAGCTGCTGAATAAGCGGCGGCGGAATGTGTTCGGCCGCTGCTGTAACCACGATGGCATCGAATGGTGCGTATTCTTCCCATCCATGGTAACCATCTGCCAGCTTTACAAGCACATTGCTGTATCCGCTTTCTTCAAGTACCCCGGCGGCGGTCATGCCCAGCTGCTCGACGATTTCAATAGTATACACCGTATCCACAATTTCGGCCAGAACGGCAGCCTGATACCCTGAGCCGGTGCCGATTTCAAGTACCCGCATACCGGGCCTGGGTTCAACCAGTTCGGTCATCAGCGCAACGATATAGGGCTGTGATATGGTCTGCCCGTAACCGATAGGCAGTGGTGAATCGTCATAGGCCTGTGAAATCCGCGGTGCGGGTACAAAAAGATGCCGTTTAACGGTACGCATGGCCTCAAGCGTGGCTTCATCGCTTATACCGCGGTTCGCTATCTGCCGGTCGACCATTCTGTTGCGCTCATTCTGGTAATCGTTTTGCGCGGTTACAAGACCGGGAAATAAAAAAAAGCAGAACAGTAATGCTGATACAATGGTTTTCATAGATCATCCTCCTTTATAGTCTAAAGATGATAAATGGGCACACGGAATTCAACTTCAATCGGAACCCGGGCTTCCCGGCCGGGCCGTTGCCGAGTTGACATCATAGAATGCACATGAATCTGCCGCTGGTAGCGGCTAATTTCGCCCGTTCGGGGCTACACTGTTTGGATGGTTACAACGACTCTGCTGTTAGTATGCTTTGAATTAGGGATCTGGGGAGCAATAGAACAATAGAATTTGGAAGTGTTTTGGGAGATGTCAACGGTAGCCACTAATTTTGCCACTTCGGGGCTACACTATTTTGATGGTGACAACATCTGTGTTGTTAGTATGCTTCGAATTAGGGAACAAGTGAACATGTGAACAATTGAACCGCGAAGTGTTTTTGGAGGATGTGACCGGTAGCCCCCAATTTTGGCCAAAAGCAGGGCAACACTATTTCAGAAGTTACAGAATCCAAATCTGTCACCGGTAGCATGGACCTGGCAGTGATAGCATAAACCTGGCGAGCCTGGTATGAACAGGCAGTGATAGCACGATACTGGCTGGGATAGCAAGAAACTGCCGGAGCACAACTAGACAATACAGCCAGACCGAAAACAGGCAGCTGCATACAGCGGCAGAACAAACCGGCAGGTGATGCTCTGTATCTCCGGGCCCGTACGACGTACTCTGTAAATCCGGGTGGGGCGTTACATTGTATGCCGTTTAACCGGGAACGTTGTAGCCCGAACGTCTTTCGAATTTCAGCCGGAGGTTGAACCAGTTGTCGGTCATTTCACCGGACGCTTCCTCAAACGTGGTGTTGGCAAGCCAATTGCGGATTTCCTCCCTCATCTTGGCCCAGTTTTCGTGAAACGGGCAAGGTTCTATATGGCCGCAGCCAGGTATACCCAATATGCAACGCTCGAAAAAATCGGTACCATCAATGGCTTCAACAACCTCAATTATGGTAATCTGCGATGGTTCTTTTTTGAGGTATACACCGCCATTGAGACCTCGCCGGGTGCTTAGAATGCCGTGAGGTACCAGCTTGGCCAGCGTCTGCGACAGATACGCAGCCGGACAGTTCAGTGGTTTTGCAAGATCACCAGCGGAGACCGCTTTCCCCATAGGTTCCCGGGATAATGCAATAATTGCTGAAACGGCGTACTGAGCGCCTTGTGATAGTAGTTCCATCCGATTTGAGCTTCCAGTTCAGGTTTAGTTTGTATTAATATACACAGACTGAATTATAATATTGAAATTAAATATTATAAACATAAGATTGATAACGAAAAAAGACGAGCAGAGGACGAGCAGAAGACGAGCAAAAGGCACGCAGAAGGCACGCAGAAGGCAGAAAGCAAAAGGCAAAAGTATGCGTTGCGCGGTTGTAAGCGGGCTTATTGCCCGTAGCGGGAGGAGTGTTCACGACGTTCCGAATCACTTCTGCCTTCTGCTTTCTGCCTTTTGCTCCCCCCACTTCTGCCTTCTGCCGCCCTCTCCCCCAGGTATCCGTTACCCGCGAAAATGGTTATATTCAAAGCATTATCATTAATCCAGAAAAATTCAGAGGCAAAAAGTATGAAGACCTCCATCTGCAGTCTAATAGCACTATTATTTCTAACCTTAGCATGTGGTGAAACCGACCCGATGAAAAACAATCCATTCTCAGAGCCGAGTTCACTGCCGTTTGAAGCACCAGATTTCAACCGGATAAACGACGATCACTTCCTGCCTGCCTACCGTGAGGGCATGCGCATCGAAATGGAAGAGATTGAACAGATTGCCACAAATCCTGAGCCCCCGACTTTTGAAAACACCATCCTTGCCATGGAGCGTACCGGTGAGCTGCTTACCCGCGTAAGGCGGGTATTTTCGAACCTCACGTCGGCCCATACCAACGACAGGCTTCAAAAAATACAGTCGGAGCTGGCACCGGAACTGGCCGCCCATTCCGACAATATCCTGCTCAACAACGCGCTTTTCGATCGTGTTAAAACCCTGTATGAAAACAGGGAGGAAGCCGGTCTTGACCCCGCCTCAATGAAACTGCTTGAGGATACCCACCGGAATTTTGTACGGGCTGGTGCCGAACTGACTGATGACCAGCAGTTGCGCATGCGGCAGATAAATGAACGCATCTCGTCGCTAACCACAAAATTCCAGGAAAACCTGCTTGCCATGAACCGGGAAAGGGCTTTAGTTATCGACGACGAAGCACTGCTCGATGGTATGAGCCCTGACCGCATAGCATCTGCCCGGGAAGCAGCTGCCGCAAGAGGACATGAAGGCAAGTACCTGCTTTCCATAACCAATACAACCAGGGTACCCATACTTACCAGCCTGAACAACCGGGATGTGCGCCGGCAGGTCTGGGAAGCATCGGCCTACCGCGGTATCGGTCAGGATGGCGGCATCGATAATCAGCCGATTATTCATGAATTGGTAAGGCTGCGTGCCGAAAGGGCCAACCTGCTTGGCTACCCCAATTTTGCTGCTTTTGCAATTGAACCCCAGACAGCCGGATCCCCTGATAATGTGCTGAATATGCTTACCGGCCTCATCCCCGATCTGCTGGCAAATACTGCGGCAGAATCGGCATTGATCACCGCGATGATGCGCAGGGATGGCGTGCAGGATGACCTGAAACCCTGGGACTGGGAGTACTACGGCGAAAAAGTACGCAAGGAGCAGTACGATATTGATGAAGCCGAAGTACGTCCCTACTTTGAACTGAACAGGGTTCTGGAAGACGGTGTGTTCTATACCATGAACCGGCTCTACGGTATCCGGTTTGAAGAACGCCACGACCTGCCCGTATATCAGCCCGATGTTCGCGTGTTCAATGTTTACGATCACGACGGTTCGCAGCTGGGACTGTTTTATGCCGACTATTTTAGCAGGGATTCCAAACGTGGCGGTGCCTGGATGAACTCGTTTGTACTGCAGTCACACCTGCTTGAGCAGAAACCGGTGATTGTAAATGTGCTGAACATCCCCCCGCCGGCTGAAGGCGAACCTGCCCTCATCAGCTTCGACAATGTAACCACCCTGTTCCACGAAATGGGCCATGGTGTGCACGGTTTGCTGTCTGATGTTAACTATCCCTCGCAGGCCGGCACGTCGGTGCCCCGCGATTTTGTAGAGTTCCCATCCACATTCGAGGAAGACTGGGCCATACACCCGGAGGTTCTCCGCAATTATGCCATACATCATGAAACCGGTGAGCAGATACCGCAGCAACTGCTCGACCGGGTTATTGCCGCCAGGGGCTTCAACCAGGGGTTCGACACCCAGGAATACCTCGCAGCAGCCCTTATCGATATGGAGTGGCACCTGCGCGGCCCTGATGCTGATCCGGTTGATATTGAAACCTTTGAAATGCAGGTGCTGGAAAAATACGGTCTCGATAACCCGGCAATCCCGCCGCGTTACAAATCGCCCTACTTTTCCCACATCTTCTCAGGTGGGTACTCTGCCAACTATTACGCCTATATATGGAGCGAAATCCTTGCGGCCGACGCTTTTTCGTTCATGCGCGAACAGGGCGGGCTGACCCGGGAAAACGGCGACCGCTACCGCAGGTATATCCTGTCAAGGGGAGGTACCCGCGATGCGATGGAACTGTACCGTGAATTCCGCGGTGGTGACCCCGATGTAACACACCTGCTCAGGAGGCGCGGCCTGGTTACTGGCTGATGTGATGTGTTGGCCAGGTTGGCTGCATTCGTACCGGATGCAGCTAAGGCTGTGAGCATCGGCTGTCAGCAATCCTGTGTGAACTCTGTAAGTTCAAGTTCCAGGTTGTGGCTGGTAACCTCGCCGTTTACCTGTACAAAGTGATACGGCCAGGTTAGTACTGTGAGCAGCATGCAGTTTTTTCCGGGTACGGTTTCAGTGGCAGATACCACAAGGGTATTGCCCACGCTGGTAATGCCGTGGATGCGGATTCCGTAACCCGAAGATGGCCTCTGCCCGGCTGAAAGAGCAATAATTACGCCATTTTCAAAATCCGGTCTGGAGAGCGGCTGCCTCTCATGCCGGTCGGGCATCGCCTGTTCCAGGTAGGCCTCCCACTGTTCAGGCGACGTAATTTTATGGACCTGAACATTATCGGAATCCAGGTTCAGATCGCCTTGTACCGGATTACTCAGGGCTCCGCGGGCAATGGTCGTGTATTCGATGGTTTGTGTATCCATGGTAACCCTGGTATCGTTTGTTCTGCTGCTTCCGCAGGATTCAAGAAGAATCATCGGTATCAGAAAGATGAGGCCGGTAAATCTGAAATTCATAAATGGCATGGCAACGTATTTGTCAGCGCAATTTAGCACCCAAATTGTTTGAGATGATGAATGGTATGGCGGTACAACAGGGCACTCCAGCTGTTCCCGTCCATGGTTCCGGCTATAATATTATCGGGCCAGTCTGTTTCACCCTGCATAGAGGCGAATTGCTCTACCAGCGATTTCAACCTGTCGATGTCCTGATCCCAGTTGTCGGGCTTTGTAAGGCGCATCTCTTCAGGTGCTTTCAGCCTGCCGCGGGGAATCGGCGCATGGTAGATGGCAAACCATTTGAGTGGCTGATACAACAGGATCGACTTGCGCACCCTCACCGGTTTGGGATTAACGGCCATATTGTAATGGTCAATAAGATGGCAGACCATTTCATGGGGAGTCATTTTGCCCCACCGGGGAGGTGTAACCGGATCGAGTTTACCGATTCTTTCAAGCAGTGCGTTGCGGGTTTCCGGGTTGAAAAGGTATTTCATGGGATTGAGTTGCTGCCGTTTTATTCACGTACGATGCCGGCCGGTTTGGCCTGTCCCATTTTATCGTTTTTCAATATGCTCCACAAATATGATTTCGCAGGCGCCGTCGCCGGTATCGGTTCTGCTGAGTGAACTGCGCCATCGGAACCCGTTTTTCCCCTCAACCAGCACAAGCTTGCCGGTAATCGCAACAATTTCCCCTTTTCTTACCGATTTGAGCTGCCGTTCGATACGGCTGTTAGCCGGAATCATGTGCATATTGGCCATACTGCGATTGATCTCCGCTTGCGACATCGGCACGGGCTTGTAGCGGTAATGCACCCATCGCCTGCTCTGGCGGAAACTGAAGCGATCAATGATGGAGGTATCAGACATACGTCCCCAGCCAAGTGCCAGATCAATGGGAGAGATGGGTGCGCTCCGGTCAAAACGATAACGCCGTTTACTCAGCACCCTGGCCTCGATTTCGAAATCGGCAAGCGGAGTCACGAAAAATCCCTCATGTATAAATGACGTATTTCCGGGCAGCATCACCTGTACCGGCTCATCAGGCACAAGCACTCCGGGAGGGTGGGAAACGGGTATATCCCTGATCAGATAAAACACCAGTAACAGGCAGAATGCTGCAGCGGCTACAATTAATGGATTTCTGAAAATAAAATGCTTTACTTGTTGCATAAGCGTTACCTGTTTATGAAAAACCCTGCTAAAATAATACTAATTTACCTGACCGTAATAACGGTAATTACCGGTTGTAATCGGCCGGTAACAGATTTGTTTCCGGATGATCCCGAATTGAGGCCCGTACGCATCTATGTTGTAAGCCATGGGTGGCACGTTGGCATTGTATTGCCATCCAACGAGATATTCAGGGAATATATGCCGCAGAACTATCATGGCATCGATTATAGGTTCAATGAATTTGGCTGGGGCGACCGCCAGTACTATATGACCGAAAATCCCGGAATATGGCTTGCCCTGAAGGGGGCGTTCTGGCCTACTCTGTCTGTGATTCATGCCGCCGGTTTCGACCGCGACGTCGATGTTGAGTTCCGTGGTGCCAAAACAGTAGAGATAATGCTGTCGGAAAAAGGATTCGATGCCTTGTGTGCCAGACTGGCTTCAGATATGGCATACGACGATGAGGGCCTGGCTGTAATTCTGGATAGCGGATGGTATGCCGACAGCCGGTTTTATGCATCTGAAAGGCGTTATTTCCTGCCCCGGACAAGCAATAAATGGGTTGCAAGGCTTCTGAGGGAGGCCGGAGCCCCGATCACACCTTTTTATGGCTTAACATCAGGAAATGTAATTTACCAATCCCGCAAATTCGGTGAATTAAAGGAAAATTAACGGGTTCAGGATTATTAGAAACACTAAATAAGTTCAAGATTACGTAATTATACTGATCCCATGATTCGGGAAGTAACCTATTTTGTGGTTGTTATAACGTAAAAGAAATTGTATTGAGAAGAACTACACCTTTGAAATCAATTACGTTATGCGGTCTTATGTTTATTGGTTTGTTAAGTTTTATACTTGACTTGCAGAGATGAATAAATTAACATATAAATGTAATCTGATTATCAAATCTGTTCTTTAGTAATTTACCCAGGTCGAATTGAGCCTGATTATGTACATCAAGCCTGCTTAATAGGGGAAAGCGAGGTAATGTATGGTGAACAATATGATAAATGGAAACGAATGCACGATAACTGTAACCCTAAGGACTGTAAGGGAAAAATAAGTGGCTAGAACAAAAGATCCAGCGATGAAGGGCATAAGCCGTATCGATTCAAAAGGTACGCACGGATGGTATGTCCGCATCTACAAAAACGGGAAAACATACTCCAAACTGTATTCCGACAGTAAATACAACGGGAAAGAGAGAGCCCTGAAATTTGCCCAGAAGGCAAGGAAAATGGCTCTTGAAACCATGAAAAATATACCGGATAAACCGGTAAGACGACTGGTAACAAGCGATAAAAGAAATAAATCGGGTATTATCGGGGTGAGCAAAACCACCAAAACCAACCCCAATGGTACCCAAAGCGATTATTACCAGGTTACATGGTCTCCCAAGCCGGGAAAAATCAAAAACAGGCAATGGAGTGTGCGCAAGTACGGTGCCGATCAGGCTTTCAAACTGGCGAAAGAGTTCCGCGATAAGGTTATGACCGATATCTATGGTGAACGCTATATCCAGCTTAAAGAGACTGATCAACCAGAAAATGCAGCCTGAGCGAGGCCTTTTTCACAAGCAGGCCTGCCCTTTCTTCTACCACAGTGATGTGGGGGGATAGCGTTTTATGCAGCGGCTAACCAGCGCTCTGCATCTAACCAGTGCTCTGCATCGCTGCCGCTATACCGTTGATGCTTGAGAAAAGGGAGTGCCGGAGTGCGTCGTCACCCTGGTGTCCCTTTTTTTTCCAGCGCCGCATCAGCTCGATCTGTATCAGGTTGAGTACATCCGTATAGGGATTTCTCAGCCGGATCGATTTCTGAATAACCGGGTTGTTGTCGAGCAGCTCTTTCTGGCCATTTATGCTCAGTATGGCCTCCCTGGCCTTATTGAACTCTTCCGAAATGATTTCATGAAAGCCGGCTTCGCCCTCCATTCCGGCGTAAAATGCGGATATGAGCAGGTGGCATCTCGCCAGCTCTCTCTGAGCATTGTCGAGAATAACCCGGAAGTACATCCAGTCGCTGTAAAGCTGTTTGAGGTTTGTCAGATTGTCGTCCGATTCATCTATCAGCGTTTTCAGGGCTGTTCCTATGCCGTACCATCCCGGCAGGTTGTACCGTACCTGTGTCCAGGCAAATACCCAGGGAATGGCCCTCAGGCTTTCAAAATCGACTTCCGAGCCCGATTTCCTTGAAACAGGACGGGAGGCAATAGGCAGACGGCTGATGTGTTCGATGGGCGTGATCCGGGTATACCATTCCCAAAGGCCGGGTCTGTGTATAAGATCGCGGTAGGTCTGCATGGAGAGTGTGGCGATCCGCTCCATCATCTTAAAATGCTCGTCAGTAATCTCATCACCGAGCGAACGGTTAGCCTCTGCCGCACTGGTCGATATCAGCATCGCGTTTACGATCTGTTCCAGGTGGCGTTTCGCAATGGCCGGCAGAGAGTACCGGAAGGAGATGATTTCGCCCTGCTCAGTGAAACGCATCCGGCCGTTATGGCAACTCTGCGGCAGCGACAGCACGGCCTGGTTGGCCCTTCCTCCGCCGCGGCCAACCGAACCGCCGCGGCCATGGAATAACCTGAAATCGACCTTGTGTTTGCTGCAAACTTCGGCCAGGTCGCGCTCTGCCTTGTGCAGGGCCCAGTTGGCCATCCAGTAGCCGCCATCCTTGTTACTGTCCGAATAACCCAGCATAATCTCCTGGAAACGCCCTCTGGCCTCAACCTGCTGTGAATAGACCGGATCGCTGAAGAGCTGCTCCATCAGTGCCCGGCTGTTTTCAAGATCCTCAATGGTTTCAAAAAGTGGTACGATGTCGACATGGCTTCGGAATTTTTCACCTTCAGGCACGACCAGTTCGGCCTCCTTGCCAATAAGCATAACTTCGAGCATGTCGCTTACATCGTGCGTCATACTGATGATGAGGCTGCCAATCGATCCGGGTTCGAGCTTCACCGCTTTCCTGGCAACCAGGAAACAATCAAGAATGGACCGTGATGATTCACTCAGCTTGGCATGTAGCCGTACCAGTGGCCGGGGATTGCGGATTTCGCGGCGCAGCAGTTCGCAGCGCGCATCCTCGCTCAGCTTTTTATAGCTCTTTACAACACCGCTCAGCCTGAAAAGCTCGTCTACGGTATCCTCAAAGACGGCACTGTGCTGGCGTATGTCGAGGGCGGCGAGGCTGAAACCAAAGGTTTCTGCCCGTATCCGCAGATGCCGGAGCATGCCGTTTTCGGTTAGTGATTCAAAGCCTGATTCGGCCAGGCACTCATTGATCAGCTTAATATCGCGGATAAACTTTTCGGCGGTGTAGGTAGTCTGAACGTCACTCTCCGATTTGCTGATCAGCCCGGTATCGAATTCAGGAATGAGTTTCAGCTTTTCGATCATCAGCCCCAGCTTGATGCGGTATGGCTCGTTCTCGTGCTGACGTTCGGTTTTATCGGTAAGCGTAACCATGGTGCGGTCATTCTCGATCGAACGATAGAGTTTGTCGGGAATCGTTGTCTGTTTCTTCGATATACTGAGCTCACTGCGCAGTTCCTGCAGATCGTTGCGGTACAAATCGATGGTGGCTTCCCTTTGCATGTTCAGGGTTGAACGGGTAACCTCGGCGGTAACGGAGGGATTGCCGTCGCGGTCGCCCCCGATCCAGGAACGGTACCGCAGAATTATGGGCAAATCGGTCGTTTGGCCGTAGTACGCATCAAGTGATTTGTTGATGTCGTCGTAGATGCGGGGTACCACTTTCCAGATGGAGTTGGAGAAAAAATAGAGCCCGTTTCTCACCTCGTCGGGCACGGTAATCTTTGCCGAGCGCACATCATCGGTGTTCAATAGCAGTATCACATTGTCGTAAATGCTTTTGATCAGGCGATCGGTCTCGTCGGGCGTAGGGTTGTGGATGGCCAGTTTGTACAGGCTGAAAGCGATCCTTTTCTGCAGGCTGAGCACGGTTCGGCGCCTGGCTTCGGTAGGATGGGCTGTAAGCGTTGGCTGTATGTCGATCCTGCGGATTATCGCGACGGCTTCATCAAACCCGAGCCCCAGTTTTTTCATCCCGGCTATGGCATCGGCAATGGATTCAGCCCGCGGATTTTCGTGGGAAGATGAGTGTTCACGTTCCCGGTTGATGCGCACAATCTCTTCCTGTTCCGCCTTGTTAACCAGGTGGAAAAAGGAGGTATAGGCCCTTAAAAGCCAGTCTATCTCCGTATCCGACAGCCCTGAGATCGTATCAAGAACCATCTTCCGGGTTTTATCGCCATCGGCCTTGTAGGCGTTCTTGCACCGTGATCGCAGGTCTTCAACAATATTGAATATTTCTTCGCCGGCCTGTTCGCGTATGGCGTGCCCTACAAGCTCGCCTAAAAGATTTACATTTTTGCTCAGGGGTTCGGAGATACCTTCACCTTCCGCCTCAATACTGAGGCCTTTCCACTTAATCATCGCGTTTTGTTATTGGTTTTGCCGAATACATGTAATACAGATGCTTTATGTTAAGCAGTTGAACCGAATAAACCCAAAGAATTATGTGTGGAGACGCAAGACATGAGACGCAAGACACAAGACACAAGACGCAAGACGCGAGGCAAGGCTTAAGCCTCGCCTCAGAGAGTGTTCAGAGTGCCCCCGAGTATGCCAGTTTTACTTTTGCCTTTTGCTTTTTGCCTTTTCGCCGCCTTTTCGCCGCTTTTTTCTTTGTGACTCTGCCAAAAAACTATTCTGCTTTTGTACGTCTAATAAGTGAGGGCAATAATCACGGTTACCCTTTCAGGTCGCTTTCGTGAAAACGGTTCTTAAAAGCATTGAAAAGAGATAAATACAATGAGCAGATATAATCCAAAAATTTACTTCAGGGGTGTAATCGGGCTGTTGATGCTGATCATCTGGTCAGCCGTACTGACCACAGGAATCTTAATGTGGCTTGCTCCACACGGGCAGGGAAGGGGCAGTGAACCATTTCTGTTCAACCTGACCCGGCACGACTGGGGCGATTTACACCTGTATCTGGCCCTCACGGCGGTGGTTATTACAATAATCCATGTGGTAGCAGACTGGAAAATATTTGTCAGCAGCCTGAAACACATGGTCCGTTCGCATCAGGGGGCCGGATAGACATAGTTTGACTGAAGTCCAAGCGGAATTCCGAGGGCCCAGTATGCCAGCAGGAAGAGGGTCCAGACAACCAGCAGGCCGAAGAAATAGGGCAACATCATGGATACAAGTGTGCCAATACCCGTTTTCTTGACGTAGCGCTGACAGAATACCACCACGAGTGGAAAATAGGGCAGAAGCGGTGTGATGATGTTGGAAACAGAATCGCCGACACGGTAGGCTGCCTGCGTCAGGTCGGGAGAAATGCCGTTCTGCATGAGCATGGGAACGAAAATGGGGCTTATCAACGCCCACTTGGCTGATGCCGATCCCACAAGCAGGTTCACCACTGCAGTTAACAAAACAATTCCGACAATGGTCATTGCCGACGGCATGGCTAGTGCCTCCAGGAAATTGGCACCCTTAAGCGCAATGAGTGCCCCAATGTTCGATTTGGCAAACGCGTCGATGAACAGGGCACAGAAAAATGCCATAACAACGTAATACGACATCCCCGCCATCGCCTTGCTCATACTGGCGATTACCTCCTTGGAGTTGGTAAATGTTCTTGACATGTACCCGTATATAACCCCGGGCAGCCAGAACAGCAGAAATATAAGTGGCACGATCGACTGCATCAGCGGTGCGTCGAAGGCCGTAATTTCACCAACCGGTGATCTCATGGCTGAATCTCCGGGGATAGTCCACAGAATCAATGCGACGATTCCTGCAAGCATTACAAATGTTGCGGTAAAGAAGGCCCGTTTTTCCCTGGAAGACAACTCTTCCATTTTGGGCTCATCCTCGATTACATCATCCACCGGGGTCTGCTTAAGCCTTGGTTCAACCACCTTGTCGGTGAGATACCATCCAACTGCTACCACAACGATGCTCGACAGACTCGTGAAAAACCAGTTATTCAGAGGGTTGAGCAGCACGGAAGGATCCAGGATTTGTGCGGCCGACTGTGTAAAGCCCTGAAGCAATGGGTCAATACCGGAGGGGATGAAATTGGCACTGAAACCACCTGAAACCCCGGCGAACGCTGCTGCGATACCAGCCAGGGGATGCCTGCCTGCGGCATAGAAAATCACGCCTCCAAGCGGAATAACCAGTACGTATCCTGCATCGGCAGCCGTGTGGCTCACTATGGCAACCAGAATGAGCATGGGTGTAAGGAAAAGCTTGGGGGTAAAGCTCAGAACATATTTCAGCCCTGCGTTGATGTAGCCGGAGTGTTCGGCCACACCAACACCCAGCATGGCCACCAGCACGATGCCGAGTGGTGCAAATGTGATAAATACACGCACCATATTGGCCAGGAATGAGGCAAATTGAGGGCCGGTTAGCAGGTTCTGTACACGGAGGTCTTCGCCGGTACGCGGGTCTATCTCGGTAAAGGAAATGGGTGCGAGAATTGCCGATATCACCCATACAGCCAGCATCAGTATTAAAAACAGTACAGCCGGATCAGGCAGCTTGTTTCCCGCCCATTCAATGGTATCCAGGAACCGGTTCAGCATGCTTTTTTTGTTGTTTTCTTCACTCATGAGTTCAATTTTTTTTCAAAGGTGGATAACCCGGTATCGTCCGGCAAAAGAGCAGTCGAGAAATACCAAAAATTAAACCCTGATGCAAGCTTGATCAGCAAAAGATTACCGTTTGGCCAGTAAGATTTATAAAAAAAGCCCTGGCAGCTGTCAGGCCGTCAGGGCTGTTACGATTCGGGATTGATAGAGAATATTGTGATTGCGGATGGCCTTCAGGCCGGAGAACCATACCGGAATGGATGCCGGCCACACCTTGTGGCGCCTGTGTAATAATGGTGTGTTGCAAACACCTGTGTGTGTTTGTTGTTGCATTGCAAACACAGTAGCTCGTGATGTTGCATTCCAAACATACGTTTTCGATGTTATGGGGATATTATTGAAATGTTAAGAAACTGACACATCGTCCGGGCAGCAGCCGGGCCGGTAAACCCAACCAGTAAACAAATGTCACGATTAAAAATGGCCGACTATGGCCTCTCAAACCCTGAAATAACAATACCTGTTACCACCGATGACGATCCCCGCTGTGGTCATTTTATTTCCCGGGGCCTTGGCAGGATCAAAAAAGGGGATCCCGTACTCATCGGTTTCTGCTGCGATGAGGGGGTACGCCGCAATAACGGCAGGCCCGGCGCGGCTCAAGCACCTGAACTGATCAGGAATGCTTTTTACAGGTTAACCCCCGATCCTCTCAGATTTTATGCATTTACACACTGGCTTAAACGAACACACGACGCCGGCAATATTCATGCCGGCAGTAACATGGAGCAGGCACAGGAGCAGCTGGGCCGTCTGGTCGGTGATCTGCTGACGGCAGGCGCCTGCCCGATCGTGATTGGAGGGGGGCATGAGACCACGATGGGCCATTTTCTTGGCTATGTGCATGCCGGGAAAGAGGTCACTATACTGAATATTGATGCGCATCCCGACGTTCGGGAAAACAGGGATGGAAAAGGGCATTCAGGATCGGTGTTCCGCCAGGCGCTGGAACATGAAAGCGGCCTGTGTGCCGGGTACCGTGTGGCTGGCCTGCAGCCGCAAGCGATAGCCAAAAGCCATCTCGATTTTCTGAAAAGCCGCAACGCGATGATCAGATATGCCTATGCCCTGAATAAGGAAGCCCTTGATACCCTTCTCGAAGATTCTGGTACCGACATGCTGATGAGTATGGATATGGATGCAGTCGATTCCGCTTTCGCCCCGGGTGTGAGCGCCCCGTCGTCATCCGGCCTTTCGCAGTCGATATGGCTGCACAGCGCCTGGTCGGCCGGCCTGAACAGGAAAATCCGCTCGTTCGACCTGGTGGAGGTTAACCCCGAATACGATATTGATAACCGGACCGTCCGTCTTGCGGCGCTAACCATATGGCAGTTTATCAGGGGCCGGGCGGAGGGGACTGAGTAGGTGTGGGGTGTGAGATGTGAGACTTTATGCAAAAGGCAAAAAGCAAAAGGCAGAAGTGAGTAGGGAGTAGGGAGTAGGGAGTAGTGAGTAGTGAGTAGGGAATAGGGGGAAGGGGGAAGATCTGATTCAGGCGGGTATTTTATTGTGTTGATCTTCGGCGCAAAGGGCGGCTCCGACTATTCCCGCATTGTTTAGAAATCTGGCCGGAACAAGAGGTGTTTTGATGTTGATGTAGGGAAAGGTTTTGTCTGCTTTTTTGCTGAGGCTCCCACTGATGATGAACAGGTCGGGGTGAAAAAGCTTTTCATAGGTAGTAAGCACCAGTTCAAGCCGTTTTACCCATTTGCTGCGCTTCAATCCCTCTTCAATTCGTGTTCTTTCGGATGCCCTGACATGTGCGCTGATGCCGTTGATTTCGATATGCCCAAGTTCGGTATTGGGTACAAGTACACCGTTCATGAAGAGGGCCGATCCGATACCGGTGCCTATTGTAAGCACGAAAACCAGGCCGTCGTGATTCCTGCCCTCACCAAACCGGATTTCGGCAATCCCGGCGGCATCGGCATCATTTACCACGGTAACCGGGCAACCGGTAATCTCTTCAAACAGTGTTGAAGCATCGGCATCAAGCCAGGAAGGATCGATATTATAGGTGCTCATTACCACACCGTTCCGCACCGGCTCCGGCAGGGCAACCCCTATGGGCCCGCTCCAGTTGAAATGTTTAACCACCTCATGAATCCTCGCCAGGATCTTGTGAGGTGACGTATCGTCAGGGGCCGGAATCCTGTAGCGATCTGAAATCAGGTTGCCGGTTGATGTTTCAACCAGGCTCGCTTTGATTCCGGTACCACCTATGTCAATTCCCAGAATTACCATTGTGAAATCAGGTAACTGCCGATCCGACTTTTTCGCAGTGTTTAAGCCCTTTGGCACCGCAGCAATGCTTGAATTTCTTGCCCGGGTCGAGCGGGCACGGGTCGTTGCGGCCGAGTTTCGGGCCGATAACAACCGGCTGTTGTTTCGGGGCGTCCTCGCCACGGTTGGCCTGCGTGCCACCGTTTGCACCACGGAAACCCATATTCGTTGATTCGGCATGCTGTTCTTTCATGCGGCGGGTGTCGTAGCGCGCCCGGCGCTGATCGGGTACGGCCTTGCGGATCTGGCCCTGATCTGTACCTTCGGGCATGGACTTCCATATCATGGAGAGCGTTTCCACGTTCACTTCTATCATCAGCTCACCGAAAGCATTGAAAGCCTCCCGTTTGAACTCAATCAGTGGATCTTTTTGGCCGAAAGCCCTCAGCCCGATACCCTCTTTGAGCGAGTCGAGTTCCCTGAGGTGTTCCATCCATTTTTCGTCGATCACACCAAGTACCGCAGAACGCTCAAGCGCCCTTATGAATTCGCGGCCTTTTGTTTTAAGTGCTTTTTCCACATTTATGACCACACCAACCCTGCGCTGCCCGTCGGTAAAGATGGCCTGAACATTGTCGGGCAGTGCGGGGCTACTATCCCTTAGCTGCTCAAGTGCTTTGTAGAAGGGTTCGGCCAACCGCGCTTCCTTGTTCCGGTAGGCTTCGATAGCCTTTTCAAACATCAGGTCGATCACCCCGTCTTCACGCCGGTTCGACCAGTCGTCCCGGTCAATTTCTACGTTCACAGCCAGCATCCGCAGCATTTTTTGCTGGATGCTCTCAAATTCACCAAGACCGTAGTGCTCTTCAACAATCTGGGTAACCAGATCCTCGAGCATGTCCATGATATCGTTGGTCAGTTTGTCGCCCTCAAGGGCGTGCCGGCGGCGTTTGTACACCACGTTCCGCTGGTTGTTGAGCACATCGTCAAACTCGAGCTGGCGCTTTCTGATGCTGAAGTTGTTCTGCTCCACTTTCGACTGTGCACGCTCCAGCGATTTGGTTACCCACGGGTGCTGAATAACCTCGCCTTCGCCGAGCTTGAGCCGCTCGAGCACGTTCGATATCCGGTCGCCAAACAACGCCATCAGATCATCTTCGATAGAAACAAAGAACTGGCTTTCGCCGGGATCGCCCTGGCGTCCGGCCCGGCCCCTGAGCTGAAGGTCAATCCGGCGCGATTCGTGCCTTTCGGATCCCAGTATGGCGAGACCGCCGAGGCCGATTACCTCTTCGCCCAGCTTGATGTCGGTACCACGGCCGGCCATGTTGGTCGCAATGGTAACGGCAGCTTTCTGGCCTGCTTCCGCCACAATCTGGCTTTCGCTGGCGTGCTGCTTGGCATTGAGCACGTTGTGCTTCACGCCCGACCGCTTAAGCATGCGGCTCAGCGTTTCAGAAACCTCCACGCTGGTGGTACCGACCAGAACCGGCTGACCTTTTTCATGATACTCCCGGATTTTGTCGAGAATGGCATTGAATTTCTCGCGCTTGGTACGGAACACAAGATCGTCGCGGTCGTCGCGGGCAATGGGCCGGTTGGTCGGAATTTCGATGACCTCGAGCTTGTAGATCTCGAAAAACTCCGCCTCTTCCGTAACAGCTGTACCGGTCATACCCGCAAGCTTGTGGTACATCCTGAAATAATTCTGAAGGGTTACGGTAGCGTAGGTCTGGGTGGCGGCCTCAACTTTCACATTCTCTTTGGCCTCGATCGCCTGATGGAGCCCGTCGGAATAACGGCGGCCGGGCAATACACGTCCGGTATGCTCATCAACGATCATCACTTTGCCGTCCTGCACGATGTATTCGTCGTCGCGTTCGAACAGCGTATACGATTTGAGAAGCTGGTTTACGGTATGGATCCGTTCGCTGCGCTCGGCAAACAGGCGGTACAGCTCGGCCATTTTGTCGTTGCGCTCTTTGCGAAGATCTTCTTTCAGCTCGGCAATTTTCTTTTCCTGGTATTCACGGCTCCAGGTTTCATTGGCCAGAATTTCTTCGTTGCTCTCTTTTTCGCGCCGGGCTATCTCCTCTTCCAGGTTGGAGGTCTCCAGCCCCAGGTCGGGAATTACGAAGAACTCCTTGTCTTCCTGGTCGCCGGTAATCAGATCCCGGCCCATGTCGGTCATCTCGATCGTGTTCTGCTTCAGGTTCACCGCGTAGTACATGGCCTCATCCACAACGGGCATATTGCGGGCGTTGTCCTGAAGGTAGAAGTACTCGGTCTGCTGCATCAGTTTCTGATTGGAGGGCTCCTGAAGCATTTTCTGCAGCTTTTTGCTTTTAGGAAAGCCGCGCTGGGCCCGGAGCAGGGCAAGGCCGGCGGTTTCTTCATCCCCGTTTTTAAGTGCTTCTTCGGCCTCGTTCAGGAATTTGGCAATCAGGCGTTTCTGGGCTTCCACAAGGGTGTTTACCCTCGGCTTGTATTCACCATACTTCTGGGACTGATTATCCTGTGGTACCGGACCTGAAATAATGAGCGGAGTACGGGCCTCGTCAATAAGTACGGAATCGACCTCATCAATTATGGTATAGTGATGGTGGCGCTGCACGAGCTGGTTCGGATCGAAAACCATGTTGTCGCGAAGGTAGTCGAAGCCGAATTCATTGTTGGTGCCATAGGTTACGTCGGCACGGTAGGCTTTGCGCCGCTCTTCGGAGTTGGGCTGGTAGCGGTCGATGCAGTCGACCGTAAGGCCGTGGAAATTGAAAATCGGTTCGTTCCACTCGGCATCCCTCTGGGCCAGGTAGGTGTTAACGGTTACCATATGAACACCACGGCCAACCAGGGCGTTGAGATAGGTCGGGAAGATGGCGACAAGGGTTTTACCTTCACCGGTCTTCATCTCGGCGATTTTACCCGTGTGCAGCACGATGGCACCAAGCAGCTGCACATCGTAGGGAACCATATTCCATACGATTTCATTGCCGGCCACTTTCCACTTTTTGCCGACATGCCGTTTACAGGTCTCCTTGAGTACGGCAAAGGCTTCAGGCAGGATCTCGTCGAGAACATCTTCGACGGTGTCGAGCCAGTCCTGGTCGAGCTGGTCGAGCTGGTCGCTTAGCCGCCGGCGTTCTTCTATGGTGATGGTGGCCTGCATGTCCTCAATCCGGTCGCGTATTTCCTGAATCTCACGATCGATATCGGTTGTGGCCTCCCGGATCATCTCCTTGAATCGGGCCGTGTATGCCTTCAGTTCATCGTCAGTTTTTTCTGAAATCTCGGGTTCAAATGCTTTGATCTGATCGAGAATGGGCAGGATTTTTTTTATGTCCTTTTCACTTTTAGAGCCGAAAAGTTTAGAAAATCCTTTTAGTAGTTTGTCAAACATTGTAAGTAGCTGCTGTTAATTTCTTCGAAGTGGGGAAATTACGGGTATTCTTGTGCCCGTTCAATAAAATATCGATACCGCTTCAGTCTTCAATTACGTTAAAGACTACGGTTTATGATGCGGCACTGAAAAAATGGTATACTGCAGGGCTTCATATTTACTGAAATTTATGTTATTTTTGCGGTCTTTCGAAATTGCAGACCATCTCATTCACTATTTCCATCACACATCATGAAAAGAACTTATCAACCAAGTCGCAGAAAACGGGCTAATAAGCACGGATTCCGCGCGCGGATGGCAGATGCCAACGGCCGTAAAGTACTAAAGCGCCGTCGCGCAAAGGGGCGGAAACGCCTTACCGTTGCCGATGAACGCTCGTCGAAGTAATACGGATCCCGACAATAAACTGCCCCGCACCATGATATTACGGGGCAAGGATAATTTTACCAGAATATTTTCTGAGGCCAGGCCGGTTTACGGGAAACAGATTGACATGCGCTATATCTTTTTTGACGATCCCGCCGAGGGCTTCAAAATAGCATTCATTGCCGGGAAAAAAACCGGGAAAGCCGCACGCAGAAACCGTATCAAACGGCTCATGCGGGAAGCATACAGGCTGAACCGTCATAACCTGGAAAAGTCTGTGGCGGAATCAGGTGTCGGATTTCATGGAGCACTCATAGCCAGAAGATCAGATACATCGTACAAGACAGTGGAACAGGATATAATCAAATTACTGGACCGGGCTGCTAAAGACCCGATTCTTGCCGGGGCCGGCCAATGAAGCATATACTCATTTTTTTCGTTCGTGCCTACCAACTGATGATCTCGCCCTACCTGCCCCCAAGCTGCAGATATAACCCTACCTGCAGCAGCTACGCCGTCGAGGCACTAAGTACCCACGGGGCCGTGAAAGGATTATGGCTAACCATCAGACGGATCGGCCGCTGCCATCCGTGGAGCGAGGGTGGTTATGACCCTGTTCCGGGTACAACAGCAGATGAAACACCTCAAACATAGGAGAGATTTTGGATCGCAATACCGTAACGGGCTTACTTCTGATTTTTCTGGTCTTCCTGGTGTGGATCTATTATACCACGCCTACCCCGGAGGAAATGCAGCGACAGGCCCGCGAAAGGGCCATTCAGGACAGCCTAAGGGCAATCCAGGCCGAACAGTTCGATGAGCAGATCCGGACCGAACCGGAACTGATACCTACAGAAGATGCCGCATCGGCACTTGGTTATTTCCAGTCTGCCGCACAGGGCGATACCACCCTGTTTACAGTGCAGACCCCAAAATACGTTGCCATTTTTACCAATGTGGGCGGCGGACCGGCTCTGTTTACACTTCTTGAGCATCAGAAATATGATGACACCCTGGTCCAGCTCATTTCCGATTCCACCCGTTCGGCCTATTCCGTCGGTTTTCTTTCTACACAAAACTACGACATCGAAACCGACCGGCTGTTGTTCCGGCAGGTCACATCCGGGAACAGGATGCAGCTTGAGGAGGGTGAAACGGCCACCCTGCAGTATGTTCTTGAAGTTGAAGACGGCAAACGGCTCTATTATACCTATACCTTCACCGGCAGCCAGTATGAATTCAACCTGAGCATCCGCTTCGCCGGTATCGAAGAGCTTATCAGCGGAAATACGTTCGATTTTGCATGGGTCCCCAGCCTGGTCCCCACCGAACAGTCACGCAAATCGGAGAGCATGTACACCGGCGCCTATTTCAGGACCGGTAAAACGACCAGCGATCTCACACTGTCGGATACCGGTACCGAGGTGGAGAACCATACCGGTAACATCACCTGGGTGGCCACAAAAACGAAATTCTTTACCCAGATAATAAAAGCGGAACAGGAAACAGATGGGGCCCTTCTCAGGGGCACGGTAATCGGTGACCCGAACTCGGAAGAGGGCATTCTCGAGTATTCCGCTTCCCTCAGAAACAGGATACAGCCTGACATGGTGTCCTCCTTCAGGCTCTACGCGGGGCCGCTTGAGTACCGGCATCTCAGAAATTTCGACGATAAGGCCTACGATATGGTCGATACCGGCTTTGGTTTCATGCGCTGGTTCTCCGATCCGTTCGTGAAGTACATTATCGTACCATTCTTTGGTTTTGTGGGAGGCTGGGTTGGCAACTACGGCCTGGTAATTATCATCTTCGGTTTTGCCATCAAACTGGTACTCTATCCGCTCACCAAGAAAAGCTTCGAAAGCATGGCCGCCATGCGGGAGCTTCAGCCGGAAATGAAGGCCATCCAGGAGAAATACAAAGACAACCCGCAGGCCCAGCAGCAGGCTACCATGAAGCTGTTCAAAAAGGCCAAGGTGAACCCGCTGGGCGGATGTCTCCCGAACCTGCTTCAGATGCCGGTTCTTATTACCCTGTGGCGCTATTTCCAGAATTCTATCGAAATCCGGCAGGAATCATTCCTGTGGGCGGCCGATCTTTCAGCACCCGATCCCATCATTCACCTGCCATTCACGATTCCGTTTTTGGGCGACTTCCTCAGCGGGTTTGTACTTCTGATGACGCTGAGTATGGTGGTGCAGATGAAAATATCCGGACAGGCGGGGGCATCGAATCCCCAGATGAAGATTTTGCAGTATATACTGCCACTTGTTTTGCTCTTTTTCTTTAATACATTATCATCCGGACTCAGCCTGTATTATCTGGTCTATAATGTGCTTTCGATTGGCCAGCAGTTTATGATCAACAAACAAATCGATCACGTGAAACTGATGGAGACTGTCGACAAGAAGAAAGCGAAGGAGATGGCCAGGGAACAGAGGCTGGAAGAGAAAAAGGTGAAAACCGATAAGGTCAAGACCGAAAAGAAGAAAAAGTAATTGGCCGGATCATCCGGTCTCTGAGCAACACAGGAGCCGGGAATGAACAGTGTATGCACACATCACTATCCGCAGATCACCTATCGTAACAACGAAAGGCTTCTGTGGAATCCGGTGATGAAGAAAACGGCCGCAAATCTGCCTGAAGAGAGGGTGAGGCTCCGGTTTATTGAGGCCCTGCTGAACGAAAGCACCATCAGCCCGGCCCGCATCGCCACCGAAAAGGGGCTCGGCCTCGGTAAAGATCAGGCCGGCCGTACCGATATTCTCTGCTATGACCGGAATGTTGAGCCGCTTCTGCTCATCGAATGTAAAAATGAAAAGATCAGGCTCGACGAAGCCGCCGCCCTGCAAATCGGGCGCTACAACTTCCAGGTTCAGGCTCCTTTTATGGTGCTAACAAATGGCAGTACAGACTTCTGGTTCCGCAGGGAAGGGGATGTATCCCTGACCCGGCTTGATACCCCACCCGAAAGCATTATCCCCGGTGATAAATCCACAACCCGCGACGCCGCCTACTGGATTCAGCGTGGCTTTATAGGCCATGAAACCGGTCCGGAGTTGCAAAACAGCCTTATTGCCATGCTGAAAGGTTCTTTCGCTGCCGATGGAGCCGATGGAGCCGATGTCCGGTTTCTGCAGATCCCGCCATCGAAAAGCATTCACGATCTTGCCCATTACTACCATGTACTGAGCTGGCCCGGCCACAAACTGCACATTGGCGTAACATGCATGCCGGACCGGTCAGGGGCAACCCTGATCGTTGCCGTGGTGGTGCGGAACGACGAGCCACTGGCCCTGCTGCATGTAAAGCCATCACTGATGAACGGGATCGACGAGCAAAATGCATTCATGCATGCACGCGACGTGGATGAACGCTTCAACATCACCGAAAAAACCGGCTGGACACTGCAACCCGATAATCCGTCCGGGCTCAGAAATTTTGCAGAAATAACCAAAACACTGCTTTCGCAGTACGAAATGCTTACATCATGACCGATCAGCACAGAAAAAAATTATTCAGCCTGTTTAAAGACAAAGGCAATTCCCTCATCTATTTAAAAGGGGCCGAGGTTTCGTACCGGTACGATACCGATTTTGAATACCCGTTCAGGCAGGAATCGAATTTCCTGTATCTCACCGGAATACAGGAGCCCGGATTCCACATGGTACTGGATCCGGAAAAAGAGGAGTACCTGCTGTTTGTGCCCAAAAGGGATGCCATGTTCGCAGTGTGGAACGGAGTTGTGCGGTCTGTTGAAGACTACGCCCTGAAGCTGAAGCCCGACAGGATATTCTTTGATGAAGACCTTTACGGTGAGATCAGTAAAAGGAGCCCTGAAACCATACACTGCCTGAACGTATCGCAGGCGGCCGTTATCGACGATATGGGGTTCCAGACCGAAACCGGCTGGCTTAAAGACGCCCTCGCATGGTGCAGGTGCCAGAAAACCGATGCGGAACTCGATATGCTTCGGCACGCCTCCGCTGTGGCATCCGCGGCACATATCGCCGCGATGAAAGGCCTCAAGCCGGGGATGTTTGAATATGAGATGAAAGCACTCTACGAGCATGAAGTTGTCCGGCGTGGACTGGTTCATCATCCATACAATGGCATCCACGGCAGCGGTGAAAACAGTGCTATACTTCACTATACCGAATCTGGCCGGAAAATTGACGAGGGCGACCTCTACCTGATCGATGCCGGTGCCGAAAGCAACGGCTATGCGGCCGACATAACCAGGACCTACCCTGCCGGCGGGAAATTTACCGGCATTCAGGCCGCCATCTACGATACCGTACTGAGTGCGCTCAACGGATCGATCGATATGGTGAAACCCGGTGTGGCAATGGAAGATATCCATCTGTCTGCAAGCCGGACCATTCTGAAAGGTCTCAAAGATACCGGCCTGGTTCATGGAGACACCGATACGCTGATGGAGAAGAACATTTTCGCCCTCTTTTTCCCGCACGGCCTGGGTCATTTTCTGGGCCTCGACACCCACGACGTGGGCGGATATCCAAAAGGGGTGAAGCGCATCGACCGGCCGGGCATCAGGTACCTCCGCGCCCGGCGAATACTGGAACCGCGTATGGTGCTCACCATCGAGCCGGGCATCTACTTTATACCCGCCCTGCTCAGGCCGGCTCTTGATCACCCCGGCCAGAAAGAATTCCTTAACCGCGAGAAACTTGAAAAGATGTTCTATTTCGGCGGCATCCGCATTGAAGACAACCTGATTGTAACCGAGACCGGTCATGAAAATATGACAAGTGTGCCTAAAGAGCGGGGGGAGGTTGAGAAGATTGTTGGAAGTGGGAAGTAAGAAGGAGGAAGTAGGAAGGAGGCAGAAGGCAGAAGGCAGAAGGGGGCAGAAGGCAGAAAGCA
>RECM01000056.1 GCA_007694035.1 Balneolaceae bacterium
TCCATCGCCCAGCGTGAATCCAACCCCGGCAGCATCGCCTCCGGTCAGTTCAACCGCCTCGTGTACGGTGATGACCATATTCTGGCAAACCACCCCGGCGGCACGGTGGAGTCGGTTGAGGCGATCACCATCGACGACCTGAAAAACTACTACCATGCCTTTATATCGCCGGATGTGGCCGTTTTCCATATTGTGGGCGCCGTAAACCGCAAGAATGTAACCGCATCCCTGTCCCGCCTTGGAAAAGGATGGGAAAACCGGGCGGTAACCTTCCCCGACTACCCAATGGCGGAGGCTCCGTCGCGGCCGTCGCTCTGGTTTTATAACGTTCCCGGTGCCAGTCAGTCGCAGATTCGTGTCGGCTATCGCGCCCTGCCCGAAACCCACCCCGATTTCTACGCCGCCGAAGTGATGAACTATGCCCTGGGCGGTGGCGGGTTCGTATCGCGCCTGATGCAGGAACTTCGCGAGGGCAAGGGCTACACCTACGGTATATCCTCGGGGTTTTCCGGCACTGACCTGCCGGGATCCTTCGTGATCAGCACCGGCGTGCGCACCAATGTGACCCTCGAGTCGGCCGCGCTTATCAGGCAGATCGTGCTGGACTATCCCGCGACCTTCACCGAAGACGACCTGGAGAATACCAAAAGCAACCTGCTGAAAAGAAATGCCCGTGCCTTTGAAACACCGGGCGCCAAGCTGGCCATGCTCCGCAACATGAGCGCCTACGGCTGGCCGGCCGACTACGTTCTGCAGCAGGAAACCGTGGTGCGCGAGATGACCGTTGAACGCATCCGCGACCTGGCCCGGCAGTACGCCAACGCCGACCGCATGCACTACCTTATCGCCGGCGACGCCGCCACCCAACTCTCCCGCCTGCGCGAACTCGGCTTGGGTGAAGTGGAGGTATTGAGTAGTGAGTATTGAGTATTGAGACGGTTTAGTGCTTTAAAAAACAACCGGATATATCAGGAAACCGTGATGAGACTTTAAAGTCTCATCAGTAGTCTTGCTAATCTGCCAATCTTCCCGGCGTAAAACCGGGTGCCCCCACACTTCTGCCTTTTGCTTTCTGCCTTTTGCTTGCCTTTTGCCTTTTGCCTTTTGCAAAAAAAACCATACCATATCGTAAATATCCAAAAGTCTTCGCCCGGCTTATAACCTACCATCCACCAAGCGAGGACTGCCATGGCACCACCTGTAAACCGCCGGAATTTCATTAAAACCACAGCTATTGCCGGAATCGGAGCATCCATTTTCAGCCCCAATGTGCTCTTCGGCAAGGATGACCGCAAAGCCCGCATAGGCATCATCGGTACCGGCCTGCAGGGCAGGCTCATGCTGGATTCACTGCTGATGCAGTCCGACACGGAAATCACCGCCCTCTGCGACATCGACCGGCAGGCCCTCGCTCAGGCGCAGGATATGGTGGTACAGGCCGGCCGCAAGAAACCCGAGGGGTACTCCAACGGTCCTCACGATTATCTCAATATGGTTACCCGCGACGACCTCGACGGTATCCTGGTCGCAACCCCGTGGGAATGGCATCAGCAAATGTCGGTCGCCGTTATGAAGGCCGGGAAATACGCCGGTGTTGAATGCCGTGGCGCTTTCTCCCTGAACGAGTGTTGGGAGCTCGTCCGCGTGTCGGAGGAGACCGGCATGCCCTGCATGATGATGGAAAACCACAACTACAAACGGGAGATCATGGCCGTGCTGCTCATGGCACGCGACGGGCTTTTCGGTGAAATGATCCACGCCCAGTGCGGCTATCAGCACGATCTGCGGCGGGTGAAATTCCGTCCGGGAGTGGAGTTTGGTGAAAAGGGTGAAAACGAATCGGTATGGCGCACCAACCATTCGGTTGGTCGTAACGGCGACCTCTATCCCACCCACGGCATCGGTCCCATCGCCAGTATTTTCGACATCAACCGGGGCAACCGCTTCGTTACCCTCACATCCACCGCCAGCAAAGCGCGCGGACTCAAGGCATTTGTGCTGGAACACGGCGGGCCCGGTCATCCGAATGCGAATGTTGACTTCAAGCTGGGTGATGTGGTCACCACTGTTATCAAATGTGCCAACGGCGAAACGGTGATCATCAACCACGATACCAACCTGCCGAGGCCCTACTCGAACATGCGCCGGGTGCAGGGCACCAATGGGCTGTGGATGGAGGACAACAACTCCATCTACATTGAAGGCCGCAGCGAATACGGCGCATGGGAACCCATGCTGCCCTATATCGAGGAGTACGAACATCCCGTATGGAAAACATTCATGCGCGAGGGCGTGCGGGGCGGTCACGGGGGCGCCGATTTCCTGAAAACACGCGCATTTGTGCAGTCAATCAAGCGGAAAATCCCAACACCCATTGATGTGTACGACACCGCCACCTGGCTGGCCATCACCGCTCTGAGCGAGAAGTCGATCGCCATGGGCAGCGAACCCGTCAAGTTTCCGGATTTCACCGGCGGTAAATGGGTGACCAACAAGCCCATCTTCGGCCTGACTGAAGATTATTAATACTTCCGGTTTGCCTGGTCTTAGTACATCCGGTTTGCCCGGCCGCACAGATTTTGGAAATCACAAAAAAAATACAAAAGTTAAACATCCATGTTCTGTCGGTGCGGATGCACCGGAATTCACAATACAGCCCGGCGGGACGCAGGGTGCCGAACGGGGTATCCGAAATGATCAGATCAGCCGGAACAGCAGTAACTATCTGAATGATCAGGGCGCCCGTTTTGTTATCACAGGATGATGATTAATTTGATCAGGATGATCAGGATGATCAGGATGATCAGGATGATCAGGATGATCAGGATGATGATGAAACGATGTAAATCGCAAGTAACTATTGAAGCCATGACAACACTTATTAAATTTTTCACGGTAACTGTTATTGCCATTTTGGTTGCCGCCGGCAGTGCACCGGCACAGAATGCAACCGGCAACGACAAGGGTTTCACCCCAAAGGTTTTAGCGACCCAATACCACCGGATACAGCTGGTAAAAGTGGCCGGACCCTTTGAGAACCCCTGGGCCGTGGCGTTTCTGCCCGACG
>RECM01000090.1 GCA_007694035.1 Balneolaceae bacterium
GCAGAAGGGGGCAGAAGGCAGAAAGCAGAAGGCAGAAGTGGTGGTGGGTTGGGGTCTCGGGGGGAGTTGTGATTCTTAATCTTGGCCTTAACCTTAACCTTAGCCTTAGCCTTAATCTTAACCTTGGCTACGGGTGAATTCGCCTTGTTCGTATCTTGCTGCCAGGCGGGCTTCATTCAGGCGTTTGAAGGCTGCCAGTTTATCGGGGTTTTTTGATGCGAGGGTCATCTCCCGTTTGCCCAGAACGCCGGGTATGCGGGCTATGTACCATCCGGCATGGGCCATGGCTGCACGGGCGCTGCTGGCTGATGCATAGGTGGCCAGTACCACGTCCGGCGATGACAGTCCCGCGAGCCTGCCGAAGGTTTCCGATGACCACATTTCGGGGTTTGCCACGGGGGAAAAGGGATCATGGATAACAAAATCGGCCATCATTGGCGCAGGGTCAAAGTGTTTTAATAGCCCGTAATAAACGCGGAGGGATACATCTCCGAATGAAAATGCGTTGTTGGCACCAGGCTGCAAATTTGCGAATACCGATGTCAGTACCTCCCTGTAGTCTGTTCTGCCGAGCAACTCCGGATAGTTCAAGCCGGCAATAATTCCGGCATCCGGCGGCCAGGCATCAACCGATTGATATACGACGGGTGCGGTATGCCCGGCTTTTTCTCTCAGGTGGAGCAGCAGCAGGAAGTTCAGACCGGTACCAAATCCGGTTTCCAGAACAGTGAGGGGGAGGTTTTTGGCAAGATATGAGGTGAGGCCGCTCATATCGAAGAATATGTGTATGCTCTCCCTTATCGCCCCGTTTGGGTTATGGTAATACTGACCGTAATGTGATGAGTACAGCGTGTGTGACCCGTCGCCTGTGATGTGGGGTACCGGCTTGTCCACCCGGGTGTCAGGTTTTGAATTTGAACAGATTGTGTTCGCCAACGGCTTCTATTCCCTGGTTCAGGGCATAGGCGCTGTCGAAAAGTACGATCGGGTTCCCGTCCATATCGTTGGTTACGTGTGTATTGTATGCCTTGCTCAGCTTGTCGATAACGGCCTGGTCGCCGGGAAGCCAGCGCGCGGTATGATAGGGTACGGGCGACATGGTGATATCCACCTTGTACTCGAATTTCATGCGGTGCTGAACAACCTCAAACTGGAGTACACCCACCGTACCCAGCAGCATTTCGTTGCCCACACCGTTGGGTACTTCAAACACATGCACCACGCCTTCCTGGGCCAGCTGCTGCAGGCCTTCACGCAGCTGCTTGCGCTTGAACGGGTCTTTGGATGTGGCCTTCATGAAGTGTTCCGGCGAAAAAAGCGGAATAACGTCGTAGCTGAGGGCATCCTTTTCGAACAGGGTGCTGCCGATCCTGAACGTGCCCGGATTGAACAGGGCCACAATATCGCCCGGATAGGCGGTTTCGAGCAGGTTGCGCTCGTCACCCATCAGGGAGTGCGGCGTGGTCATCCTGATTTTCCGGGGCTGATTGTCGATCTGCACCTCCATCCCCCGTTTGAATACACCCGACGCTATGCGAACAAAAGCGGTACAGTCGCGGTGATCAGGGTTCATGTTGGCCTGCATTTTGAACACAAAACCTGAAAAATCGCTGTCGAGCGGTACCTCGCCGGTTGCGGTATCGGTGTAGGGCCGGGGGGTTGGTGCCAGGTTTTTGAAGTAGTTGAGAAACATGTCGAGGCCGAAATTGTTCAGGGCCGATCCGAAGAAAACCGGGGTCACTTTTCCGTTCTGAAAATCGGTGGCGTTCATGGTGTGAAAATCCCCGCTGATCAGCTCAATGATCTCGGACCAGGCTTCTTTGTCGGTTTCGGTAAGTGTGGTGCTTTTGAGCCCGTCGTGCAGCCCCAGTACTTCGGTCTCTGCCTTTTTAGCACCATGCGATGCTTTCACATAGAGATGCATTTCGGAGCCGATCAGATCGTATACACCCTGAAAGTCGCTCCCGTAGCCAAGCGGCCAGGATGCGGGCACGGCCCGGATGCCCAGCTTCGATTCGATATTGCTCATCACTTCGAGGGGTTCCATACCGGGGCGGTCGCATTTGTTCACGAAGGTGATGACCGGAATATTCCGCATTTTGCAGACCTCAAACAGCTTTTCGGTCTGTTCCTCAACACCCTTGGCCACATCGATAACCATAAGGGCACAGTCGGCCGCGATGAGCGTACGCAGGGTGTCTTCCGAGAAATCCTTGTGCCCGGGTGTATCGAGCAGGTTGTACTTGATGCCGTCTTTCTCGAAACGAAGTACCGAGGATGTAACCGAAATTCCGCGCTCCTGCTCAATGGCCATCCAGTCGGATGCCGCATGGCGCGCCGCCTTGCGCTGCTTGATCGACCCCGCCTCATGAATGGCGCCACCGTAGAGAAGCAGTTTTTCAGTGAGGGTGGTTTTACCGGCATCGGGATGCGAAATAATCGCGAATGTACGGCGCACAGCCACCTCTTTGGAGATGGTTTCGTTAAGTGAAGTCGATTTTACCTGGGTTTCGGCCATTGTTTTCCGGAAATTTGAAAAGACAATAAGATACGGAAAAGTTGCCTTAATTGGGATGGGGTCCCCCGTCAGCTTATTATGAACCTGCAGGAATGCAGGAATGCAGGAATGCAGGAAGGCAGGAAGGCAGGAAGGGCCACATCAACAACATTTATTTGTATTTTGGCTTTCAATCAAACAAAAACAATGGCACTTACACTCGCACAACAAAAGGAACTGGGTTCCATAATCGCCCAAATGATTTCGGCGACGGATGAGGAACTCATTCAGCTTGAGGAATACACGCGGCCGATCTCACCCGACTCATCCATCGGACGCATATCCAGGATGGATGCCATCAATAACAAAGCCATCAACGATTCGGCGCTCCTGGAGAAGAAAAAACTGCATCAGAAACTTGAAAAGGCGCGGGAACGGTTGCATGATGACGGTTTTGACCGGTGCATCAAATGTGGGGAAACCATCCCGTTCGGGCGTTTACAGATCATGCCCTATACCAGGCGGTGTGTAGGGTGTTCGGGAAGGTAGGACGGGGGA
>RECM01000189.1 GCA_007694035.1 Balneolaceae bacterium
ATTCCCTATTCCCTATTCTATTGTTCTATTGTTCAAAAGCATACCAACAGCACCGCCGCTGCCATCTCCCAAAATCTGCAGCCCAACGGGCTGCATTTCAAGTTAACTATAACAATTACTTGTATTTCGGAAGTACTTCGAAGAATTTGGCGGAGGTTTTAATGCCGCGGTGGAAGTCATTGAGCGAGAAATGCTCATTGGGCGAGTGAATGGAGTCGCTGTTCAGGCCGAATCCCATCAGTATGGAGTTCACGCCAAGCACTTTTTCGAAGTCGGCAACAATGGGAATAGAACCGCCTTCCCTTGAAAACAGGGGTTTTTTGCCATAAACGGCATGGAAGGCTTCCGATGCAGCCTGGAGTCCATAAAAATGAAGATCGGTTACCGCGGGTTCGCCGCCGTGGTGATCGCGGACTTCCACCCGAACGCCTTCCGGCTTGATCTGATGAATGTAGTCGGCAAATAGCCTGGCAATTTTTTTATGGTCCTGGTCGGGAACCAGCCTCATGCTCACTTTGGCGCTTGCCATGGATGGCAGTACGGTTTTGGCACCTTCGCCCTGGTAACCGCCCCACATGCCGTTCATGTCGAGCGTTGGCCGTGCCGACCGGCGCTCAAGCGTGGTGTAGCCCTTTTCGCCGGTTATCGCGTCAATATCCAGCTCTTTTTTCAGGGCCTCCTCATCGTACGGCAGTTTGGCATAGGCTGATTTTTCTTCGGGGGTAAGCTCCTGAACATCGTCATAGAACCCGGGTATGGTTACGCGTCCGTCGTCGTCAATCAGTTTCGCCATGATTTCGCACATGGCGTTCAGCGGGTTTTTAATGGTACCGCCGTAAACCCCGGAGTGCAGGTCGCGGTTCGGGCCGATCACATCGACCTCCATATAGGCCAGGCCACGCAATCCGTACGTGATGGAAGGGGTATCTTTGGCGAACATGGAGGTATCGGAAATGAGCACCATGTCGCATTTCAGCATCTCCTTGTTCTGTTTGATGAAGGGAACCAGGTTCGGGGAACCGATTTCTTCTTCACCCTCGAACAGGATTTTGATGTTTACCGGCAGCTTCTCGCCCGATTTGAGCCAGGCTTCGAGGGCTTTCACATGGGTAAATGCCTGGCCTTTGTCGTCGCTCGCCCCGCGGGCATACACGGCACCGTTTCGCACCACGGGCTCAAATGGCGGTGTTTTCCAGAGGTGCAGCGGGTCGGGCGGCTGTACATCGTAGTGGCCGTAGATGAGAACGGTGGGCTTGCCCGGCCCGGCTTCGGAATGTTCGGCGTAAATAATGGGATTGCCGGGTGTTTCGTGCAGTTCGGCTTTTTCAATCCCAATGGAAATCAGGTTGTCGCGCAGAAATTCCGCTGCTTTTTTTACGTCCGGTTTGTGCGATGAATTCGTGCTAACACTGGGAATTCGGAGCAGTTCAAAAAGTTCTTCCTCGAAACGTTTCTGGTTCTGGTCAATGTAATTTTGTACGTTAGACATGCTGTAGATAGGTGATTTGGTTATACAATATTCACATCCTCAAGGGTGTCGAATATATGATTTGGCATAAAGGGATACTGGTCGAGATCGGTCATCTGGCTCACTCCGCTCAGTACGAGTACGGTTTCCATACCGGATTGTATGCCGGCAAGGATGTCCGTTTTCATATTGTCGCCGATTATAACGGTATTGTGGGAGTGGGCGTTCATGCTGTTCAGAGCGGCCCGCATCATAAAAGGGCTCGGCTTGCCGATGATAAACGGTTTTTTGCCGGTTATCCGCTCAATGGGCGCGCAGAGTGCCCCGCATGCCGGCGATCCGGATGGGCCGGCCACATCGGGGTTGGTCGCGATAAAGCGGGCCCCTTTCATGATCAGTCCGGCCGCTTTTTTGATCATATCCCAGTTGAAGGACTGTGTTTCACCTACAACCACGAAATCGGGGTTAATGTCGGTAAGTGTAAATCCAATACTGTAGAGCTCGTGGGTAAGGGCTCCCTCCCCGATTACATAGGCTTTTTTCCCCTTCTGTTTTGCAAGAAAGGCAGCCGTTGCCATGGCGGAGGTATAAAAATGCTTGTCGGGGATGTCCACACCCGAGGTCATCAGACGGTTCCGGAGATCAGCCGGGGTCTGCGACGGGTAGTTGGTGATGAACAGGAACGGATTGCCCTGTTTCATTATTCTGTGCAGAAAATGGTCGGCACCCGGTATGAGTGAATTGTCGTGCAGCACGACGCCGTCCATATCTATCAGTAAATTCTTCATGTGAAAAGGTGTCAACTTGATCAGAATTGAGTGGAATATAACAGTATTTTGGGGAAGCCCTTAGAAAAGCATGCAATTTGAGAGGAATTTATCTACATATACCGTTTTGCAAACAAGCCTGTACCTACTGTGATTTCTTTTTCACAACGCGGGGCGGGCTTAAACCGGCATTTTTAAAAAGCCTGGCCGCCGAAACGGAGCACTACAGGCATTCGGATTGGCCGGCCGTGCCCATTAGTACTGTCTATTTCGGCGGAGGCACCCCGTCGCGGCTTACGGGCGGGGAGTTCGCTGCCATACTCGGGCACCTCGGATCCGTATTCAATCTTGATCAGACCGTGGAAACCACCGTGGAGGTAAATCCCGATGACCTTACGCCAGGCTACCTCAGGCAGCTCAAACAGGCAGGAGTAAACAGGCTCAGTGTGGGCATTCAGACTTTCAACCCGGATCGGCTCCGGTTCATGAACAGGGCGCATACCCGCGAACACGCCCTGCAGTGCCTTCAGATGATTCGTGAGGAGGGATTCCGGTCGTGGACAGCCGACCTTATTTACGGGAATCCGGGCCAGTCTCCCGATGATCTCGCCGAAGACATTGAGACACTGCTTGCGTTCGACCCGCCACATATATCGGCCTATTCGCTCACCGTTGAACCGCATACCCGCCTGGGCAGCATGGTCAGGAAAAAACTGGTTGAGCCGGCCGATGACGAACTGGTGGCATCACACACCGAACTGCTCGTGAATATGCTAGGCGCCGGGGGGATTGAACGCTATGAGGTGTCGAATTTTGCCAGGCCGGGCCACGAAGCGGTACACAACAGCGCATACTGGTCGCATCAGGACTATCTCGGGCTGGGGCCGGGGGCACACTCCTTTTTGTGGAAGCCGGATGAGGCTACTGCAAAACGATGGAGCAACAAGCCGCATATGCCGGAATACCTTGGAAAAAGCCCGAATCCCTTCGGCCTTGAAGAGCTGACCCCGGAGCAGCTCGCCACCGAGCGGATGATGATGGGGTTTCGAACGCGAGAAGGGGTAAAGACCGGCGAGCTGAAGGAACGATACCGCTTTGATTTCAGCAGCCGGCAACTGCAAAAAATCCTGAAATTCAACGATGAAAAGCTGCTTGTTTACGATGGTGAAACCATCCGGCTAACCGGTAAGGGGATGCTGGTTGCCGACCGCATCACCCTTGAAATTATCAGCAGCTGATGGCTGCATCTTGCATTCACCATGAAAAAGTTGTATTCATATATGTAATTGATTCCCCAATAAATAGAGGAGATGTATTATGCTCATCGGCGATATTCTGGACCACAAAGGTCGAAACGTCTATTCCATTCCCCCCGATAGTACCGTTTATGAGGCTATAGCCCTGATGTCTGAAAAAAATATCGGCGCGCTGCTGGTGTTGGATGGCGAAGAGATGGTCGGCATCATTACCGAGCGCGATTACCGGAACAAGGTGATTCTGCAGGGCAGGTCATCTAAAACCACTCCGGTGAAGGATATTATGACCGAAAATGTGAATTACGTCACATCGAAACAGACCGTGAAAGAGTGCATGGCGCTCATGACAAACAACAAGTTCAGGCACTGCCCCGTGATTGATGACGGAAAGCTGTCCGGAATTGTATCGATCGGTGACCTGGTAAAAGCGGTGATCACGGAGCAGAAGATCGAGATCGATTACCTGAAAGGCTATATAACAGGAGCCTATCCCAATTAAGCGGGCGGATGCCGCAGAAACGGGTATATTAATCATCCGGTAAACCAGCCCGTTTTCCGGATGATCGGGAACCCGCCATCCCGGCCGTAATTCCGGCATGGGAGGTTGCACGTGTGATCCGGTGGGACTTGTTCAGACAAGTATTTCCGGCCGGTGCGCCGCATGAACAATTCCGGGAATCCGGCACCGTTCTTTAAGAGGCGATAAATCCTTTTATTTGTCCGTGTCCGTGTCCGTGTCCGTGTCCGTGTCCGTGTCCGTGGTTGTATCTGTATCCGTAATCTGAGTCTGTATCCGTATCCGTTTCCGTTTCCGTACCGATGTCTGTTTCCGTACCAATACCAATACCTGTAACTTCAACTGTATCTGTATCTGTATCTGTATCTGTATCTGAACCTGTATCCGTAACCGTAACCGATCATTTTGAACATAACCATGAAAAACATCACCCTGACGGCAGTTATCCTTATCGGTCTTGCTGCATCAGCGTTCGCGCAGACATTCACCGGCGACCAGAAACAATCCCTGAAAGGGCTCACTGCACTGCTGCTTGTGGTTGAGTTCACTGAAACTGCGGTCGAGGCCGACGGCCTGAAAAAAGACGAACTTGAAACCGCGATCGCATCACGGTTGCGGAGTTCCGGAATCCGGCTGATGTCGCAAACGGAGTGGTCGGCGACCCCGGGTGTTCCCTATCTGCAGGTTCTGGTTAACACGCTGAAAAGCGACCTTGGGTTCTATTCCTACAAAATTGATGTTCAGCTGAATCAGGAGATCGTGCTCAGGCGCAATAACATCGCCATGATGTCGACCACCTGGAACAAGGGCTCGCTCGGTCATATCGGTACGGCAAGGGTGCCGGTGATCAGAAACGATATCATGGGATTTGTGAATGATTTCATCAAGGATTACCGGGCTGTTAATGTGAACTAAGACCGGGAATGGTGCAAGGCGGCCGGAACCTGTTGCATTTTACCAATGCCGAAACAGGTAAAAAGATATTAAAACTGAGTATATGGATTCCGGATTGTACAAGGTTGCGACGATATTTGTCGTTATTGCCAAATGTGGATCATATATTGATTAAGGTATAAGGCCACGTTTCCGGTAATCACATTTCCGGTATTGACGTTGCCGGTGTGGATGTTGAAGGTTACAATATTGATATCGGAGGTTCAGATCGCCGTATTCAGCTTTTACCATTTAAGTATTTAGAAGAAAATCCATTATGAAACAGGCAGCTGTATATGGAGAATTGGCAGATATTAATTACCTGTATATGAAATTGAAGACAAAATTATTCATGGTTACAGTGATGATAGCAGCCGTTACGGCATCAGTATTATCAGCCGGATTTACAGCCCCGGTTTACAGCAGTTCACTTAATCTGGCTGTTACGGATAGCATAGCAGAAGCCGGCGGGTTTTTTTTCCAAACATCAGACGATGAAGAACTGGTCCGGGCATCCATAGTAACCGAAGCCGCTGCGGTGACCCCGGGCGGCACGCTGCTCGCCGGCATCCGCCTGCAGATGGAAGACGGATGGTATGTATACTGGAAAAACCCCGGTGATTCCGGAATCCCCACATCCGTGAGCTGGAATCTGCCTGAGGGATACACTGCAGGTGATCTGATGTGGCCGTGGCCGGGCATCTTCTATACCGACAGTTTTATCAGCTACGGGTACAAAGAAGAGGTTGTGCTTTTCACCGAACTGAAAGCGCCTGATGATGCCGAAACGGGAAGCGAAGTAGCGTTGTCGGCATCGGTAACCTGGCTGGTCTGCAAGGATATCTGCATACCCGGCCGCGCTGAACTGACCGGGAATGTACGCGTTACGGAAAACCGGCCGGCTGTTGTTTCCGAAAAACGTGAGTTGTTTGATACGTACCGCGAGCGTCTTCCGGTCACTGTTCCCGGACTTGAGGCTACGGCCACAGACGATGCCGGGACAATTGTTCTCCATCTGAAGCACGATGGCTTGAAAAATGCCGATGTAAACAATCTGGTTTTCTACTGCAGCGAGGAAGGGATTGTGGAAAGCGGTGCGGAACAGTATTTTGAAGTAACTGATTACGGGCTTCGCATAGTGCTGCGGAAATCAGCATTTATTAACACTGATATTACAAAAGTAAATGGCGTTCTCTACAACGCCGGCGGTTGGGGCGGAAACGGCATGAAAGCCATCTCTGTTACAGCCGTAAGATCTGATAACTGAACATCCCGATAACCAAATCCCAAAAACATGAAAAAATTATTGTCACTCTTCACATTTCTCTTTGCAGCCGTAATGCTGGTTAATGCAGCCGGGCTGAACACCGATCCGGTGATCGGCGAACCTGCCCCGGCATTCACGCTTACCGATCAGTACGGCAATGAGCACAACCTTTCCGACTTTGCCGGTAAAACGGTAATGCTGGAATGGCTGAATCACGACTGTCCGTTCGTGGTAAAATACTACCGTGCCGGTGAAATGCAGCGCCTGCAGCAGAAATATACCGCCAAAGATGTGGTATGGCTCTCCATAATCTCATCAGCACCCGGCAAGCAGGGCTACCTTGAGCCGGAAGAAATTGTTAAAGTGAATGAGGAGAAGAACGTACATGCCACCGCGGTACTTATCGATGCCGACGGAACGGTTGGTCGTGCCTATGGTGCCCGCACCACACCCCACATGTATGTTATCGACGAAGCCGGCATACTCCGCTACAACGGTGCCATCGACGATAAGCCCACCGCCAACGCCGCCGATCTGGAAGGTGCCCGTGTTTATGCCACCGAGGCACTCGATGCGGTACTTGCCGGAAATGAGGTTGAAGTTAAAACAACCCGCCCGTACGGCTGCTCGGTGAAGTACTGAGAACCTTTTTTGTCCCTCATTTATGTTCATTGAAAAGCCGTTTCCGCACCGGAGGCGGCTTTTCTTAATTTTACAGCCATGTATTCCGTATTGACCTTTTTTCTGTTCCCGCTGCTGTTGCTCACTTCAGATCCGCGTACCGAACTGCTTCAGAGAAGCATCATTTCACTTGAAAATCCCGAAAACCTTGTGCAAATAACCGACAGGGCCGCCGATGCACGCATAGTACTGCTTGGTGAGGCAACGCACGGCACATCCGAATTCTATGTATGGAGAGACAGGATCAGCCGGGAACTGATCGAAAACAAAGGTTTTAATTTTATCCTGGTCGAGGGCGACTGGTCAAGCGCCTATCGTGTAAACCGGTATATCAGGCAGCTGCCCGGAGCGCCCGCAACCGCGGCCGAAGCCCTCGAAGGGTTCAACAGATGGCCTCAATGGATGTGGAACAACAGGGAGGTTCTCGATATGGTAGAGTGGCTCCGCTCCTACAACGACGGCAAATCCGCCGGAGAGAAGGTGGGTTTTTACGGGATGGATATGTATGCCATGTGGGAGTCGATCGGGCAGGTTACAGCAAAAGCAGGGCAACACGACAGCCGTATCGGCAACCGTCTTCAGGCTAAATACGAATGCCTGACACGGTTTGGCGAAGATCACCGGGCCTATCTCGAATCGGTAGCCAGGGGCGGGCAGCATTGTGGCAATAATGCGGAAAATGCACTCGCGCTGATACGTGAGGGGATGGGCGGCCTGGCGGAATCGGATCCGGCCGCCTGGTTCAATCTTGAACAGCAGGCACTGGTGGTAAGAAATGCCGAACGCCATTACCGGGCGATGCTGTCAGGCGGTGCCGGGTCGTGGAATGAACGGGTTGATCACTTCAAGGCAACGCTGAACCGCATGCTTGAATTTAAAGGAGAGGGTTCAAAGGGTATCGTCTGGGCTCATAACACCCATGTGGGCGATGCGAGGGCCACCGATATGGCAGGTGCCGGTATGCGGAATATCGGGCAGCTGAGCCGGCAGAAGTACGGCGCCGAACAGGTTTTCAGTATTGGATTCGGAACCTATGAAGGACAGGTGCTGGCGGGCCGGCAGTGGGGCGATCAGATGCAGGTGATGGATATACCTCCGGCCGCGAACGGGTCACTTGAGGCCCTGCTAAATACGATGTCTCCGGATGTTTTTGCCGTTCATCTGGGCGAGGATTTTGCCGGTGTATTTTCAGACCCGATCGGGCACCGTGCTATCGGGGTAACCTATAACCCGGTGACCGAGGCCAGGCAGAATTACGTATCAACAGTATGGCCGCAGCGCTATGATGCGTTCATCTTCATCAAAAACACGGGTGTGCTGGAGGCGCTGGGTGAACAATAGAACAGTGGAATAGGGAATAGGGAATGGGGAATGGGGAATGGGGAAGTGTTTTGATCCGTCATACTGAGCATGGCCTGAGCGCAGCGGAGCGGAGTCGAAGGGCGCAATTTCGGGCGCAGCACGAAATGAAGTCGAAGTATGTGTGCAGTGCGGCGCACTGCACAGCCACCGGCGGTGGTATTTTGAATAAATCGCTACGTCGGTACGTCGTTCAATCTTTGAATAGGTAAATCAAATTTGGCGCACATGGGTGCGGGAGTGCACTATTTATACAGCTGATCAGATAGAGATTACACCAATTGCCAGTAGTTTTAACGGAACCGGCAGGCTACACCAGCGAAAGGGTGTCTTTTCTGACCTCTATTGCCGATCCTTTCATTCCTCCCTTGCCGTCGTTTTCATCCAGCTTTACGTAATCCATGATCGTTTTAACGGAGCCGTCTTTCAGCACAATGCGGATTTTTTCGCAGGATGATTTACCCTGCGATACACTTTTAAGGTGTTCGGTTGCAGGTTTTTGGTCATCCTTGTGCACGAGTTTTTTCCAGCCGCCTTTGCCTTTCATCTCTTCGGGCTTGTAACCGGTCATGTTTGCAAAGCCATCCGAAAACCAGGTAAACACCGGCTCGCCGGTTTCGTCGATCTGGAGCCCGTACTTGAAATCGGCTTTGCGCTCGAAAATTTTGTTGAATTCCTCGTTGCGCTGTCTCAACACCTTCATTACGTTTTTGCGCAGACTCACATTGGTGATGTCGCATCGAATCAGATGGCCGCCATCCTTGAGTTCCATGATGCGGGTTTTTGCCTCGACCTGTGTGGCAAGGCCGTTTTTTTTCTGAAGGATGAGAGCTTTGGTTCCGCCGTCGGCAAATTCTTTTTTCCACTGACCGGTCGTGAATATACTTTTCAGGGTGTCGGCGTGTTTCCCGGGGGTCAGGTCCCAGAGATTGTAATTGGTAATTTCGTCTTTGTCGTAACCGAGCATTTCGCGGAATGCCACGTTTGAACCAACAACGGCCCCTTCGGGACTCAGATCCAGGTAGATCTTTTTTGTTTCCTCGTAGGAGTCGTTCATGTCGAGATTGCTGTCAATAAGCCGCTGCTCGGCCCGTTTCCGCTCGGTTATGTCGTGCTGGTAGGAAACCCAGTGCGTAATGTTGCCTTCACGGTCGAGCAGGGGGTGGATGTCCCACTGATTTACAAATTCCGAACCGTCTTTGCGGTAATTGATCGTCTGACCGAAGAATGAGCCGCCTTCCTGAAGCGATCTTTTGAGCTTGTCGAGTACTTTGCGATCGGTTTTCGGCCCCTGCAGTATGCGTGGGGTCTGCCCGATCACCTCCTCACGTTTGTATCCGGTCATTTTCAGGAACCCGTCGTTCACATACACAATACGCGGCCCCGGCTTTTCAAGGTTCAGTTCGGTTATGAGGATGGAATCATAGTCATTCCTGATGGCTGCTTCCAGCAGGTTCAGGTGCTGCTCTTTTTGAAGCCTCAGGCTGCGTTCCTGTTCAAATAATTCAGCAATACGTTTGAAAGAGGCTTCGTCTTTGGCCAGCTTTTTTAGTTCTTCAATGATACTATGATCAAGCATAATACGCTTCTAACGGTTGGTTTTTGTAGTTACAATTTCTGATCAGACTATATCAACAACAGAGGTAAAAGAATCATTCAATATAACGCAGAAATTTAAAAAATAAACCCGGAGGTATTCATTCCTGTTGCGCTGTTAAAATACAACTTAATACGGGATTGAAGAATGTAGAAAGAAAATTTTAGAATATTTCCTCCGGAACTCTGAAAAACGAACAACAGGTGTGTGCGTCTAAGCAATTGTAACCACCTAATACAGGAGATGAATTATGAAGACCAGATTGCTTATCACCGTTTTATTGTTTGCAGGCGGCTTGTTTGTTTTCAGTGATGCATTCGCACAACGCGGATCCGGCATGATGCAGGGACGCGGATTGATATTTATGCAAGAACTTGATCTGACGCAGGACCAGCGGATGGAAATCGCTGAAATTATGGCCCGCCATCGTGCTGAAATGAGGCTGGACCGGGGCGTTCGCCGCGGAGGCCGTGCAGGCTGGGAAACCGCGCCGAGAGCCGAAATCATGGAAGTGCTGACCCCGGAACAGCAAAACAAACTGAATGAACTGCGTGCCGGACGTCAGGCGGTTCAACGGCAGTTTTCTGAAACCTACTCAAACACCATGATCGAACGATTTGCCGATGAAGCAGGTATTGATGCGGCCAAAAAAGCCGGGTTGCTTCAGCTCACCGCGAAACAGAGGGCTTCGATGCAGGCGCTGCGCGATGCCGAAATCAGTGGCGAAATTACCCGTACCGAATTCAGGGTGAAAGCGGAGGAACTCAGAATCGAACACCGCAATGAGATGACCAAACTTCTTACCACAGAGGAATATCTGATGTGGCAGGATATGCGCCAGGGCAACCGTCCGGGCTGGAATGCCGGTAACCGCCGCCAGGACTCCCCGCGGGGCACCCGTGCTGGTAGTCGCAGAAGCATGCAGCGCGGTAACTGGTAACCATACCATGACGGCTCAAAGTACTGTATATTACCCCTCAACGGCTGCGGCAATCGCCGCAGCCTTTTTTGGGGAAATCATGGCTCACGATTCCGGAAAAGATACAGACTGGTCGTTAACCGCCGACGAATTGCTGAAACGCAATCTCGACGAGTATTATCCCCGCATCTTCCGGTCGGTTGCCGCGTTCGTTTACGGAACCGGACTCGATCCCGAAGATCTGACGCAGGAGACATTTCTGAAAGCGTATAACAATCTGGATGGTTTTCGCCAGCACTCATCCCCGTACACCTGGCTGTACAGGATAGCCCGGAACACCTGCCTGGATGCGATCCGGAAAAAAAGGTTCAGAGACAGGTTCAGCTGGATGCCTTTCCGGAACGACGACAATGACAGTGAGTTTGAATTTCCCGATTATCACAGGGATAAAACGGAAGTCGAACAAAACGAAGAGGTGATGCTGGTGCGCAGGGCGATCGCATCGCTGAACGAGGATCATAAAACAGTGATTATTCTGAGGGAACTTCAGGATCTGACCTATGAGGAAATTGCCGAGGTACTGAATGTGACCGAAAGTGCGGTAAAAAGCAGATTGTTCAAGGCGAGGCAGGCCCTCCGCATTGAACTGACCAGACTTGGAGCAGAAATATGAAAAAAAATGACATCATAGCACTCATCACAGAAGCCGTGGATGGCAATCTGGATTCGGATCAACTCAAAGAGCTGATCGGGCAGCTTGAAAACCATCCCGGCCTGGAAGAGGAATTTCATGCCCAGATGAAAAAGCCCGATCTGGCCTCGGCCTATGCTGACATGCAGCCAAGGCCCGGTTTTGAGATGAGGCTGGCTGCCCGGATGGAGGCGGCAGAAACGGGGCTGTCGGTCGAGCAGGAAATTATCCACTTTTTCAGGCGCTATGTGCTTGCCGGCGGGCTCGCCGCGGTACTGATTTTCATGGCTGTGATACCATCCTTCCAGAATGGAACAGCGATCGATGCGGAAACCGTAGAAATGTACCTGTACGGCAATCCTGCTAACGAGCTGATCAGTGAGGCGCAATTGCCCTACTGGATGGACTACCCCCTGACCGAGGAGCGGCCATGATCATGAAGAACCGATTTTTCATCCCGCTGGCATTTCTCATCACCTTTCTGCTTGGTGGTGCGACCGGTTATTTTGCGGCAAAGAACCTGTCGCCGGCCCCCCCGGTTTCAGAGCGCTTCGTGGATGAGTCCCCCCGGCAGGACCGGCAGTTCAGGGCCCTGCGTAACCGGCTGATCACTGAGCTTGAGCTGACCAGCGATCAGGAGGAACCATTCTTTACCCTTCTGGAACACCATCGCCGTGATATGCGGCGGATGATGGAAAACCAGCGACGTGAATACGACAAGGCGATGACAGCCCATTCCGATTCACTGCACGAGTCGCTCGCCAGCATCCTGTCGCCCGAACAGCTGCAAACCTGGGAAGAGCGCTACAGCCGGGCCGCCCTGATGGAACGCCAGCGCCACCAGCGCCGCGAAGGCCGAAGCCGGAACTGGTAGAAAGCTTTTGAACAGTAGAACAATAGAATAGGGAATAGGGAATGTGGAAGTGTTTTGATGCGTCATGCTACCGGTCACATCCTCCCAAAACACTTCGCGGTTCAATTGTTCACATGTTCACTTGTTCCCTGATTCGAAACATACCAACAACACAGATGTTGTCACCATCCAAATAATGCAGCCCCGAATGGGCGATATTAGCTGCTCACCATGACGGTGGGGGCTGTCATACTTCGGAGAGTATGATTTTGGCGATCGTCTGCAGCTGCATGTTCGATGTTCCCTCGTAGATTTTGCCGATTTTGGCATCGCGGTAGAACTTCTCTACGGGGTATTCCTTTACGAACCCGTAACCGCCGTACACATCGACTGCCATCGACGATACCCGTTCGGCGATATCGGAGGCATAGTATTTGGCCATGGCCGCGGCTTTCAGGAACGGCTGTCCCGCCATTTTCAGCCGTGCGGCGTTGTAGACCAGCAAACGGGCGGTTTCAATCTCGATGGCCATCTGGGCCAGCTGGAACTGAAGTCCCTGGAATTCGCTGATGGCCTTGCCGAACTGTTTGCGCTCTTTGCTGTAGGCCAGCGCGTTCTGGAAGGCGCCCTGGGCAATTCCGGCCATCTGGGCCCCGATACCGATACGGCCTTCGTTCAGGGTTTCCATCGCGATTTTATAGCCTTTGCCTTCCTGACCGATCACATTTTCGGCAGGCACGCGGCAGTCCTCCAAAATCAGCGCGGTTGTGGAACTGGCACGTATGCCGAGCTTGTCTTCCTTCGGGCCAACCTCAAAGCCTTCGAAATCGCGCTCCACGATGAACCCGGTAATTCCCTTGTAACCGGCCTCCGGGTTCAGGTTGGCAAATACGATAAAGATATCGGCTTCGGCCCCGTTGGTGATCCACAGTTTGGTGCCGTTCAGGATGTACTCATCACCCTTTTTTACCGCCCTGGTTTTCAGGGCAAATGCGTCGCTGCCCGATCCGGCCTCGCTCAGGGCATAGGCGCCGACCTTGGTTTCGGCCAGCTGGGGCAAATACTTCTTGTTCAGGGCCTCATCACCAAAATTGATGAAGGCGTTGTTCACCAGGGTATTCTGTACATCCACAAACACGCTGGCGGATGCATCCACTTTCGACAGCTCCTCAATGGCCAGGATCGCCATCATGAACGTTCCGCCGGCGCCGTTATACTCAACCGGCACCTCGATCCCCATCAGACCGAGATCGAAACAGCCCTGTATCACATCCGGATCCAGTTTCGCCGCAGCATCCATGGCGTGGACTTTGGGACCGATAACCGATTTCGCAAAATCGGCCGCCGCTTCGCGCAGCATGTTTTCATCTTCGGTAAACTGGGTGAGGGGTTTGAAGCTGCTGTCGGCGTTGGAATCCATAAAAATCTCCGTTTATGTAGTGATAATATTTGATCAGAAAAATAACGCAGCGCAGCATGGCAAAAAAGCCCTTTCACAAACCACACGGATATTCTGCGCACCGTTCCTGCCTGAGTACACAGGAGGCTGCCATTAAAGGCATCCGGTAAAAATGCCAATCTATCAGGGTACACACGCTACGCCAATCCGGCCTGCTTATCCGGTCTGGATAAACGCCAATCAATCAGGTTTCACAGACATCACCAATCCGGCCCACGTACGCAGTCCCGTTTAATGCCAATCAATCAGGGTTCAAATCCTCTGTCTGAGCCAATCCCAGAGTACCCTGTGCCCCTTTTCTGAAAAGTGGATGCCGTCTCCGTACATGTACAGCGACGTTATGTCGGGGTAGCCTTCGAATGCGCTGCGGGCGTCATGGGCCCGTATCCCCTTTTGCTGCAATGCGCTAACAAGCACATCCTGCGGGTGGAAGCCGCCTGAACGGTACTGGTATTCGTAGGGCATCACCACCAGGTCGAAACGGATGCCGTTGAATTCCGCCATATCGCGGATAATCTCAATACGATCGATCGCGGTGGCGAAATTGGGGTTATCCTCCTGGTAAAACTGTCTGTCGTATTCAAAATAAACCCGCCCGCGGTCAGAAGCCGTGGCCAAAAGCCATTGATACAAATAGATATTCCTGTTAGCGAAGCGCAGGAACGGCCCTATGTTTTCACGCACGGTCTGCTGGTCTGTGCCGGGTTTGTCCGGACGTCTGTCATCGCGGGAAGTTGCCGCATTGCCTGCCGGATCGGCAGCTTCTGTGCCGGCCTGATCAACAGGGGCGGTTGCGGTGGCATCACCCGGGCTCGTTGCGGGAGCACCTCCGTACACATCGTTAAGGCACCAGAACAGGATGATGCGGTCCGGCATGTGTACGCCCAGCCCGATGATGTTTCCGGCCACATTCAGGTAATCGAAGGCGGAATGGCCGATCAGTG
>RECM01000007.1 GCA_007694035.1 Balneolaceae bacterium
CTGAACGAAGAGGATTTCACGGTTGCAAGGGTGGTACATAATGTGGGGCAGGAGAGCCGCATCGGGGTGATCTATACCCGCCGGTCGTCGTTAGGGGATGAGGCCCCGCCGGTGCGCCAGACCGTAGGAGTTGATCTTGATCTGTCTACCTCCAGGTTCCTGGAAAGGAAAAACCTTCAGTTTCAGGTTTTTTTTGTGGCACACAGTACAAACCATCCCGGTGAGGCCACGAGCCTGGCAGACCGCAGCACACGCGGTTTCCGGGTTTCCTATCCCAACATCCCGTTTTACGCCCATGCTTCCTACCGTGAGTTTGGCACGGGTTACGATCCCGCGGTCGGTTTTGCCAGCCGGAACGGTTTCCGCCGCTTTCAGCCCTCGGCAGGTTACACATTGCTTACACCCGGTGTGAGCTGGCTGCGCGCAGTGAATACCGAACTGTATTTCGAGTATCTGATGGGCATGGATTTTCGGCCTGAGACCGTCAATGTTTGGTTAGAACCGGTGAATCTGACATTCGAAACGGGAGCGTCTACCGAACTCAGGCTGCAGAGGCAGTATGAGCGCATCGGTTTTCCGTTCGATATCCGCAGAGACGGCAGCATCATCATACCAGCAGGTGAGTACCGGAACTCCAAGGTAACCTACGAGGTCGGCTCACCGCCGTCGCGCCGGATCTACCTGGTTGCTGAGGCCGGGTATCAGGGATTCTGGACAGGCACCCGTACCGATGTTGCAGGCAGCATTACAGTGAGGCCCTATCCGGGCATCAATATTACGGGCGACTGGCAGAGGTCGATGGTGGATCTGGCCGAGGGTTCTTTTTCGACCGACCTGTTCCGTTTCAGGGGGAATCTTGACCTTACCCCAACTATATCGTTCACTTCCATCGTACAGTACGACAACCTGAGCGAACTGGTGGGCTTTTATCAGCGTATGCGATGGATTATCAGGCCCGGGGCCGATCTTTTCCTGGTATACTCGATGAACTGGCTTAACGAGGAAGAGCGGTTTCGCCCGCTCGAAACGAGCGGGGGAATCAAACTCACCTATACCTTCCGGTTTTGATGGCTGTGTGAGGATTCTTTCCTGATCCATTACCAAAGGTGAAACCAGCCTTTATCGCACAGATTGCGAGTGAATTATTGAGCTGCGGACGCGTTTGAACTGCAGAGCAGCACCAGAAGCCATCAGAGCTGCTATAAGTGCCGGGAAGTCCGACCCGGTAGCCCACGGCCGCACCAGAAATTTTATTGATGGTGATGTAACCCGTCTGTCGCGACTACTGGCAGCAGGCCTGCCCGGTCGTTCACGTTCCACAACAGCAATCGGTGCCAGCAGGGTTTAATCGATCTGAATCGCAGTTCAAACTATCGATCTTGCCGATTCGGTGGCGCGAACGGCCACCACCAGGCTGGTTATTCCCGTTTCGAGGCCGGCAGCCAGCGGATGAGAGGGGTCGTTGATTTTTTTTAGCACATCGAGCAATGATGCCTGAACACAGCTGGTATAAACGTCCTGCTTGGGTCGGCTCAGTTGAAGAACGCCTGTTACAACCTCATCAACCTCATAGCGGATGCCGCCTGAATATATAAATTGCCTGCCCGATTGACTCAGATTACCAGTTCCTCCCCAGCCGGCAGGCCTGGATTCGTCATTTGCCTGCCCGATGGGCACTGAACCGGCGTATTCAAAAAACGGGTTGGACAGCAGGGTTTGCTTGTTCTGCGAATTGACGATTGCTTTCACATCTGCCAAAAGAGGTATCCATCCTTGCAGTTCAATATCGGCGAGATCATAGGCAAGTTTAATGGTGGTGGTTTCAAAAAAACCGGGACGTGCAAATGAATGGTAGTGTGTAGCGATCAGCCCGCCTTCATAGAGCACATTGGCCATAATCTGATCTTCCTGCTGCGGGTTTCGGCTGTGTTTTAACCCATTTACAGCCAATACGTTTGCCGGAGCCAAATAGTGCACAAGGTCAATAAAGTGTACCGCATGTTCGATGAGGATGCCGCCGGAACGGTCAGGATTCCAAAACCAGTGTTCCGGCGGAAGCTGCTCATCCTGGGCATAGTTTTCAACGTCTACCCGACGCAGCCGTCCGAAAAGGCCCTGTTGGCTGAAATGCCGGATCGTCTGCATCAGCGGGTTGAAGCGCATGATAAAATCAATGGCTGCAACAGTGTTGGTCTGATCGCGGACCTGAATAATCTTTTCTGCATCGGAAAGCGTAATGGCAAGAGGTTTTTCGATGAGCACGTGTTTGCCCGCTTCCATGCAGGCTGTCGCAATTAATTCGTGCGAAGCCGGCTCTGTAACAATGGCCACGAGGGTTATGTCCGGATCCCGGATCAAATCGCGCCAGTCAGTAAATGTTTTTATTGACCCAAGCCCTTGCAGCTTATCGGTCATTGGATCCGAGATGGCCGTGATGTGCACATTGTCAAGCCTGCTCCAAGCGTTGTGGAGGAATTTTCCAAATCCGCCGTAGCCGATGATACCGATATTGTATTTTTTCACATTCCTTTAATCAAGGATTTTTGAAAGAAATTGGGAACTGAATAGAAATGTATGTTACTGAAAATTTGATACTGTATGTATAATTTTGTTATGTATTTCGCACAACGGTTTCGGGCTTGGCGAAGGTAGCGATTTTCACCATTAATGTTGATGCGGAGAACAAAATTTTGAGTGCCACAAATGTGGCTACCGGTGACAGATTGGAATTCTGTCACTTCTGAAATAGTGTTGCCCTGTTTTTGGGCAAAATTAGTGGCTACCAATGGCTGCACTTTGTTTTCAACTATCTGGAAACAGTTTTTACTAATACTTTTTTTTCGATAAAATTGAATATCAGAAAAAGTAAACTCATTACGATTAAAAGATAAAAGGAAATTACCATTACTTTTCCTATTCCCAGTTCAGCGACATCCAAAAATGGATATGGATAAAAGCCCGAAAAATTTCCAATAATAAGAATAAATAAAAGGTATAAAACAGGGTACAACAACCAACTAAATAAAT
>RECM01000063.1 GCA_007694035.1 Balneolaceae bacterium
CCGGCCAGCTTTTCGCCCTGGTAATTCAGGTATGATTCCACCTGGAAGATATCCCTGCCCTCCTGGGGGTTGCGCCCGAAACGCTCGTTGAACAGGCTGGCGGTGCGATAGGTAATCATCGCCATCATGCGTGCCGCAGAAATTCCCTGAACCGGCCTGGTACCATTGCCGTAGTAGCCATCCTGCCAGTTGGGATCGCTGTAGATGGCCCTCCGCTGGGCTTCGCTGATGCCAATGGCCCAGGGCGAGTGTGCCATGCCCATGGCTATCGGTACAATTGCCTTTACCCGGTCATCCATCAGGCCAAACTCAAGGGCCTGCATGCCGCCCATCGATCCGCCGATTACAAATTCAACCCCGTTCACACCCAGATGATCGAGCAGCAGCCGGTGAACGTTTACCATATCGCGTATGGTGATGCGGGGGAAGTCGCCTCCCCATGGTTTGCCTGTTTCCGGATTGATGCTCAAAGGCCCGGTAGTGCCGTAGCAGCTTCCCAGAACATTGGCGCAGACCGTGAAATAGCCACCGCGGGCCAGCACGCCTCCCTCCACAAACAGTCCTGAGAACCACTCGTCGGCGGCCGCATTTCCTGTGAGGGCGTGGCAGATCACCACGGCGTTGTCGCGCTTCCCGTTCAGCTCTCCCCAGGTTTTGAAATCGATTTCGATTCCGGGGAAAGTGAAGCCCCCTTCGGTTGTGAAGGGGGTATCAAGCTGCACTTTATAAGATTTTCCGGTCATCAGCTGTGCACTGCCACTTTGCTGAATGCATGCTCGAAATCGACGATGATGTCGTCGATATGCTCGATGCCAACCGACACGCGGATCAGGTCTTCGGTAACCCCGCTTGCCTGCTGCTCATGATCGGCCAGCTGCTGGTGAGTGGTGGATGCGGGATGGATGACCAGGGTTTTGGCATCGCCCACATTCGCCAGGTGGCTCGCCAGGTGTACGTTTTCGATGAACTGCCTGGCTGCTTCATAACCACCCTTCACGCCGAAGTTCAGCACGGCGCCAAAACGTCCCTCATTCAGGTATTTTTTGGCTTTGTCGTGATAGGGGTGGCCGGGCAGACCGGCGTAATTTACCCAGCTTACCGCTTCGTGGTTTTCCAGCCACTGGGCCAGTTTAAGCGCGTTTTCAGCATGGCGTTCAACCCGGAGCGAAAGTGTTTCCAGGCCCTGAAGCAGCAGGAAACTGTTGAACGGCGAGATGGCCGGGCCGAAGTCACGCAGGCCTTCAACACGGGCACGGATGGCAAAGGCGATGTTGCCGAAAGGGCCTTTGTCACCGAATACCTCCCAGAACCGGAGACCATGATAGCCCGGGGCCGGATCGGTGAACAAGGGAAATTTACCATTGCCCCAGTTGAAATTGCCGGCATCAACCAGAACGCCTCCTACAGAGGTGCCATGGCCGCCAATCCATTTGGTGGCAGACTCGACCACGATATTGGCCCCCCATTTGATGGGCTGCACGATGGCACCGCCGGCCCCGAAGGTGTTATCGACAATGAGCGGTATGCCGTTTTTTTCGGCAAGGGCGCTCAGTGCCTCAAAATCGGGAATGTTGTTGCGCGGATTGCCGATGGATTCCACATAGATGGCTTTGGTATGCTCATCAATCTGGGCCTCGTAAGCTTCAATCGAATCCTCTTCTACGAACTTCACCTTGATGCCAAGCCGTGGCAGCGACACCTTGAACTGGTTATACGTACCACCGTAGAGAAAACTTGTCGACACGATATTGTCGCCGGCCTGTGCGATGGTGGCGATGGCCAGGAACTGCGCGGCCTGCCCGGAGGATGTGGCCACTGCCGCAACGCCGCCTTCGAGGGCCGCGATCCGCTTTTCAAACACATCGGTGGTCGGGTTCATGATACGGGTGTAGATGTTCCCGAAATCCTTCAGCGCAAAAAGTGTTGCGGCGTGTTCGGTATCGTTGAACACGTAGGATGTGGTCTGATAGATCGGTACCGCCCTGGAATTGGTGGCCGGATCCGGTTCCTGGCCTGCATGCAGCTGCAGGGTTTCAAACTTGTAGTTTCTCGCTTTGCCGTTAGTACTCATTAGGTTACCTTCGTTTTTGTGGATTTTTCCTGTTTTGGTCGTATTAAAAATTGGTGATCTACCTTGATGCACCTGTTCTGAACGAGGCGTATTCCGCGTTCTGTTGTTTTGCCGATTAAGTCGTTGTGGGTACCGGTGCCGAGCTGCAGCCAGATAATTTTCGGGTTCAGTTCAATGGCTTCATCAACTACACCGGGTATGTCTTCCGGTTTTCTGAAAATGTCGACCACATCAACAGGGAAGGGGATGCTGGCCAGGTCGGGGTAGCAGGTCTCCTCCAGAATGGTTGTTGCACCGGGGTTCACAGGCACCACTTTGTAGCCGGCGTTTTTCATGTAACGCCCTACGAAGTGACTGTCGCGGGTTGCATTTGCAGAAATTCCAACTATAGCGATGGTTTTCACCTCATCGAGAAGTTCTTCCAGTTCATTCGTCTCCTGCGCCAGCTCGGGAGTGGCGTACATTTTGGTTTCATACCAGCTGCCGAAAGTGGATTTCAAGCGAGCACTCCTTTCCCGCCAGGGCGAGCTTCGCTTCCGTCAAGGCGCACCCCGCTTCGGTCATACTGAGCGCAGCCGTGCGTACCCCCGTCATACTGAGCGCAGCGCAGCGAAGTCGAAGTATGTGTGCAAACCGGCGCTGTGCGCCGGTTTGCACGGTATTTTAGAAATCTGTTCATATTGTTGTCATGTATCTGTTCCCCCCAGTGCGGCTTTGACAGCCGCACACATGCCTCGACTTCGTCCCGGGCTGCGCCCGGAACTGCGCTCGGCATGACGGGGGGTGTTAATCAAAAAAAAGCCTCTTCCGTACAGATGACAGAAGAGGCTTCAACGCGGTTGGCGAATAGTCCGTCTTCTCTCATCTTTCCCGTTCCCGGCGGATGCCGGAGCGGGCAGGATTTAGCACCTGACCCCCGGCCATCGCTGTTACGCAATGGTCAGGGCGGTTGCTAAGGCTTCACAGGGCCTGATCCCTCAGCCTTTCTCGATAAGAGTCGGTTTCAAAGAACGATGTTAATGCTCGAAAAAAAACCCTTCTCGAAATTGGCTCGGGAAGGGTTCGTAAAACTAATACACTATTTATGGTATACAGCTGTCACGAACCCGGGTTGGGGTGCATACAGCAACACATCATATACAGTGGTTTGTTTTTCATAATCGATAATGATAGATGTTTTTCGAATTCGATGCAACAGAAAATTGTTACCGATGGATATTTAATTAGTAATATTGCCCGGCGGCAATCGGGAATGGCAGTACTGAATGATGGGTAATATACTTCGAACGAGCTCACAGACCGGAATATCAGGGTGCCGGGGCGCCAATAATAACAGAACTGAAAGCTGAAGCCCCTCTGTTCAATTCGATGAACAATAGGTGCCTGCTACGGGTAGAATGTCTATCTTATACCCTCCATAATCTGAAATGGCAATTTAATCACTAACTGGAAAAAAAATGGCAAAACAACAATTTCCCGGCGCGAATATACCGCCGGAAATATTGGCTCTGCGCAAGCATCTGACCAAAATAATCGTGGGAGTTATCGTGCTGATCGTGGCATTAACTTCCATTCACACGGTTGGTCCCGAAGAAGAGGGCGTTGTTCTCCGACTGGGCAAATACGATCGTACTGTACCTCCCGGGCTGAATTTTATTCTGCCCATGGGAGCTGAAAAAATGTTTAAAATTCCGGTACAGCGGCAGTTGAAACAGGAATTCGGTTTCAGAACTATTGAAGCCGGTGCCCGGTCTACCTATTCAAAAAGGCCATATGTGGATGAATCCCTCATGCTAACCGGCGATCTGAACATGGCCGATGTGGAGTGGGTTATTCAATACCGTATCAGCGATTCCTATCAGTATCTGTTCCGGGTCAGAAACGCGGAGAAAACCCTGCGCGACATGACCGAAGCCGTGATGCGCAAGGTGATCGGCGACCGTACCGTGAATGAGGTTCTCACAGTAGGCCGGCAGGAGGTGGCCTCAACGGTTGAGGTGATGCTTCAGCAGCTGTGCGACGAGTATGAAAACGGCATCCGTATCGACCAGGTCGTACTGCAGGATGTGAATCCGCCCGACAAGGTAAAGGCATCCTTTAACGAGGTGAACGAAGCCCAGCAGGAACGGTCAACGCTCATCAACCAGGCCGAAGCCGAGTACAACCGGGTAATTCCAAGAGCCAGGGGTGAAGCCCGTGAAATGATTCAGCGTGCTGAAGGCTATGCCCTCAACCGGGTGAACAGGTCACAGGGTGAGGTTGCCCGCTTTAACGAACTGTACACCGAGTACATTCTGGCCCCCGAGGTCACAAAAAAACGGATTTACCTTGAAACCATGGAGAAGGTTATACCGCTGATTGGTCAGAAAATAATTGTGGATGACAACGGAAACAACGTGCTGCCGCTTCTGAATTTGCAGACCAGGCAACTCACAGCCGGCGGAGGTAACTGATATGAATAACAAAACCATAATCCTTATAGTTGCAGCTGCATTTGTTGCGGTACTCGGTTTCAATACTATTTTCATTCTGGATGAAACCCAGCAGGCAATTGTTACCCAGTTCGGAAAACCGGTCGGTGAACCTCGCACGGAACCGGGCATCAATATTAAAACGCCTTTTTTACAGCGCGTATCCTACTTTGACAAACGCTATCTCGAATGGGATGGCGATACCAATCAGGTGCCGACCCGCGACAAGCGTTTCATCTTTGTAGACTCCTACGCGCGCTGGGAAATCACCGATCCGCTCCAGTTCTTCGTACGTCTGCGTGATGAGCGGGGCGGGCAGTCGCGCCTCGACGACATTCTTGACGGTGAAACCCGGAATGCCGTGGCCAGCCATGATCTGCTCGACATTGTACGGTCGACCAACCGTGAACCCGAGGTCACCGATGATTACCTGGAAGCAATAGAATCCCTTGAAGATATCACCGTTGGCCGGGACGCGATTGAACGAATCGTACTCGAACGCGCCAATGAACGTACCGCCGACCTTGGCATACGCATACTTGATTTCCGTTTTAAACGGATTAGTTATGTTGAAGAGGTACGCGAGCGGGTATATGAAAGGATGATTTCTGAGAGGAAGCGTATTGCCGACCAGTTCCGTTCTGAAGGCCAGGGTGAAGCCCGTGCCATCGATGGTGAGCGGGAACGCGACCTTGCTCAGATCCAGTCGGAAGCCTTCCGCGAAGCCGAGGAGATCCGCGGCCGGGCCGATGCCCAGGCAACACGCATCTACGCATCAGCCTACAACCGGAATGCACAGTCGAGAGCGTTGTACGAATTTACCCGTACCATGGAGGCCTTCGAGAAAACACTCGACGGGCAGACCTCCATCATTATCTCCACCGACAGCGAGTTATACCGGTTCATCAAATCACCCTGATAGAATTATAGTATAAAAACGATGCCACCTTCGGGAGTGTTCAGCACCCTGGAGGTGGCATTTTTTATGCCCCGTCAGGGCGTCCAGGCCAGTCCGATATTAAACCCGATACCCGTCTCATTTTTGTCGGTGTGCATCCCGTAACTGATATCCATTTCCAGTAAATCCTGAATGAGGGTAAACCTCAACCCGGTATGCATCTCGGGCAGGGCATATCCGCCCGAAAAGGATTCCGCAATCCAGGTTATCCGGTCCGAAATCGCCACATCCGAACGCAGGCCCCAGGTCAGAAGATGATCCGGGAAGCCCGGATCTGCGTCGTTCTCAAAGATCCAGCCCAGGTTTCCATGCAGATGCAGTGCGTCGCCGAAAAAGCTCCGGCCAAGCACCCCGTAGGCGTACAGGTCGTTGAAAGATCGCCGCCCGGGCTGGGTAAACGGGGCCATTCCGGTGCCGGCCACAATTCCGAAGCCTGTTTTGCCGGGTTCGATTTCAACAGGTATGTACTTCAGCTGTAAAACCCACTGGAATTCATAATCGCCCTCCCCGTCCTGGATATAGCCAAGCCCGGGGGTCAGCTCCACGCCTTTAAACACGCCCCACGCCGGCAGCAGCCAGGAACTGTATTCGCCGTACCAGGCCTCAACCTGGAATGATTTGTGGCCGACAACGGCTGCGTCGTCGGTAACAAATTGCTGGCCGCGTGCCTGTGAGAGAAAACCTGGAACCAATAGGCATATTATGATCGCGATGCGAAATAATTGTTTAATATCAATGGGAAATCTGGATAAGAACATGTTGGAATCCTTTTGATTACTTTTTCCTGATTGATGTTGTAATAATGGATTTTGTAACAGGTATGCAATGCGCGACCAAGAGGTGTAAGCAGACCGTGAATCGCCGTACATCTATTGAACCAGTATTGCGAAAAGGCCGGAATATTAGACCGCAATACATGCCGGCAGATGTCAGTATCAGCCTAAACCAATACCGAGGTACCAGGTCGCGATGCTGAAGTAGATCAGCACACCGCCGATATCGGCGAGAGAGGTTACCAGTGGTGCCGAAGCTGTGGCAGGGTCGAAGTTGAATTTCTGTAGGCCGAATGGCAACGACATTCCAACCAGGCTGCCAAACAGAACGATCAGTATCATTGTCGACGACACAACCACAGCCACCTCAGGGCCAACACGGTAATACCCGATCACCGATACAGCCAGGGCCATCATGATCCCTATTCCCAGTGCTATGATCACTTCCTTACCCAGCAGCCCGAACCAGTCGCGCATACGCACATCGCCGGTTGCCAGGGCACGAACCATCAGGGTGGCCGACTGCGATCCGGCATTACCTCCGCTGTCTATAAGCAGGGGCAGAAAGAACACCAGTGCCACAACGGCCTCAATCGTATCCTCGAAATAGGCTATTCCTGCACCTGAAAAGATGTTCATGAACACCAGTACAAGCAACCAGGGCGAGCGTTTAAGGATCATGGTGGCAATGCCTGCCTCGCGGAGGCTCATCTTGCCAAGGCCGGTCGAACCGAGTTTGTGAAAATCCTCAGTAGCCTCTTCTTCGGCAACATCCATTGCATCATCGAAGGTAATAATGCCCTGTAAGCGGCCATGCTCATCAACAGCCGGAATGGCGATCAGGTCGTATTTTGAAAGCAGTTCAGTCGCTTTTTGCTGAGAATCCGATGCCAGTACACTTATCACGTCGGCATGCATCAGGTCTTCGATTTTGTCGTTGAGGGAGGCAAGCAGCAGATCCTTGAGCGACAAAAGACCCACAAGTTTCTGGTCACTGTCGAGAACATAAAGGTTGTAGATAGTCTCTTTGTCGGGTGCTTCCTGCTTGATCTTTTTAAGAGCTTCCCTCACAGATGTTCCGGTACCGACCCATGCATAGTCGGAGGTCATAACTGCACCAGCGGTACCCTCCTGGTAATCGCTCAGACGCAGAATGTCGTCGCGTTCGGCCCTGGCCAGAGAACGAATAACCCGTTCACTCAGCGCCTCATCAAGCACCCGCAGAAGGTCTACCCGATCGTCGTGCCCCATGTTCATCACAAGGTTCACCATGGTGTCGAAATCGAGGATCTCTGCAACCTCATGTTGCACTTCCGAATCCAGATGGCTGAATACGTCGGCCCTGTATCCGTTTTCCAGTATTCCGAGAATGTGGGTGATCTGGGTTATCTCGGTTTCTTCAAGCCAGTCGGCAAGGCTGGCCGGATGCAATTCCTGGCAAGCTTCCCTGAGGGCCTCGGGTCCTTTTTTGGATGCAATGAGCCGGTTCAGCAGCTCGTTAACTTGCTCTTTTTGCATGTTGCTCCTCCTTTTTATGTGGCAGTACCTTGCGGCGGAAGGAGGAAGAGACCCGGGATGACCCCTTTATCAGAAAGAAGAGGAAAGGGAACCGGACCACACTTCGCACCGCAAATGCACGGCTGATGCGTATTGTATAACTATGTGGCAACTACCAGGAAGGTCGTCCATAGTTGTGTGGTTGGTTAATGGTTTGTTAAAACCGGATACGATGGTTAGTTAATATCGTCCGGCGAGGATTTAAAATAAGAAAATTATGGATTCTTAAAAAAAAGTCCGGCTGGGAAATGGCGTCGGATGGACCGACTTCTGGTTGCAATGTTTGATTCCGTACCCCGTATGCATTTGTTAATTTTTCTTTTAAATCAAAGTCAAAACTGATTGTGCATATGGGATAAGCGGCGGGTAGATCGGCTTGGTCAGCAGGAACTCAGCGAGTTAATACCGTTAGGAAGTACCGTGAACTTATATAGTGCCATGTATGGTGCCATGAACTTATTATTATGCCGGCTAAACTGCATCACCCTCCTGAATCAGTTCGTGGCGGTTCAGGAAATCGAAAAGACGTTTTTTCCCGGGGCGAACATCCACCACCGCATCCAGCTTCATCAGCATCTGATACATCCCCAGATGGGCGCGCGCCATGAAAATGAAGTGTTTCGATCCGCGGGGCTCCTTGTATCCGACGGCCTCCCGGGCATATACGTTGAACTCTTCTCTGAACTGCTCGTCGCCGAAGTCGAACTGGTCGTTGTGGTAGGGCGACACAAACATCCGGCCCAGCCGGCGGGTGAAATTCACAAAAGCATATTCGCTTTCGCTCAGATCGGTTACCTCATCAATGATGTCGAGGTCTTTGTAGAGACGGAGCATGCGTTCTTCGTGCTGGTTGAAGTGGGCCACGAACAGCGACATATACCTGGTGAAAAAGTCTTCCGGGCAGGTTTTTACACAGCCAAAATCGAGCACACCCAGCCGGTCGTCGTTGGTATAGAGGAAATTGCCCGGATGGGCATCGGCATGCACGGTATAACTGTCGTTTATCTGTGCATGGAAAAAGTCCCAGATGAGCTGCCCGTACCGGTTTTTCATCTCCTGATCATCATGCCGGCGCAAAAACTCGGTGAGGTGAACCCCATCGATAAAGGTCATGGTCAGCACCTTGCCGGTACTCAAATCCGGGATCCATTCGGGGGTCACAAAGTCCCCCCGGCTGTAATTGTCATGAAAGAAACGGATCTGCGCGCCCTCATTCAGATAGTCGGTCTCTTCGATCAGCTTTTCCCGCACCTCTGCAAAGTAATCGTCGGCGAGCTTCCCCTGAACCAGTTGCTGGTAAATGACCTTCACCATGGCCAGGTCACTGTCGATGGTCTCCCGAACGTTGGGGTACTGTACCTTTACGGCAACGCTGGTACCGTCTTTAAGCACAGCGCGGTGTACCTGGCCAAGTGAGGCAGCGGCAAAAGCATCGGGCTCGAACGACGCGAAAATATTCTCGGGGTAGTCGCCCAGCTCTTTTTTGATGAGGGTTCTGATCAAAGCTTTATTGATTGGCGGAACACTGTACTGTGCCTGGGTCATTATTTCAGCAAATTCGTCGGGCAGTATGGCCGAATCGAGGCTCATCGCCTGTGCCATTTTCAGCGCTGTACCCCTGAGTTTGGCCAGCTCATTGAACATGATGTTGGCATTCTTGCGGTGCACTTCCCGGATGTTGTTCTTCTTGCCCTGCAACACATTCTTCAGATGATGTTTTGCGTAATTGGTGCCCATTTTCAGGCCGGTTTTGGCAATGGTGCTGCCGCGCTGAAATTTCGATGATGGATAGTCGCTCATAATTATTACAAAGGGAAAACGGATGTTAAAATGGTAAAAGCCGCCGTGTATAGGTCAACAGATTCGGGATTCGTATCGCACCTTGCTCGTACAGAAAACGGGCCAGGTCAAAACCTTTGGTTGCAACCGCATTGTAGAGCATTTCTTCGAGGAACGAAGTGAGCTTATCGACCAGTTCAAGGGTTTTTTCGTTGTTCTCCGACTCGTCGCTGATCCAGAACCGGACGATATGCAGGTATTCGTCGGCCAGAAACTGGTAGAGCAGAGATCCGGTAAACAGCCTGTTGAACCCGGGCACCCTGCCGTCATCTTCAATAAAGGAGGTAATCAATTTTTCGATTTCGGTGATCATGCCCGTGGTCTCACCGTGGTTGTACATCACCTCGTCGAACGTTTCAACCACGAAATGCCGGTGCTCACCCATCATTTCGAGTGAGGCGTAAATGAAGTTGGAAATCTTTTCGGCCAGCGTAAGAGACTCGAACTCGTCGAGTTCAGCAGCCATTAACCTGTAGCGGTGCACAACAGACTCATACCAGAACCGGAGTATTTCTTCCTTATTGTTGAAATGCCCGTAGATACCCGAAGTGGAGAGGCCAACTATTTCACCCACATTTTTCAGGGTGAACTGATCAGGGTCCTGTTCGTACAGATCAACGGCGGCCTGTGCGATGCTGTAACGGGTTTCAAGTGTGGCGGTATCCATGGTTTCTGTGATTGGTACGATAATTTGTACTGGCACCCAAAACCTGCAGGCCGGGCCCAGCGTTCACTCCTTGCTCTAATTTACCACGAATTCAACCGTATAAATGTTGCTTGTTGCGGGAATCAAAATTCGTGTACGGCAGTTTCCTGTTCGTAATCTGCAATCTGCAATCTGCAATCAATAGTCAGTAATATGCAGCCTGTAGTCCATAATTCGTAATTCCCCAGCCGAATAAGAAATGCCATTGCTACAGATTATGCAGTTGCTGAACTGAACAGTTCTGGTATGCCGGAAATATAAGGTCGCGACAGATGTATGTACAGATGAGGATATCTCATCAAAATTTGACAAATTTGCCCCACGGAAACTAAAAACCTGACTGATGCCCAAAAAACCAACCGTCGCCTACAAAAGGGATCTGCTTTTCCTGAGCCTGTGTGCCGTATTTCTTACAGCTCTGGTTATGGGGAATATCATTGGTACCACGAAATTTGTTACGCTTTTTCAGCTCAATCTGCCGGACTGGATGCTGCCCCTGGTGCCGGAGCTGGTCAGGGCAGACCGCCTGTATACAATGAGCGTACCGGTGGGGCTAATCGCGTTTCCATTAACGTTTTTGTGTACCGACCTGATTTCGGAGCTTTTCGGCCGGGCCAAAGCGCAGATGCTGGTTTGGGTCGGATTTTTCATGAATGTGTTTATGCTCATTATTATGACCATCAACCACTGGCTGCCCAATACCTATGGAGTGAGCGGCGGCATTGATCTGTTCGAGGGGGTGTACGGTTTTATGGTGGGGAATACCATCGGCAGCATGATCGCCTACCTGGTGGCCCAGACCATCGATGTGCGCCTTTTCCACTTCTGGAAAAAGTTTACGGCCGGCAAACACCTCTGGCTCAGGAACAACGGCTCGACCATGATCAGCCAGCTCGTCGATTCAACCGCCATCCTCACTATCCTTTACCTGGCCGGTAATCTTGGCGATTCGATTACAACCGTCGGTGCGCTGGCCATCCTGATCTTCAATTCCTATATATTCAAATTTTTTGCGGCGCTGTTCGACACACCAATAATATATGCATGCGTACACTATCTGCGTGATTTTGAGGAGGATCCGGAAGGCAATGCTCTGTTCGAAAAAACCGGGGATGCGCCGGACTGACGAAACCGTTTTTGAATTGTCGGAAGGGTTGCTAATTTCCGCCTCGAAAAACAGTCATCAAAATGGTCTCTGACGGATTATGCTGGCAACAGAACACGGTGCCCTTACAAACTCTCTCTGGCGGGAGCTGCTCGATTATCTTCCTGTACCGGCCCTGCTCTTCAGGATCGGGGATAACGATCATGCGCGGCTCATGTTCGCCAACCGCGAAATTGAAAACGTGCTCGGTTACACACCGGGCGAATACGTGCTGGAATCCGAGTCGGAAGGCCGCGTACAAAAGGAACTGAACAGGCTTGTAGACCGCATCGCCGAGTTGAGCCATTCTGATGCGAAAAATGGGGCACAGCATTGCGAACTGACAAGTAAAGTAGGAGCCCTTGTCGCCTTCGGGTTCAGTTACCGCATATTCAGGTCAAAATCGGCAAACAACCATTTCATTGTGGTAACGCTGGATGCAGCCGGTAAGGCGGGCAACAGGCAGCGTGGTGCCGGGGGTAGTGCCGATATTAAGTCCCTCGATGACGAATTTATTGACGGATCCGAGGTGATGCAAGGAGCGATGAACAAGGCCTGGTTCATCGCCACACAGCCCGTTCATGGCTGGATAATGGGTGAGCAGGGAACCGGCCGGACTACTGTTGCCCTCAGAATCAGCCGTATGATTGAAGCGAGGGCGGGTGATATTACCGTATTTCATTGCAAGGGGGGCAACCGGCCTGATACTTCTGAATGGAAGGTGGCACCGGGCAGCAGGATCGCGATAATTATACTGGATAACGCAGACAGCCTGCGAAGTAGCGATTTTGACGTAATCAAAAACTGCATCGACGGATGGACTGCCGGAGGGATTTCCGTAAAGGTACTCGTTACCGCCCCGGAGACACCAGAGCGGATGCATGCCACAGGGCACCTGCCCGAGAGCTGGATCTATGGTATGACCTTTAATACGGTACTGTTGCCCCCATTAAGGCAGCGCGGCCCTGACATCCGGGAAATTGCATCATCCTTCACAAAAAAAGCAGCAGCATTACTGGGCATCAGGGAGCCGGTGTGGGATACAGCGGCTGAAGAGCAGCTCCGCAGGCATACATGGCCTGGAAATATTACAGAGTTGAAGACCCGAACCGGCCGGGCCCTACTTACCGCCAAGAGCAGGGCTGTCAGGCTTGTTTTGAATGATGAGATCAAAGAAGATAAAACCAGCCGGCCTGAGTCTGCCGGGCAAGAACCATTCGAAATCATTCCGTTTGATGAGATGAGTGCCAAGTATCTGAGGCAGGTTCTCAATCATACCGGCGGCAAGATATATGGTAAAGACGGTGCCGCCGCTCTATTGAAACTCAAACCGACAACGTTGCAAAGCAAGCTGATCAGGCTGGGAGTGAAGTACACGGACGCCGTTGTACGGGAATAGATCATACTATCAGATGTGGAAAACCGAATCCCGAATTTAAAATAGATACATGGATTAGAAACAAATAACACAGTTTCTCAGGTTTCGAAATGGATGTGTTGCACACTAAAATTTCACTGAATCTGCTTCAAAGACGCTGACTTTATATTCATCTTCTAAACTGTTTGCGATGTAGAACCGGAAATTTTCTGCCCCCTCTTCATTCTGATTGTTAACCACAGACATATCAAAGACATAATCAATACGAATATCAGACGGGCTCCGAAATGTTTGAATATAATTGAATTGCTTGTCGAAATGGACAATTTTTACAGGATCGTGATGATGCAGGATAAAGATACCGTAATCATTCACCTCAAGTCCTTTGAACAGAAAGCGGACATTTGCTCCCTGAGCTGAAAAAGATCTGCTTTTGTAGTTCCCTGGAATAAGGGCCTCATATCCCATTTTATCAAACCGGTATTCGGATTGAAGATCACCTTCCATGGAATATACTTGCATTAATGGGTAGTAGGTGAACAGTATATATAAATGATCATCAGAGGGCTTAATAATAGCCCGACCGGCTAACGGAATCATATTGTCGACGAAAAGCGGAAGTTCACCGAATTCACCAATTCTGTTCCCGCTCAAGTCATAAACATGAACTAATGAAAGTTCTGGTATTTCTGATGAGGGAATCCGGCCGTAATCCGGTAAAATGAAAAGTTTATCATCGGCGATAGCAAAGCTTGCAGGTGCATGAAGATCAAACAAGAACGTGTTAACCTCAATGCCGTCCAAATCTGTAATAACTAGTCGGCGGTTTCCGGTATCGTTGATGTACAAGTTATTATTTTGAGCGATTGAGAACGTGGGGTAAAAGAATTCACCCGGACCCCGCCCTGGCTTATGAACAGACTTTGTTGATTCACCCTTTGCATTAAACACATGAATAGTTGAACTTCTCCAGTCGGTGATATAGATATTATTCGATTCATCAAGCGACATGCTGTTAATGTATCCGATAAAAATATCATGATCAGCCGATGGGAATTCATTGATCAGGGTAAGTGACACGCTGTCGTTTTCATGTGGCTGGTATGTCAGACCATGCGGTAGAATTGATAATAAGGCGAGAAGAAAAGCGGGTGATATGAATTTAACCGAATTAATTTGCATATATATACATATTAATTAGTACTTATATGATAATACCATTAAAGGAAATATAATAGAAAAGTCAGGTTTTATACTAAATTTTCGGACCGCTGTATCAAAATGATTATACAGTGTCATCATAATAGCTCTATAAATATTTATTAATTAGTAGCATAGTTATTAATACCTTAGTAATATATATATATATAGTCAATAGTTTGTTCGCGGGTAAGCTCCGAATCCATTATTTACGAATGGATCGAGGGCTGCAAAAAAAATAAAAAAAGCTAAGAGTCTGATATTTGGTTTAGTTAAGGGTTACAGTATCTGGTACGGAATATTTAATAATTGACAAAGCAGGTGAAAAAGCGATAAATTTGGAGTCTTGCCATAGAACATTCGGCAAGAAAGATTTTCAAACTGCATCTTGCAAAGTAATGGTAAAGTTCTTAATATATGAGTCTGCG
>RECM01000254.1 GCA_007694035.1 Balneolaceae bacterium
GCTTACGAGCTTACGAGCTTACGAGCTTACGAGCTTACGAGCTTACGAGCTTACGGGCTTACGGCATGAACCTGAAATGACAAATTATTATGGAAGCAATACGCGCGCCGCGGGGAACGGCACTTACTTGCAAGGGATGGCATCAGGAGGCAGCGCTCCGGATGCTGATGAACAATCTGGATCCCGATGTGGCCGAGTTGCCAGAGCAGCTCATTGTGTACGGCGGCGGGGGAAAAGCGGCCCGGAACTGGGACTGTTATCATGCCATTGTGGCCACGCTGCGCCGTTTGGGAAACGATGAAACCCTGCTTGTGCAGAGTGGCAAGCCGGTAGGTGTGTTCAGAACGCATGATGAAGCTCCGCGTGTGCTCATTGCCAATGCGAACCTGGTGCCGCGCTGGGCAACATGGGATGAATTCCGCCGGCTGGAAAACCTCGGCCTGACCATGTACGGGCAGATGACGGCCGGTTCGTGGATATACATCGGTACGCAGGGCATTCTGCAGGGTACCTATGAAACGTTCGCCGAGTGTGCCCGGAAGCATTTTGATGACACGATGAAGGGAAAACTGGTTGTAACGGCCGGACTCGGCGGGATGGGCGGGGCCCAGCCGCTGGCGGCAACTATGAACGGGGCCGCTTTTCTCGGTGTGGATGTGGATGAAAGCCGCATCATGAAAAGGGTGAATACCGGCTATTGTGATGTAATTACCCACAATACGGATGACGCGATTGAGAAAGTGCTTAAAGCAAAAGCCGATGGAGTTGCACTATCTGTGGGCCTGGTCGCTAATATCGCGGATGTGCTGCCCTATATGGTGAAGCAGAACGTAATCCCCGATGTGCTTACCGATCAGACCTCGGCGCATGATCTGCGCCTGGGCTACATACCCAATGGCTACACGCAGGATGAAGCGTCGCGCCTCCGTGAATCGGATTACCCCGCTTACGAGAGCGCGGTGCTCGATTCGATGCAGGCCCATGTGGCGGCCATGCTGGAGATGAAAAAGCGCGGCGCGGTAACGTTCGACTACGGCAACAACCTGCGCGGGCAGGTGGCCGATCACCGGGGGATGAGTGAAGCGTTCGATATTCCCGGATTTGTACCTGAATACATCCGTCCGCTGTTCTGCCTGGGGTCGGGCCCCTTCCGCTGGGCGGCGCTGTCGGGCGATCCGCACGATATTGCCGTAACGGACGACGCGATTCTGGAGGCGTACCCTAAAAATGAAAAACTGGCGCGCTGGATTCATAAAGCCCGCGAAAAAGTGCACTTTCAGGGACTTCCGGCACGCATCTGCTGGCTGGAGTACGGCGAGCGGGCCGAAATGGGCGAGCGATTCAACTGGCTCGTTCAGAAGGGCAAAGTGAAGGCGCCCATTGTGATCGGCCGTGACCACCTTGATACGGGCTCTGTGGCTTCACCGAACCGTGAAACTGAGGGTATGATGGACGGATCCGACGCGATCGCCGACTGGCCTCTGCTCAACGCCATGCTCAATACGGCCTGCGGGGCAAGCTGGGTGTCGCTGCACCACGGTGGCGGTGTGGGCATCGGCTACTCGATCCACGCCGGTATGGTCTGCGTGGCCGATGGCACGGAATCAGCCGGCCGGAGGCTTCAACGCGTGCTCACGGCCGATCCGGGCACGGGGGTGATGCGCCATGCCGATGCAGGGTATGAGGTGGCTATTCAAACCGCTGAAGAGCGGGGTGTTGATCTGCCGATGGTCAAAAAATTGTAGTGTTAACAGGCCCGGAAAGGGCCTTAACCATTGCCAAAGCCGGAGATGTCAGGTTCCGGATCAACAGTTTAAACTTTATGATGCCACCGGCTTATGACACCAGCAGCGACTTCATATACACCGCGTTGTCGCGTACACTATCGATCGGTGTGGTGCCTTCGTACTGCTCCTGCTCCACGAAGAAATAGCGCATGCCGTGAGCTTTTGCCACGCCGACGATGCCCGGATAATCGATCATGCCCGTACCCAGGGTTACGGAAGCGTCGGTGTTGCTGAGCGGTTCATCCCGCTTGCGGTCTTTTACGTGTGACAGTACAAAGCGGTCAGGGTATTTCCGGATCCAGGTTATGGGATCTGCGCCGGCTGTTACGACCCAGTAGATGTCGAGCTCATAATCGACCAGGGCCGGGTCGGTATGTTCCATGAGCACATCCTGCGGATATACCCCATCCATCGTTTCAAAGGTGTAGGCGTGGTTATGGTAGGCAAACCGGATCCCCTCTTTACGGCAGATTTCGCCGCAAGTATTGAACAGGTCGGCCTGCTGCTTGTACGCATCGATTGACTCCTGGTGGCCAATCCACGGGCAGACCAGGTATTTCATGCCGATCGAGGCGGCATCAGCGGCTTTCTGCTCAAAGTTGTCGTGGATGTTGCAATGGCTGGCGATGATCTCCATGCCCAGGTCATCCAGGTACTGTTTGAACCCTGCCGGGCCCATCCCCCAGTATATACCCATGGGGCCCTCGTAGCTTTCGATCTGTTTGTAACCGAATCCGGCCACCTGGCGAAGAACACCACGGGGATCGTCGGGCATCGCCGCGCGGAGTGTGTAGAGCTGAAGACCGAATTTAATTTCCTGATTCATATTCTGTTTTGTGCATCCTGACAGGAAGGGTAAGCCAGACATTACTAATAATCCGCCACTGAACCCACCAGAAACTTTGAGAAACGTTTTTCTGTCCATCATACATCGAATTAGCGTGATAATGATTATTCCGGTTACGATTTCAGGAGTATTCTGAATATTCGTCCGGCTTTGTTTTCACTTCTGTTCTGTAGAAAAACTGAAATCCGGCACAATCACTTGTGAATATTCCCGGCCCGGTCCGTATTCACTGAATCCGGGTTCCGGGCATCTGTCACCGGGGAAACACATGGGGTATGACACAGGGCGCCTGACGGATCCCATGAATATGATCAGATGGCCCATGCCGGATCCCCTTCGTTATAGGGCATGCATCCGTCGTAACTTCCGGGTATGGGTACGTGCCTTAAAACCTGTTTCTGCACGATTTCGGAGGTGAAATAACCGTAAATCGCCAGCTGTTTCATCAATGTGAAGTAGTGATGTGTGCCACCCACCGGACGCCTGTACTGCCGGGCTTCATGATCCAGTTCCTGCAGCAGTTCCGTTCTCTGCTCGGCGGACAATTGCCCGAACCGTTTGCGGTACCGGGAGCGGCTTAGCTCTTCTATGCTTTTGAGCCCCTCCATAAATGTGGTCTGATCGGGTTCGAAATAGCACCGGTCGACCGTACCGGCCATGAATTCCGCCACTCCGGCATCTTTTGCTCCGGGAGTATGGGTACGAGGCATAATGGTTTCGGCGATGTCGTCAAGCAGGGCGATATCTTTACGGCTGAAAAGGGTTTCTGCGGATGCCCTGTCGGGTGTACAACCGGTAAAAATCAGTTCACCGCCCACCAGGGCGGCACCGGTCGCGATGGTGATGAGTTTGATGACTTCTCTTCTGTCCATGGTTACAGGTTTCCTTTCCGGACTTCTTTCACGGCATAATCGGCGGCACGGGCGGTGAGTGCCATATAGGTGAGGGATGGATTTACGCACGAGGCCGAGGTCATGCAGGCCCCGTCGGTCACAAACACATTGGGCGCGTCCCATACCTGGTTCCAGGCGTTCAGCACCGAGGTTTTCGGGTCGCGGCCCATGCGGGCGGTCCCCATTTCGTGAATGCCCATACCGGGCGCGTAGCCCCAGTCGCTGCCGACCACATTTTTTACGCCGGCCGATTCGAAAATCTCTGCGGCATCATTGATCATATCCTTGCGCATCTTCAGTTCATTTTCTTTGATTTCCACATCAACGGCGATTACGGGCAGGCCCCATTTGTCTTTTTTTTTCTTGTCGAGATAGATGCGGTTCTCATGGTAAGGGAGCATCTCCCCGAATGCCGTTGCCCCGATGCGCCATCCGCCGGGTACGCTCAGTTCGTGTTTCAGATCGGCCCCGACAGACAATTCAGCGATATCCCGGTCCCAGCCGGTGCGGCTGGCCGAGCCCTGCAACCCGAAACCACGCAGATAATCGCGTTTGTCGCCGTTCACGTTGCGGAAACGGGGGATGTAGTAGCCGGTCGGGCGCCTGCCGAAGTAATATTTGTCGTCGAAGCCCTCCACATCGCCGTTGGCCCCGCAGCGGAAGTGGTGGTCCATAACATTATGCCCCAGTTCACCACTGCTGCTTCCGAGTCCGTCCGGCCAGATGTCGGTGGCGGAGTTCATCAGAATCCAGGTGGAATTGAAGGCGGAAGCGTTCAGGAAAACGATCTTCGATTTGTACACATAGGTTTCATTGGATTCCGCGTCGAGAATTTCCACACCGGTGGCCCGTTTGCTGTCTTTATCGTACAACAGGCGCGTTACGATCGACCACGGGCGCAGGGTGAGGTTGCCCGTTGCCATGGCGGCCGGCAGGGTGGACGATTGTGTGCTGAAATACGCGCCATAGGAACATCCCCGGTTGCATCGGTTCCGGTACATGCATTTCCCGCGGTTCTGATCGGGCAGCGCCCGCGAGAGATTGGCAGCCCGGCTGTTGATCATGCGGCGTTTGCCATTGTAGTGCTTTTCAATTCGGCTTGCGAGTTCTTTTTCCACGCAGTTCAGATCAAACGGTGGCAGGAAATTGCCGTCGGGCAGCACCTCAAGGTTCTCTATTGATCCGCTGATGCCTGCAAAGCCCTCCACATAGTGGTACCATGGGGCGAGATCGTCGTAGCGGATGGGCCAGTCGATGGCGATTCCCTCGCGCGCATTGGCCTCGAAATCCATGCGGTTGAAGCGGTAGCTCTGCCGGCCCCATGTGAGAGAGCGGCCACCAACCTGATATCCACGGTACCAATCGAAACGCTTCACTTCCGTATAGGGCGACTCCCGGTCGTTCACGAACAGGCCGAAGGTTTGCTCGCTGAGCGGGTAGTCTCTCTTCAGTACGGGGTGATCTTCGATCATCTCCCTGGTGCGCTGGTTCCGGTTGGGGAACTGCCAGATCTCCTTATGTTCGTGTTCGTAGTCTTTGATGTGCTCAAGATTGCGTCCGCGTTCAAGCAGCAGCACGTTAAGGCCTTTTTCGGTGAGCTCCTTTGCGGCCCACCCGCCACTGATGCCTGATCCTATAACTATGGCATCGTATTCGATATTCGGCATAACAGGTACCTGGTAGTTTGAATTAAAGATGATACTTTCAGATATCGCATATCGCTACCGCCTCAGCAAGTGATGCAATTTTACCGGCTTCCGTTTCACGGGTGGATATAAACTCCTGAGCTACATATCCGTTGAATCCGGTATTGTGAATCGCCCTCATGATGGCAGGATAATAAAGTTCCTGCGTATCGTCGATCTCGTTTCGGCCGGGCACGCCGGCGGTATGGTAATGGCCGAACCACTTGTGGTGATCGGTGATGGTGCGGATAATATCGCCTTCGTTGACCTGCATGTGGTAGATATCGTACAGCAGTACAAAATTGGGTGATCCGATTCGCTCGCACAGCTCAATGCCCCAGGGAGTGTTGTCGCACATATAGTCGGGATGGTTGATTTTGCTGTTGAACAGTTCCATCTGCAAGATCACGCCGTTCTTCTCGGCCAGTCCGAGCACCTTTTTGATCCCCTCTTCACAGTTTTTCAGACCGGTTTCGTCGTCCATGCCCTCGCGGTTGCCGCTGAAGCAGATCAGGTTTTTGTACCCGGCTTCGGCTACCAGCCCGATGTGCTCCGTATAATTTTTGATGAGGGCGGGATGGTACTCTTTGTGGTTCCATCCTTCGGTAAGGCTGATTTCAGCTCCGTTGCACATGGATGAATCGATGCCATGCTGCTTAAGCACAGGCCAGTCGGACGGTCCCACCAGGTCGATGGCGGAAAAACCGGTCTCCTTAACGACCCTGCACAGCTCCCGTATTCCCAGGAAACTAAAGGTCCAGCGGCATACCGAATGGTTGATGTTACCCTTTAACGGAACCCGGCGGCCTGCAAGGCCCGATTCCGCAGCATCAGCTGAGGCGGTATCAGGGGAAGATGTACCGGAAACCGGCGATGCGGGTGGAACGGTACCCGGTGAGGTCGCGGAGGACGCAGTAGCAGCTGATGTTCCGGATTGGTGCGGGAACGGTGATGCTGATGATGCAGGTATGAACGCCTGCAATCCCAGCCCGACAGATCCCGCCGCAGTCAGGCTGATCATCTCCCTGCGGCTAATTGGCCTGGACATGATTCTCCTCATTTTTGAATGTGAACAGGAAAAAGAGCATTACCGCGCCTGCAATAACGGCGGGCATTATCCAGAAGGTGAATGCCCCTTCGAGCCATCCTGCTGTGGTACCGCCATCCAGGTTGATGTAATCGCCCCACCAGCCGAGTATGTAATTCCCGATGAGCATGCCCGCGCCGTAGGTGAGCAGGGCAAACAGCCCCTGTGCGCTGGCGCGTATCGGTCTGGGGGCTTTACGGTCAACATACAGCTGGCCGGTAACAAAGAAAAAGTCGTAACAGACCCCGTGCAGGGCCACGCCGAAAATGAGAAAAGCGGCCGATTCGGGGAAGGTGGCAAACACAAGGTACCGCAGCGCCCAGGCCAGCATGCCGATGAGCAGCATCCACTTCACACCGAAACGGATGAGGAAGAAGGGCACCAGCAGCATAAAAAACACCTCGCTGATCTGCCCAATGGCCATGAACGAGGCCGACTGTTCGCCGAAAGCCATTGCCGCGATAAAATCGTTGGTCCGCGCGTAGTAGAATGCCAGCGGAATACTTACCAGGAAACTGCAGAGCGCAAACACGCCGAAATTCCGTTCCCCCATCAGCCTGATGGCGTCCAGGCCGAAGGCTTTGCCGATACTGAATTTCTCGCCTTTGGCCTGGGGCGGTGTTGCAGGCAGCGTGAGGCTGTAGATACCGTATACCAGCGAAACAATGGCGCACATTTTGAGCGGGATATTGGTGATCTGCACATTCTCGACTCCCGTTATGGCGTGCAGCAGCGGTACATTCACCCAACCCAGAACGGTCTGTGCAACGATAAATCCGGCAACAATCCATCCGATGGTACCCCATACCCTGATGGCCGGGAACTGCTTGTCGGGAAATTCGATGTTCGCGAACGAAATGGCATTCACCAGGGCCAGCGTGGGCATATACAACAGAAAATAGCCGAACATCACCCAGATGAACGTGCCGGGATCGGTAACCGTGGCGGCGTACCAGAGCAGCCCTGCACCGGCAACATGGCAGAAAGCATTCAGGCGTTCCGCATTAAAGTAGCGGTCGGCGAGCAGGCCCACGAAAAGGGGGGCGAGAAGCCCGGCCCAGTTGTGCGTGGCGTACGATTGACCGATGATGGTATTCAGGCCCGTCTCCCCCTGGAAAACCTGCAGAAGGTAGGTGCCCATCGTTACGAAAAAGCCTCCCCAGATGAAAAACTGAAGGAACATCATTATGCTCAGGCGGGCGACTACCGTCTTTTTAGTCTTCATGTCAGAATGGGATGTGGATTAAGATTTAATCAATCGATTGGATTATATTAAATTTATATCAAATAAAAGCGCTTTTAGAAAATATTTATAACTTGAAGGCAAATTATACAAGGCTCAGGATATGAAAATCAGATTGGGTATGATTGGCGGAGGCCCGGGATCGTTCATCGGTGCCGTGCACAGAAAAGCGGCGGCACTGGATGCAATGTACGAACTGGTGTGCGGATCTTTCAGCAGCAATCCCGAAAAATCGAAAGAAACCGGCAGCGGGCTGCAGCTCGATCCGGATCGTGTTTATGGCAGCTACCAGGAGATGATAAGCAGGGAATCGGCACTCGACGCCGATTTGCGAATGCAGGCGGTATCGATCGTTACACCCAACCACCTGCATGCCGGTCCGGCCATCATGGCCCTTGAGCACGGTTTTCATGTGATCATCGACAAACCCCTGGCCTTTTCGCTGGATGAGGCCCGCCAGATTCAGGCGGCCGTGAAAAAAACGGGGCTTGTATTCGCCCTTACGCATACCTATGCGGGATATCCGATGATCAAGGAAGCGCGTAATCTGGTACGGACGGGGAAAATCGGTACCCTCCGCAAGATTTTCGTGGAATACCCGCAGGGATGGCTGTCGGCCCACCTGGAAAAAGACGGACAGAAGCAGGCCTCATGGCGCACGGACCCGTCGATGTCGGGCGCAGGCGGATCGGTTGGCGACATTGGCACCCATGCAGCCCATCTTGCCGAATATGTGAGCGGGCTGAAGATTGTACAGGTGTGCGGCGAACTCAATACCAAGGTAGAGGGACGGCTGCTCGACGATGACGCCGCGGCTTTGCTGCGTTTTGAAAACGGTGTTTCGGGAGTGCTGATGGCTACCCAGATTGCTGCTGGCGAAGAGAACAACCTGAAAATGCGCATATACGGTGAAAAAGGCGGGCTGGAATGGTCACACGCCGATCCAAACACCCTGCTGCTTAAACCGGCCGATGGACCGGTGCAGGTTTACCGGACCGGATCGGGATATGTTTCGGATGCGGCCGCGAAGTTCACCCGTCTGCCGGCGGGGCATCCCGAGGGCTACATCGAGGCATTTGCCAACATCTACACGGCATTTGCGGAGGCGGTAACCGACCACACATCCGGCCGGTACCGGTCGGCCGCCGATTACGACTTTCCCACCGTTGATGAGGGTGTACGGGGCATGGCCTTTATTGAAACCATGGTCGCTTCATCCGCATCCGATAAAAAATGGACTAATTTGAGCTTATGATGAAATCACTGAAAGGACCGGCCATTTTCCTCGCCCGGTTTGCCGGCGACGAGGAGCCCTTCAACACTATCGAATCGATCAGCCGCTGGGCGGCAGAGCTGGGGTACTGCGGAATTCAGATCCCGACCTGGGATTCCCGGCTCATCGATCTCGAAAAGGTGGCGACCGACCCGGCTTTTGCCGCAGCGTATAAGGCGAAAATCGAGGATTGCGGACTCACAATCTCGGAGCTGTCAACGCATCTGCAGGGCCAGCTGGTGGCTGTTCACCCGGCATACGACAAGATGTTTGATGCGTTCGCGCCGGAAAACGTGAAAGGCAATCCCGCCGCCCGTACTGAATGGGCGGTTAACCAGCTGATGCTTGCAGCCAGGGCGAGCCGAAACCTGGGGCTCAACGCCCATGCAACTTTTTCGGGAGCGCTGATGTGGCATACGATCTATCCCTGGCCGCAACGCCCCGCAGGGCTGGTTGAGGAGGGTTTTGCCGAACTGGCACGGCGATGGCTGCCTATTCTCGATGAATTCGACCGGCATGAGGTGGATGTGTGCTATGAGATCCATCCCGGCGAAGACCTGCACGACGGCGTGACCTGGGAACGCTTTCTGGAAGCGGTGAACGGGCACCCACGGGCCTGCATCCTCTACGATCCCAGCCATTTTCTGCTCCAGCAGCTCGACTATCTGCAGTTTATCGACATCTATCACGAGCGCATCAGAATGTTTCATGTGAAAGATGCCGAATTCAATCCCACCGGCCGCAGTGGCGTCTACGGCGGGTACCAGGGCTGGATTGACCGGCCGGGACGGTTCCGGTCGCTGGGCGACGGGCAGGTTGATTTCCGGGGCATCTTCAGCAAACTGGCGCAATACGGCTACGACGGCTGGGCGGTGCTTGAATGGGAGTGCTGCATCAAGCATCCCGAGCAGGGGGCCGCTGAGGGCGCGCCCTTTATCGCGGATCAAATGATCACCGTTACCGATAAGGCATTCGACGATTTTTCCGGCCAGGCGCCGAATAAAAAACTGTTGCGAAACATACTGGGCATATCATAACACCTAATATTATAACATCATATATCAGGATGACGCGTATCAGGATGACGCGTATCAAGATGGCGCGAATTATGATGACACGTAACGTGATTGGCACGTATCATGATGACGCGTAACATGAAGCCACAAATAGTGACGATACAAATCATGACAAGGCAATTTAGATAACACAAATGATGTCAAGACAAATCATGTTAAGTCAAAAAAAATGTCAAGACGATTCATAACACAACGATCGATTTTAAATCTCATACTTGCCATGTCAGCATCCGCTTGCAGCCAACCGGGCAATTCCGACAATACAGCCGGCAACGTCAATACGAACGCCAATACCAATGCTACGAACAGCGGAAATGATAATGGTAACGGTAACTGGATCACCCTGTTCGACGGAACCGACACAGACCAGTGGCGCCAGTATAACAGCGATACGTTCCCTGACCGCGGCTGGCAGATCGAAGACGGTCTGCTGGTATTCCGACCTGAACCGGGCCCGGAATGGACATCCGGCAGGGATATCATCACCCGCGATACCTACCAGGATTTTGAGCTGCAACTGGAGTGGATGATCGAAGAAGGCGGCAACAGCGGCATTTTCTATCATGTACTTGAGCAGCCGACCCAGGCCATCTACTGGTCGGGCCTGGAAATGCAGATACTCGACAATGATAACCATCCCGACGCCGATCAGGGGGTAGACGGCAACCGGAAAGCGGGCTCACTGTACGACCTGATCCCCGCCGTGCCCCAGAATACCCGCCCGCACGGTGAGTGGAACACAGTGCGGATCAAATCGGATGGCAGCCGGGTCGAGCACTGGATGAACGGGGAAAAAATACTCGAATTCGAACGCTGGACCCCCGGATGGTACGAAATGCTGCGGAACAGCAAATTCAGGTGCCACAACGAATTCGGCGCCCTGCAACGTGGCCATATCGGCCTTCAGGACCACAGCGACATAGTAAAATTCCGAAATATCCGCATCCGCAACCTCTAAACCCCTCCCCATCTCACCCTTCTTACCTCATCTCACCCCAACCCAAATCCCTCCCCCTTTTCCCTCCCCCCTTTTGCCCACTTCTGCCTTTTGCTTTTTGCCTTCTGCTCCCAACTACTCAACTAAACCCGATAAACGTGAACAATTGACCTACCTCACAATCACCTCATCTACGAAGATGAACGCATTCCCCCCGGCCCCGAGGTGCCAGTCGGGAATCCGGCCGAAATTAGTGGCCCTCACCTTTACATAGCGCCCCGATTCACGTACATGCGCCCCCAGATCCTGCCGGTACTCGCTGTAATCATCCCATGGGATGGTGTTTTCGATGTGTGCGATCTGCCGGAAGGTATCCCCGTCGTCGGAGATCCAAAAGGTTACATCCACAGGCATCCAGATCCATGAGCGGATTTCCTGGATGAAACCGGCGCCTACATAGTGTACCGGTTCGATGGCGCCAAGGTCGATAACGGCCTCAAAATCGGTGCCCTGGTACCCCTGCCAGCCGCCCAGACGCCAGTTGTCGGAGCCCCGCACGCCATCGATAAGCCCGTCGGGTCCGCCGGCGTGGTAATTGCGGTTATAGGGATAGCGGATTTCAACGCTCCTGTCTACGTTGATCCGGATAAATCCGGCCTGCACCGGATAGCTGTAGCCGTACTCCTCCATCCACGATACGGCTTTGACCGTGGAGGTTTCGGTGAGCAAAAGGGGCCGGGTGTACCGTTGTGAGTCCCGCGTTGGCACGGTGCCGTTGAGGGTGTAGTAGATCTCCGCTCCGGGTGTCGCTGTGCCGATATGCACCTCCATCGTATCCCGGATGCGCCGTTCTTCGGCCTGGATCCAGGGTACCGGAAGCAGCAGCTCGTCGGTGATGTGCGTTACCGGCACATCCTCATCGTGGCTGCCCCAGTTTTTATTTGGCCTGCTACCCATTTCAAAATGCAGATGCCCGCCCTGCATGATCATCTGATGCGTGATGTATGACCGCGTGTATGGCTCGCCGTTCCAGGTGGCCGACTGGATGTAAAAATTCCTGTCGGACACATTCCGGGCCGTGATCCGGAACAGGTTGCCGTTTTCCAGCCGGATATCCATTTCAGGGAACCAGGGCGTACCGATCACATACTCGGGCGAGCCCGGGGCCTGGGGGTAGAAGCCCATGGCGCTCATGATGAGCCAGGCCGACATCTGCCCGCAGTCTTCGTTGCCGCTCAGTCCGTCGGGATGGTGTGAGTAGAGGGTATCCATGATCTGGCGGGCCCGGTACTGGGTCTTCCAGGGCTGGTTCACATAGTTGTACAGATAGGCCATGTTGTGGCTGGGTTCGTTGCCCTGGGCGTACTGGCCGATCAGGCCGGTAATGTCTTTCATATCCCTGCCGGTGATCGGGGCATCGGTCTCGAACAGCTCGTCGATTTTCGCGGCCAGGTTCTCTTTGCCGCCGTGAAGTTTGCTGAGGCCGGTAACATCGTGCGGCACATAGAAGCTGTAGTGCCACGAATTGGCCTCGGTAAAGTGCCAGTCGACGGTGGTCGGGTCGAAAGGGGTGAGCCAGCCTCCGTTGAGCCGGGGACGCATAAAGCCGGTTTCCGGATCGAAAATGTTTTTATAGAACTGCGCCCGGTGGATGTACTCGCGGTATACCTCATCGTGCCCCATTTCGCGGGCCATTACGGCGATGTTCCAGTCGTTGTAGGCGTATTCGAGCGTTTTGGAGATTGACTCATGCTCAAGGTCGCCGGGAATGTGGCCGTATTTCCGGTAGGGATCGAGTCCGTAGTGGTCGCGGGTGGCACTGTGCAGCATCGCCTCCAGGGCCTTGTCGGCATCAAAATCCCGGATACCCTTCATGTAGGCATCCGCGATTACCGATATGGCATGGTTGCCGATCATGGTGTAGGTTTCGTTGGCCCCAAGCTCCCAGATGGGGAGCAATCCGCCTTTTTCGTACATATCGAGCATAACGCGGATGTAGTCGGTGGTACGTTTCTGATCGATGATGGTCATCAACGGGTGCCAGGTGCGGTAGGTATCCCATAGCGAAAAGACGGTGTAGATATCGAAATCCTGCTTCTGATGGATGCCGCGATCCATGCCCCGGTACCGGCCATCCACATCGAAAAAGGTATTCGGCTGGATGAAGGCGTGGTACATGGCCGTGTAGAACACGATGTTCTGCTCGCGGGTACCTCCGCCGACACGGATCCGGCTCAGCTCATGGTTCCAGGCATTAAACGCCTGCTCGCGAACCTGTTCGAAACCCCATCCCGGCAGCTCCGACTGCAGGTTTCTGAATGCCCCGTCCTCGTCGACGGCCGAAAGGGCCACTTTCACCTCGATCACATTGCTCTTGCCGTAACCATCGCCCTCGCCATCGTTCCCGTTCCCGTCCTCGCCCCCTCCCCCGACGGTGCCGCTACCATTGCCCACATCCTTGCCCTCGCCGGTGCTGAACCCGACGAACGCTTTGATATTTTCGCCGCGGGCATGGAGAATACCGTCCTGCAGATCGTTGTCAACGGCGATGCCTTTGCGTTCGAAAGGCCGCGAAAATTCCATGTGGAAATACCACACCAGGTCGCTGGCCCAGTTGGTGGATCGCCGCATGCCCCTGATTTCCGTATCGCTCACAAACTCAATCCACGAGTCCACAACCCGGTCGCGGTGCTCCAGGTCGATGATAATGTTGGCCTGATCCGTCGCGGGAAACGTGTAGCGGTGGTAGCCCACGCGCGTGGTGGTTGTCATTTCGGCCTGCACACCCGGTTTGTCGAGGAAAACGGAATAGTAACCGGCACCGGCCCGCTCTGTCTCCTTGCGGAAGGGCGATTTATAATCGTCGTTGATGAACACGGGCTCACCGGTTACAGGCATCAGCAGGATGTCGCCGTAATCGCCCACGCCGGTTCCGTTCAGGGCGGTATGGGAGAACCCGTAAATTTCATTGTCGGAATAGTGGTAGCCTGAGGCCCCGTCCCAGCCGCCGAGGCGGGTATCAGGGCTCAGCTGCACCATGCCATGGGGCATGGTCGCTCCCGGGAACGTATGCCCGTGTCCGTCAGTCCCGATAAAGGGGTCCACATAGTCGGAGGGTTCCATCGGCTCTTCCGGGCCGCGGCAGGATGTGAGTACCAAAATACAGCAGAGTACCAGCAGGGCAGGAAAAATCGGTTTAGTCATATTCGGTGTTCAGGTGTGCGGGGTCTGTTGAGAAAAATGGTTTTGCACGCTTAACTTATTAAAGTATCACTTTTTTTATATCGTGCGGCCCGGCCCGGGCAATTCCATAAGCGCAGCAGAAAGAAAAGATATGACACTGGCATCAAACCGGCGATAACCGGATGGCAAATCAATGCAGAATTCCCGTTGAACGGTAACATTGAAATAGATTTTTCACTGGCCGGATGCGTACATTAACGTGATGCCGATTGTTCCGTATACGTTAGATACTGCCTGCATGGGTTCGATTCTGCCTGTTCCGCGTGATTTTGATACTGATGCCTGCACGGGTTCGATGATGTCTGTTCCGCGTGAGTTTTGTTGACTGCCTTCACGGGCTCGATGCTGACTGTACCGTGTGAGTTTTATGCTGATGCCTGCATGTATTAAATTTTTACATTAAATCTTAAGATTTGCAAAATCG
>RECM01000006.1 GCA_007694035.1 Balneolaceae bacterium
CCCCAGACTTTCATTTAAGTTTACAGGCGAGTTGAGTGGTTCATGCACTGTATTAAACCGCTGGATTACAGAAAAATCATATACCCCCAGGTATTCGTCTTCATTTACATAAAAGTGCCTGAATTGGCGACTTCCAATAGGGATGTTGATTTGGAAATTGCCTCCGATTTGATTCCCATTTACGTTGTCAAACAATTGTCCATACCAATGCTGAAGTCCATCTTTATTTTCTGACCATGTAATCATAAAACGTTTATCCGGTATCCGGGATATTTTAGGAAATGACCTTAATCTAACATCTTTATTTTCGTTAATCTCCTTCTCAGCGATCAATACTTCCCCATTTCTATTAAACATAGCCATCCTGACACTGGTATATTGTTGCCCCGATGGCAGCGGATCAACCATTACCCATAATGCTACAAACCTGCCATCATCCAATACCAGCAGATCAATATTCAATGCTGTAGTGCCATCCTCTGATGGCCCAGAGATACGAAAATCCTCGCTAATAGGATTAAGGTTTGGGTCAAAAATACGCCCGTAAACGGCCGCTTCTTCGCCCGAAGAATTTTGATCTAAATCATCCTCAAACCACCAGGCATCCCGCATATCCGTCCATATTGCAATGATATATCCATCGGCGTCCCTGTCTATTACTAAATCGGGTTCTGCATATGCAATGTTGTTGATATCAAACTGACCTGCCTGGCTACAAACATCTTCTGCGGCTGTAAACATAAAACATACAACAGCTATTGCTGAGGATATTTTATATTTTGCAGCTGATGAAGAAAAAATATTCGTACGCATACATTGTATTTTAGAACGGCTCTTTTGCCTGGGATTTTAACATTGCCGTGTTTTCACTCGGGCTGAAGATGCCGTTCATTTTTAAAGACTTGTATTCTCATTTTAGATATTACTGATGTGGTAATTTCCCCAATCTAATCAGGGATTTGGCTCACCTGATGGCAACTGCTCAGAAACAGTCCGGCGACAACAAAGAGTACGGGTGTGCGGTAACATATGGTTTTGCTGGTAGCATAATTTGACATGACGATAGTTCAACGTTTTTGATATGCACCTTCACTGGTAAACCCTATTCAGCAGTTCGACCCCAACCGGCACGAATGTGAGTTAAGATTAATCAAGAGATAAGTAAACCGGAAATCTGTCGGCCTCCCACTTGTTTTAGCGAACTGTCGGGCTGCCCATAACGCCGCTCCACCGAGGCAAACACGGGTGCGGGCTGCAATACTCCTGCTACAAGAAACCACTCCGGCGGAATAAAGTCAACCTTTTTCTACAACCAGTCCCGTTTCGCCGGATTGGCCAGCCCGGGGGTGATCCTTCACATCCTTTCCTGACGATGATTCCCCGGCACATCCATCAAGCGTGTTACCATGATCCCGTACCGGAAAACGGCCTGACACAACAACCTGTCAGATCACGAACCGGATCCGGGTGTTGCGCTTTCAGCACGGGGAAATGACCCAGCACGAGCTCGCCGACCGGGTCGGGGTAACGCGGCAGACCATCAACGCCATCGAGGCGGCGAAATACTCGCCCTCGCTCGAGCTGGCGTTCCGGATCGCAGAGGTGTTTGATGTGCCATTATCCGAGGTTTTTCAGTACGGGCCGGGGTGAAGCATGCATCAGATCCCTGTCCATCTTTCACTAACGTGTCACTGTCTAGCACCCCGGGATATCTGACTTCCCACTTAACTATGCTATGTCCGTCCGGTCTGACTTCCCCGATGAAATGGCGGGTCGGCACCACCTGATTTTTCATTCTCTCAGGGAGATCTCCGCGCGTTGCGCTTCACGAGACAACTGGTCGACGTTCATGTTTCGATTGCAATCCGTCATCTCGATAACGGGCCTTCCGATAAGTTCCGACCCGTTTAGTAATTCCGACCCGCCTTGTTCACTGGTATAGTCTCCTGGTCTTCATCAGGCAAGTTCCCTCACCCAATTCCCGGTTGGCTTCCCAATATAGGATTTACGGGGATTCTTATTTCAAAGAACACGATGGGCGGAGCTTTCAACCCGCTCACTTCACCAACAGCATTTTCCCTGTTAGCATCTGCCCACCCGACAGCAGCCGGTACACATACACCCCGCTGGCCAGCCGGGAGGCATCAAAGCCGGCCGTATGCGCTCCCTCGGGCTGCTGGCCCCGAACCAGCGTGGCCACCTGCTGCCCCTGGATGTTGTACACCGTCAGAGTTACCTCTGCGGCCACCGGCAGGGTGTAACGGATCGTCGTGGTCGGGTTAAACGGATTGGGGTGGCTGGATGCCTGCAGTATCAGTGCGTCCGGAGCAGTGGAGGCCATTTCCTGCTCTTCACCTGACCCGTCCTTACCTGCGTAAAAGTCCAGCAGCCAGGCCAGCTGCCCGTCAAGTGCTTCATCGCACTCCAGCTCTTCAAGCGTGGTGATGAGCGCCCGTGCCTGCTCCGGCTCCTCCAGCCCCAGCAGATGGCTGTAGAACATACGCCGGGCTATGGTTCGCCTCACGCCGGCCGGCAGCCCGGCTTCGGCCAGAACAATCCCGCCGGCCTGCACCAGGTCGCGGTGCCGGCCTGACTGCTGCAGCATCTCAAGAACCACCACCTGCGCCCAGGGCTGCCAGGCCGGGTCCATGTTCGCGCTAAGTTCCTCTGTCCGGGCCAGGCGTTCTGAGGCCCCGGTGTGGAAGAGCTCGGCCCGAAGGTCCGACAAGGTGCGCACCAGTTCCGGTTTCGGCGGTATACGGGGCCGTTGGCCGGTCGGGTTCTCCACCACGGCCAGGGCTTCGCCTTCACTCATGCTCAGTATACCACCATTGGGATCCCAACTCAACCAGCCGCTGTAGTCCAGCGTACCGCCGGTCATGGTATGGAACCCGTTCGGGTTGGGCGGGGCCTGGCCCCACCAGTTGTCCCAGGCGATGATCTCGGCCCCGGACCAT
>RECM01000240.1 GCA_007694035.1 Balneolaceae bacterium
TAGCTGCCGCCCTGAAAGCCCTGTCTCCGGCCGGCAACCGGATCAGACCGATGGTAGCGATCGCGGTGCAGGGCAGCCTGTTTGGCTTATCGGTACGCCTGCTGGGCTGGAATATTACCGGCATCACCCTTGGCGCCTGGTTTATTGGCGCCTGGTCGGGATTACAGGGGTTCATCTTTCAATACCTGTTGCTGGGAAACGCTCTTGTCGATGCATATGGCGAGCTGCAAAAGTGGCTGGCAGGTAATTTGGGCATTTCTATCGTTTCACTGCCACTATTGGTTGCGTTATACGTTTTCTGTACAGGGTTACTGTCTGCCATAACGATAGGCTATTTTCAATGGCGAAAGCGACCGCCTGAGTTACTTGAAAAAGCCCTGATTAAACATGAAGAGGGTGGCGCCCCCGGCAACGTACAGGTTGAAAACTGGTGGCAACGTCTCTGGCGGGAATACCGTCAAAAAGCGTTCTGGGTCCCGCTTGTCGTTGTGCTGATCATCCTTACTCTGAGCGGGTCATCTACAGCCCAACTCGCGGGATTGCCCCTGAGGGCTGCCGGTATCATTGCAGTAATTTTTGTGATCTTCTCCGTGCTTAAGCCTGATAAATGGATTGCCCGACTGCGTAAAATGGGTTTTTGGGGGGGTGCCATCACCCTGGAGCGTGCCCTGGGCCGTATGCTTTTTTGAAATCGAAAACCGTGTCAAAAAAAATTTCTGGATAGGTGATTAATAATCCGTTCTAATCCAGACGTGTTCCCCCGGGTAGTCCCGACTTTAGTAGAATTAATAATATCTACTAATCAAATCCGCTCCTTAGATTATTAGTTTTCTGAGCCCGATACGGATTTGTTAATAATTTGGTAATACTGCGTACGTAAATTTCAGGCCTTATCTGAGCAGATTGATGGCGATTATATACCGTAGGGAATTATTTATTAAAATAGCATCGAAAATGAATAAAATTCTTGGATTACTGCCGGTACTGGTTCTTTCCTTAATTATGATATCATGTGGCGGAAGCGACGATCCGGATCGTACACCCGTTCGCGACAGGGTGACTATTCTTGGGGCCGGGGCCACATTCCCTGCTCCGCTGATCACAGCCATGGCCGACGACTACCGTGATATTACCAACCGCAGGGTTACGGTCAATTACCAGTCTATCGGCTCCGGCGGTGGAATACGGCAGTTTATGGAGCAGACGGTTATGTTCGGCATGAGCGAGGCCTTTCTGTCGGAAGAAGTAATGACAAATATTGAAAATTCTACGGGAGGCCGTGCATTCAATCTTCCGATTACGTTGGCGGATGTGGTGCCAACGTATAACCTGCCGGGTATCGGAAAAGGACTTGTTTTCAGTGGCGAGTTGCTTGTTGACATCTTTCTGGGCAAGATCACCCGATGGGACGACGCCAGTATAGCAGCACTGAACCCCGGGGTGAACCTGCCACGAACAAACATCACCGTAGTACACCGTTCCGACGGGTCTGGTACCACCAATGTGTTTACCAGCTATCTGAGCAGGGTTTCTGATGAATGGAGAAATCAGGTTGGATTTGCCACCAGCGTGAACTGGCCTACCGGAATCGGGGGCAACGGAAACGAGGGAGTAGCTGGAGCGGTAATCAATACGCCCGGGGCCATCGGGTATAACAGCTTTACGTACGCCCTGTTGAACAACATGTCATATGGCTCAGTGATAAACAGTTCAGGCAATATCATTGAACCCAGCTTCGAGGCGACTACGGAAGCCTCAAATATCGAGCTGCCCGATGATACGCGGATCCTGTTCACCAATACACCTGCAGAATTCGGTTACCCGATTGCCGGCTTTGCCTGGATGCTTGTTTATGAGAATCTGGATCAAAACAATGCCATACAAACCCGTGGGGAGGCCGAAGAGCTCATCAGGTTTCTGATCTGGTCTATACTGGATGGACAGGAACTGGCCGAGGCTCTTGGTTTTGCCCGCATTCCCGCGGCTGCAATCGAGAAAAACATTCAGATGATACGGCAGATGAAATGGCAGGGTCAGGAAATTGGCCTGGAGCTGTTGCAAAGTCAGAATCTACTATAATTTACGGTACCATCATCCCATTAATTTACCATCAGATGAGTGCAAGATGATGAAGGTTACGAAGAACAGGAAACAATTTTAGATTATATGGATTCTGACAACGCCGGCGGTGGTGCTCCATCGATTCTGAATGGCAGGAAGCCCAATATCCTGTATCTCTGGCTGGGAGATAAAATATTTACGACAGTAGTTGTGATGCTGGGTGCCAGCATAATAATGCTGGCGCTGGGAATGGCATGGGTCCTTTTTGATGAGGGAAGCCTTTCACTCCGGGAATACGGTTTCATCAATTTCATAAAAGGAAAAACCTGGGACCCGGCCGTACAACTTGTATTCGGAGCATGGCCGTTTATATTCGGTACGGTTATTACAAGCACAATGGCCCTGCTGATTGCCTTTTTCCCCGCCCTTGCCGTTGCCATCTTTTCCGCGGAATACGCTCCCCCCTGGTTGTCGGGTATTATTGACAACCTGGTACAACTGATTGCCGCGATCCCGAGTGTGGTTATAGGCATATGGGGTATTTTTGTGCTCGCTCCATGGCTGCGCGATACGGTGTACATGCCCATCTATTTGTGGACCGAACTAAATCAGCCCGGCCTGCTTCCAATACTTGGAAACCCCATTGGCTACGGTATGGCTACGGCTACCATTGTTCTGGCACTTATGATTGTTCCGTATACCACAGCCCTCGCTAAAGATGCCATTAAATCCGTACCAAAAGACCAGCGCGAGGCCTCCTGGGCACTGGGCTCTACGCGGTGGGAGGTGATCAGGATGGCCGTTTTACCCTACGCGCGGGGCGGGATCACTGCCGGTGCCATTCTTTCGCTGGGCCGGGCCATTGGCGAAACCATGGCCGTGGCCATGTTGATCGGCAATAAAAATACCCTGCCCTTTTCGATTTTTGGTGCCGGGGCGACCATGCCATCGGTTATTGTAAACGAATTTCGTGAAGCAGTTGAAAGCCTGCACCTCTCCAGTCTGATGGCCATCGGATTTGTACTATTCATCATAGCTCTTATTGTTAATCTCACAGCCGCTTACATCAACAGAAAGCTTTCTATCGGCGGAGGGCAGATATTGTGAAAAGCATGAGGCGTCGTAGAATTCACGACAAAATCATAGAGATACTCCTGGTAATCGCTACCATCGCGGTTTTACTTCCACTCATTATCATCATTTTTCATGTGATTGTGGAAGGGGTAAGTGCCCTGAACTATGAATTCTTCACGGAGGAACTCGGTTCGCCGTCGAGAGCCATACAGGGCCGGCCAACCGGCCTCGTGCACACCATTCTTGGAACTATCGTTGTAGACATGCTTGCCCTGGCCATTGCTGTTCCCATAGGCATTGGGGCCGGGATGATGCTTTCGGAATATCCCGAACATATGCTCAATCCCACACTGCGCATCATGAATGATACGCTCAACGGGATGCCGGCCATACTGAAAGGCCTGTTTGCCTTTGTTCTGATCGTAAAGCCCATGGGAACGTTCTCCGGCCTGGCAGGTGGCGTTGCTCTCAGCTTTGTGATGCTGCCAATTATTGCAAGGGCCACCGAGAGCGCACTGCTGTCAATTCCCTGGACGATCAGGGAAGCCGGTCTGGCCCTTGGAATTCCCCGTTGGCGGGTTGTGATTTCTGCCGTAATGCCCGCGGCAAAAACAGGGCTTGCCACGGGCTTGCTGCTTGCATTCGCACGTGCTGCCGGCGAGGCTGCCCCGCTGCTGTTTACCTCTTTTGGTAATAATTACCTGCCCGACCGGTGGTTTGGGTTTATCTTTAATCCGGTAGATACGCTGCCTCAACGGCTCTACAGCCTGGCGATCAGTCCGTATTCGGAATGGCACAGCATGGGCTGGGCCGCAGCAATTGTACTGCTTGTAATGGTGATTCTCGCGTTTGCCTTTGCGCGATTTGTTACAAGAGGAAAAGTGCAGCTGAAATAATGATATGGAAATCAACATAATGAAGTCCAAAGATTTGCCTGAAGAAACATTAAAAACGGTCCACTCCAATATGGAAAACCATGATATCGTCATGAAACCCAGAATGGAAACCAAAAACCTGACGGTTAAGTACGGACAGGCCTACGGCGTAAAAAACATTTCTCTGCCCTTCAAGGACAAAACAGTGACAGCACTAATCGGACCTTCCGGTTGCGGGAAAACCACCTTCTTACGGGCGCTGAATCGGATGCACGACCTCACCAGGGAGGCAAAAATTGAGGGTGAGGTACTGCTCGACAACAAGAACATTTACGATGAAGATATAAACCCGGTAAATATCCGGCGGAAAATCGGTATGGTATTTCAGAAACCGACACCCTTTCCAACCATGTCGATTTATGATAATGTGGTTGCAGGCCTGAAACTGGTAGGTATCAGGAACCGGTCTCTTCTCGATGAGGTCTGTGAAAAAGCCCTGAAACAGGCAGCGTTATTCGAAGAGGTGAAAGACCGGCTTAAAACCCCGGCTGTGAGCCTCTCGGGCGGGCAGCAGCAGCGGCTTTCCATCGCACGCGCGCTGGCGGTTGAGCCGGAAGTGCTGCTGATGGATGAGCCTACCAGTTCGCTCGACCCTCAGGCTACGCTGCGGATTGAAGAGCTTATACACGTTCTGAAAAAAGATATTACTATTATTATTATCACTCACAATATGCAGCAGGCTGCCCGGGTTTCCGATAAAACGGCATTCTTCTATGTGGGCGATCTTATCGAAGCTGGCGATACCAATACTATTTTCACGAATCCAAAGGAGAAACAAACTGAGGATTATATAACCGGCAGATTCGGATAATTATTATCTTGGGTCAAGTAGACAGCTCAAAAATTTTAAGATTGAGGAATTAGTATGAACACAGTCATTCAGGATAATATTGCCGAATTGAATCAAAAGCTGGATGAGATGTCAGACAGGGTGGTTTCAGCCATAAGGGATTCATTGGAAGCGCTGGTTGAAAAAGATGTTGACCGGGCCAAACAGATCAGAAAAGAAGACAAAAAAATTAACGCTTTACGCTGGGACATTGAAGAAAAATGCATTACACTGATTGCAACCCAACAACCAGTCGCTTCTGATTTGCGGGAACTGATCGCCCTTTTATACATCATCACAGAGCTGGAGCGGATAGGAGATTACGCTGCCGGTGTATCCAAGTTCACGATTAAAAATGGGTCCAACGATTATATCAAACCGCTGATAGATATTCCAAGAATGGGCAAAATCGCTGCTGAAATGATTGAGCAGGCAATGAACGCCTATAAATACAAGGATGAACAGGAAGCTAAACTAATCCACGGCATGGATGATGAGATAGACCAGCTCTATCATCAGGTATACAGGGAACTGACCTCATTCATGATTGAGAAACCGGAAAATATTACACAGTGTACATATCTGCTCCGGGTTGCTTACAACATAGAACGTATGGGCGACCGCGTTACCAATATCTGTGAACGAATTCTGTATCTGGCTACCGGTGAGCGGGTTGATGACCTGAAACGGCAACTGTAGCAAAGGTACTGATCCGGTATCATATGGTGAAATTCTGCCTGCTCGGAGTCGCGTTTTTTAACAAGGTCCATTACAGCTTTGAGCGAGATGCCGCTCAGTCTCATGTCTGACATCGGTTACTCCAAATAATAATGATGATGATGATTTTGAGTAGTTTTTTTTGAAAAAAGGGCAAAAGTAATTCGGAACGAAGTGGAGAACTGCGAAGCGAATAGCCTAACAGCCCAAAAGGAAAAAAGGCACATGCTTCCCCATGCCGGCAGCGTTACGCTACATTGAAGGGCCGACAACAAATACCATTACAGCGAGCCATGCCAAAAAAAGTATAACCGTTATGATAAATAATATCAGTAGTATGGATAGGAAACCTGCAGGTTTTTTGAACCGGTGCCGGGCCAGGGTTATCGTTCCCAGTGCCACAAAGAACATCAGGATCATTAAAAGAATGGTAGTGGTCATGGCGGCGGCCTTTCCGGTATGGGATTATATTGTGACCGGTTTGGTATTCACAATAGTGCGGTGTACAGCAGCAATTTCTGAATATTGCCCGTCATCTGCAAAAGTGCCGGGGTTCAGTCCACGACAAAAAAGTTGTATTCTCCCATTTTGGGCAGCTGGGAGTCTTCAAGCAGGTGAGCAGAACCCCTGAAATCAATTACTTCACCCCCGAGAAACGTCCGGGCTGCCCTTCGGGCTATCCAGTTGAGTTCGCCCAGAACGGAAAAGGTCTCTTCATCGTCAGAGCGGGTAATTCTTAACCGTTCCCCATTGTCCATTTCAATCTCCATGGTGAGCGCGATATTTTTGCCTGATACGCGCCGTCTGGTTTTTTGCGTGATACGCTCAATGGACGCCTGCCTGACCTCTCCGTTCCGCTTGTAGAGGCGATAGCCAACAGTTTTACGCGCCTGCCCGTCATCAGGTAACAGAAAATAGATCACATCCCAGTTATCGGCATCTTCATGATATACGAAGCGGTAGCCACTGTTCAGGAGCGAGGTCGTGGTCTGGTACTGATAGGTATGGTCCATGTAAGCTGAACCGGTTACCACTTTGCGGATGTCGTTCACAGCTACATATCCGGTCACTTCAGCATAGGGGATGTGGGTGAGCATTCCGATTGGCTCGCCGTTAACATTGAATTTCCCACTGCCCCGGGTATAGCCAGGGCTGATATTGCAGAACGTTAAATCAATATCGTACTGATTACCGTCTTTGCGTGTAAAAACCCTGACCCTGTGTGTGTCGGGCAGTTTTCCCTCAAAAAAAATGTCGCGTTCAGCCCGAAGCTGCATACGGTTATTCTGTTTGTCCTGTATCAGGTGCTCAATGGCGTATTCGCGTGAAAGCTGGAAAATCTGTGGCCCGTTGCTGCCCGGGAAAAGAACGGACAGCCGGACTCCGCTCACCGGCGATTTCAGGCTTCCGAAATTGGCTACTGAATAGATGATGTGCACTTTTGTACCATCGTCGAGATAAATTTGGTAGTTCCAGAATTCATTGTAATGGCTTCCCTGCAGCGTCTGCGGCCAGATTTTATCAGGGGACACAGGAGCCAGCTTCCCACCGGGGTTCGATATCTGTGCCAGAATACCGGCGGGTACCAGAGCGACAAACAGTACGGCCACAACCAAAAAGGATATACACGATTTAGCAATCTGAGAGGATGACATGCTTAAGTTATTGATGGATGGTTATATTCGTATCTGGTTTTCCCGTCTGTTATCTCATGGACTGTAAATTAACGCAATAACAGCAGATTCGTTGTGTGATATATTCAGGGTCAGCTAAAATGGATGCTTCCCATATTGCCGGCAGTTCGGTGCCCTGCCTTTCCGGTTGGATGTTCCACCCCCGCCTAACCCTGTTTTCTGAATGCAGCATCATCAACGGGCTTTGCAACGAGTTTTTCCTCCAGAAATGCAATCACCCGTTCGGTGGCATTTCCGTCGTTACGGGAAAAAAACATGCTGCGTACCCGGTCACGTTCACCCTGAAACCCGTCGTTTCGGTTCAGGGCTGACTCAAGACTGCCCAGAAATTCCGACTGTGACCGTACATGCGGGCCCGGTGTTACCTCATCGTAGGGCAGGGGAAATCCGCGTTCATAGGTGTGCCGGTCGTAGGGGATAAATACGGGCGGTATGTCGCGCAGCAGCCCCTCGAGATAGATGCCGCTGTAATCGGTCACAATAACATCAGTTGCCATAAGAAGCAGGTTTACGTTTTCAATAACCTTATCATCGGCCATCACAAAACGGTTGCTGATACCGGTGATGTGCTTCATGTCTGCTTTGTCGTTCGGATGCGCGCGAAGGGCCATTAGCGCATTTTGCTCTTCGAGAAAAGAGGCCAGCCCGGTCATATCAAGGTCATCGAACGGAAACCATCGGGTACGGGTCCTGCTTCTGAATGTTGGGGCGTAGAGTATCAGCTTGCCGGCCCCGGGAGCATCGGGCCATAGCTTGCTCAGGAAATCAGGTGAGGGTTTTTCTGCGTTTATCAACTCGTCTGTCGACGGATACCCGGTTTCCAGGAACACAGACTCAGGCAGGTTGAACCGGGCCGAAAAAAGCCGGGTTACCAGCGGTGATGACGACAGGAAATGGGTGATGGGCCTGAACCTGTACGCCAGGATGAGCTGCAGCAGCCGGTTTGGTGGTCCGTCGCAGTCCGGGCGCAGGTATTCGCCACGTTTGGTCGGCAGACCGTGATAGGTCTGGATCCGGAGGGCATGGCGTGGCAGGTACATAAACGGGTAGTCGGATGTACCGTGGGTCAGAAATACAGCCCCGGCACCTGCCAGCATCCTCATCCCTCTGCCTGAATGGGTGAGACAGGCCCGATCCATACCGAATTTTTGCTGAAGCTCAGTTACCAGGTCCCTGTTCCGGCTCAGCCAGACCGGCCTGAGCACAGCATGGCCGCACAGTTTTTCAAATAGTACCCTGGTATTTCCCCGGTAACCGTCGCCGTGAAAGGATGTGAGCACGACCCGGTACGGATCGCGGCGGCAGAGCCGGGCCATTAAGGGCGACAGGATCCCCGCAGCCAATTGAACCGGATATGGCGTTTTCGTCCCCCTCATCCCGGCATCAGACCACGAGGCTTAAAGGTTGTGCGGCCAGGGTACTTATAACTCTATCCAGATCCTGCCTGGTATCGATTTCATCCCACCAGAAAGCGGAAAAATCGACACGGTTTATCTTTAGCTGCCGGGTGTTGATGAGGTTCTTAATGGCGACCTCATAAAAGCAGTTCGTCTGGTTTCTTTCTGTCATACTGCGGATTTCATTAAGCAATAACGCCGTAGTTTCTCGGGAGAACGACCAGATATTTACGGTTTTATACAGGTTGCCCGTATAAATACCTGAAGAGGCGCCGATGTTCAGTGTTTTGACAAGCCCTCTGGCTGAAACCGTGACCGTAGTGCCCTGATGCATGGATGGATCGTACCGGTCGAGTGCCGCTGTATCAGGTTGTTTGAGGGGTTCAAGTGCATCAGGCTCGAAAATCAGATCCGATTCAATTAGAGTGAATGCGGAATCCAGCCTTTCAATGGCAAGGTGTATAGAGTAGATATTGTTTGTGGAATCGAAAAGCCCGTTATGGATGGTTTCGATGGTTAGTGGCCCGGTGTAGTTTCCGATAAATTCCTCAATCATCTCCGCCCTGTATCCGGTTACAAGTATCAGCCGGGTGTAGCCATGGCTTTCCAGGGCGTCGATTGTGTATTGCAGCAGGGGCCGCCCGTTGATCTCGATGAGGCATTTTGGTTTGTTGCTGGTGGCCGGCCGAAGGCGGTTACCAGTGCCGGCAGCCGGAATCACCGCTGTGGTTACGGGTGTGGTACTTATTTGATTAATCGTGTTCATATTCATAGTGAATAAATTGATTCGTCGGGGATGCGCATGTGGCCAGACATCCCGGTTCGGTTTTTTCCGTATAAATGTTGTTTGGTTACCATCCGTGAACAGAACACCGTGATGGTAGTCGGTGTTTGGGGTACCGGGTCCGTTTGGGAAATCCGCCTATTTCAGAGCTGGAATGAGCATTACCCACCAAAATACTTGCAGCCAGTAAGAGGGTGCATTAATATCCGGCAGGGGATAGTGTACAGATGCAGATGTATTCGTCCGTCAGAACCGGTCGATCAGCGGGTAAAAGGCGGGGCCCGCAGATTGAAACTGGCTGAAGCGGATCCGGAATAAGGTTCTTCGCGGATGACGATGAAGTGAACTTCGGGACGGTCGGATGTGAAAACGTCAATGATCCCTGTTGCACCAGCCTTGCCCGTAAAGTAACAAATGGCACAGAATTCGTGCCCGGAAGAAGTGTGGTGATCTATCCGGTGGCCGGTAGTCTCCGAAACATGAAAATGAAAAATCGACAGAACCATCCCGAGGCTGATTAAAGCCGGAATAAGGAACGATCTGTTTGCATTCATCTTCATGTGCGACGGTTACCGGGCCGATTGTGTACAAATAATAATGCTTTTCGGTAACTATAAAAAAACAGGAACAAAAATCGTTCGTAATAATCTGTTTAATCTGCGGGTTGATGCTGAAAAATCATTACCTCAGCTATGATGTACTCCATTCAGGCGTTGCCAAAATGGGTGATCTGCCGCTTTTTTTCTGATCAGGGATAACATCAGCCGGGAGTTTTTCCAGGGCCTGTTCAATATCCCAGATAATATCATCGTGATGCTCAATTCCTATCGAAATCCTGACCAGCTTTTCTGTAACCGAGAGCTCAAGCCGGTATGCCGGATCAACGCCCGCGTGGGTCATGGTGGCCGGATGTTCAACGAGCGATTCCGTACCGCCGAGGCTCACGGCCAGTTTGATCATCTTAAGTGAATTGATGAACCTGAAGGCTTCGGCCTCACCGCCTGTCACATCAAAAGAGATCATGGCACCCGGCGCGGAACATTGCTTTTTGTAAATCTCATATTCCCGCGTACCCTCAGGAATAAGCCCGGGGTAGTATACTTTTTCGACTTTTGGATGTGAATTCAGGAAGGCAGCCACTTTCTGCGCATTCAGTGTCTGCTGCTGCATCCGTACTTTCAGCGTTTCAAGGCTGCGCATGAGCAGCCATCCGGTATGCGGCGAAGCCATATTGCCGAGAAATGTCCTGAGTGTTTTAACCCGGGTGATCACTTCATTACTGCCGCAGCAGGCACCCGCGATCAGGTCGCTGTGCCCCCCAATGTATTTGGTGGCCGAATAGATGGCAAAGTCGGCCCCGTGCTTCAGGGGATGCTGCCAGATCGGGCCCATATAGGTATTGTCGACCGCCAGGCGTACAGGTTTGTCGGGGGTGCTGTATTTATTTGCAATCTCTTTACAGCAGCCGATATCGATCAGCGCGTTTGTGGGGTTGGCCGGTGTTTCAATAAAGATCATGGCCAGCCTGTGGCCCAAACCCGTTTCATCAATAATTGATTCGATTTCAGCCTTGTCCTGACCGGGTTTAAAGGAGGCAGTATGAATGCCGATTTTCGAAAGGAATTTGTGGATAAAATGATCGGTGCCTCCGTACACAGGTGTACTGTAAAGCAGAAGATCGCCCGGGTTCAGAAACTCAAGCATAACGGTTGAAATCGCGGCCATTCCGCTCTCGAAAACCGCGCAGGCATCAGCCTCATCCCAGAGTGTGAGGCGGTCTTCAAGAATCTCAAGGTCCGGATTGTTGATTCGGCTGTAGATCAGGCCGACCTTTTCGTTTTTCCGTTTTTCACGAAGGCCGTAGGCAACCTCAAAAAAGGCCTTGCCCTCTTCGGCGCTTTCAAAAACAAAGGTGGATGTTAGAAATATCGGCGATTTAATGGCGCCTTCCGAGAGAGACGGCTTGAATCCATACGACATCATCAGGCTCTCGGGTTTGTAAGTATGCTTTTTACCCATGGCAATAAATCGAATAGATGATATGAAATTCAGGACCCGTAGATGATAACCCGCAGTCCTGGGAATCCTGCACTGATGTATATATTTATTGTAATATAATGAACGCGGATGATCGGTGTACTGAAATCGTACAATAATGGTAAACCTTTTCCGGCCTTCAACGATAATTATCACTATTTTGACCACCTGATAATGGTAGCCTGTGCCCATTAACCATCTTGATATGCAATTCGGAGTCTTTTCATTTGTCGATAATACGGTGGATGCATCCACCGGCAAAAAACTTCATCCTGCACAGCGGCTGGGTAATTTCGGGCACCAGCGGTTCAACATGCAGATGAGCGTGGGCAGTATGCCCCACGAAAAGGTGATGCGGTCGATCGAATTGTTCGGTACAGAGGTGGTACCGGCGGTGAAAAAAGCGCTGACGGCTCAGGCTGAGAAATAGGTCTCCAGTTCTTTCAGCGTGCCCTGGTCGGTGAACTTGTCCTGTATAACCTTTCCCGCTTCCAGCACCACAATCCGCTTGCAAACATCCGTAACGTGCATCAGGTCGTGGCTTGAAATAAGCATCGTTACATTTTGCTGCTCATTGATTTCATTCAGCAGATTTTTGAGCCGGAAAATCGTTGTGGGATCCAGGTTGGCGAAGGGTTCGTCGAGGATCAGGATTTCTGGCTCAAACAGCAGCGCGGCCGTGATGCCTACTTTTTTCTGATTCCCTTTCGACAGGTCGCGGATGTATTTCTTCTGCCCCAGAATCGCATTGTTGAACAGCGGATGATACCGTACGAGCCGCTCGTCGACCTCGTGCTTGCTGAACCCGTGCAGGCTGCCGATAAAGTAGAAATACTCCTCGGCCGTGAGAAAATCGATCAGAAAACCCTCATCAAGATAGGAACCCGTGTACAGCTTCCACTCCTCTGTGCGCCGAACATCCACCCGTTTCGAGTATACTGCCCCTTCGGTCGGTTTGATCAGGTCGAGGATGAGCCGGAAAAGGGTTGTCTTTCCCGCACCGTTGTTGCCCACAAGCCCGAATTTCTGTCCGGGCGGGATCTCCATCCGGTCGATGTTTACGGCATCGGTACCTTCATAATTCTTGCGCAGTGATTCAAATAGAAGCATATATCTGTGTTATTCTCGCCTGATAAATCAGAAGTTTTATGTTTTTTGACTGCATATCAGCCCTGCCTGAAACCGGCTGCCAGTGCATATTTTTTTCCTTTGATCCTGGACACCAGCAGTTTTACAAGCACATCCTGCATGATCAGGCCCATAAAGCCGACAAGCCCGATAAAGATGATGCCGGCCTGGCTCATACCGGCAATCGCAAACGGGACATAAAGGCAGATGGGGAGTAAAAATATAGGGATGCTCAGAATATATTGCGCAATCCCAACACCCTGAAAATTGAAGGCAGAACCCTTGTTCAGTTCCAGCCGCTTGGGCTTGAAACTGGTGATGAGCAGGATCATAAACGAATTTATCCCGGCATTGAACAGAAATGCGCAGGTGTTGATCAGGGCGATCTCCGTACCCATGAACGCATAGGGCAGCGTTACGATATAACAGATGGAAACGGTGATGATGTAAATCCAGATTTTGGCCTTTATGTAGTTTTCCAGGCTGATGCGGTTCGACAGGATGCCGTCGAAAAAGGAGCTTTCCCAGCTGTAGCTAAATTGCCCGTAGCTGATCATAAAGGCACCTGTCACCACAATCCCGACAAAGATCAGGATGAAAGTGGAATCCTGCAGGTTCGGGCTCTGATAGAAAATGAGCCCGTAAAAGAGGAAAAGTACCGAAAACAGTGCCACCGATTTAGGTCGCTTGTGCCGCAGAATCAGTTTCATCTCCAGCATGATCAGTTCACCAATCTGGCCGAACCTGCTCAGCAGGGCGAAATTCAAAAGGGTGCTTTTCGACCGCATTTCAGCCTGCATGATGTCGAGCTGCAGGTTCATCTTCAATATCACGAAGTTGAGCTGGTACAGGGTTACCAGGATTGCGAAACTCACCAGTACAGTGGCCGGATGGTCGATAAGCATACCAAACAGGTACGATGAAACTTCACTCAGCCCGAAGATATCACTCATATCAAGCGACAGGAACAGCGCAAACAGTATGGCGAACACACCCGCGGTAAGGGGATGGTCGGAAAGGTGCCGTTTTACATAGGTGATAAGGTAGTTGTTGGCCAGAATGATGCAAAGGATACCTGCCAGCCAGGTGGCTGCTTCCACGGTTCCGCCCATCACCTTGTATGAGAATGGTACAAAAATGAACAGCGGCAGAATGTTGAACAGCTTGAAAACCGACTTCAGCAGCAAAAAATGGATGATCGATGTCCGTTTAACCGGCAGATGCAAATAGGGCTGGATGGAGAGCACCGGAATCTTCTGCAGGAAAAAGCGGGAAAACAGGTCGAGCCCGAAATAATAGAGGAGCAGCCCGTTGAATGCCGTTACCGGATCGGTCTCGGGAAACACCTGCTCCATAATCCGGTCAATAAGAAATCCGGCCACCAGCAGATTTACGATCAGGTAGAACGCAAACAGCCCGACCATGATATTGATGATCAGGTTCTTCTGGAAAACAGAAGACCGTATTGCCTCCTTAAATTGGTGGGTAAGCAGCCAGCGGGTTAACATTCAGACATGTTCGGAGTGAATAGTACGCAGAGACTAACAGCCAGCCAGACTGTTGCGTTTCAGTAAATGGTAAAACTACAACAATAATGGATAAATATTCCCCTATCAAGTTCCTGT
>RECM01000005.1 GCA_007694035.1 Balneolaceae bacterium
GGTCATCCTTCGGGAGTCCGGAGCATGGCCTGAGCGCAGCGGAGCGGAGTCGAAGGGCGTATCGGAGGTCCCCGAAGAGTTGACCCCCGGTGATACCACGGTATCCCCAAACGATGAACTCTTCAATGAGCTGCTCACTATTGAAGGTTGACCGTTTTATGAGATAATCGTTTATATTGGGCAAAAATCTAAAACTGAAAGATTATTAACCATGATTCACTATCTGATCGCATCCCTCATATTTCTGATACCGGCAGGTGCATTCGCATTTCAGGCATCCGACCCCCTTGGCCTCGTGCTCACCTGGCAGCAGGACCCGGCTTCGACCATTACCATCGACTGGCACACCGGCAGCGACGACCGGAACGCTGAGGTGACTTACCGGGTGGCCGGCACCGGTGAGTGGCAGACGCAAACCGGAACAACCTCGCCCTACCCCCATTCCGACCGGCTCATTCACCGGGTGGAGCTCACCGGGCTTAACGCCGATACCGGTTATGAATTCAGGACCGGGCCCTACGCCCGCACCCGCAAATTCAGGACCATGCCCACCGAGGCCCACCGTCCGGTACGGTTCGCAGCCGGCGGGGATGTGCGCCACCGCATAGAATGGATGGACCGCATGAACAGGCACGTAGCCCGCTTTTCTCCCGACTTCATTGTGTGGGGCGGTGACCTGGCCTACGCCGACGGACGATCGGATACCATGGACCGCTGGTATGAATTCATGGATTCGATGATGCACACACTGGTTACCCCCGACGGCTTTACCATTCCTGTACTTGCCGGCCTGGGCAACCACGAAGTACTCGGTTCCTGGTACCACAATGATGGTCATGAGCGCCGGCAAGACATGCCGCCCTACCAGCAGGATGATGAGTCGCGCGAGAGGATCGCACCCAATTATTACAAACTGTTCGCTTTCCCCGGTCAGCCCGGTTATGGCGTACTCGATTTCGGCAACTATCTGAGTATCATTTTACTCGATACCGATCATACAAATCCCGTCGACGGGCAGCAGACCGAATGGCTGGAGCGCACGCTTGCCGAGCGTACCCACATCCCCAATGTGGTACCAAATTACCATGTGCCGGGTTTCCCCTCCGTCCGGAACCCGATGGGCAGAACCAGCGCCAGGATCCGTGAGCACTGGGTACCGCTGTTCGAGAAATACGGCGTGAAGCTGGCCTTTGAAAATCATGACCACGTGTACAAGCGTACCTACCCGATCCGCGATGGCGCGGTGAGCGCCAACGGTGTAGTCTATATCGGCGACGGCGCCTGGGGCGTTGGAACCCGGGAAGTCGGCCGGGAACATGAGGGACAGGAATGGTACCTGAAACGCGCCTCATCCGATCGCCATGCGGTAATCGTTACGGTTCACGGAAACCTGCAGCACCTGCTGGTGGTCAATGAGGAGGGCATCGTCATCGACGAATACCCCAGAACCCCGCATTTCGACACCCCCGGAAGGCAGCTTATACCGATTTGGGAAAAAGTTGTAGAGACCGAGGAGTAAAACCGGTGGAGTACCCTGCAAGATTCACCCCTTCGGCATCAGTTTTACTTAAGATACTTGTTGATAACTGCTTTTCAGGTTACCCGCCGCGCGGAATTCTTTGCACCTAATATGTACCCGCCTCATAGACCCGCTCGCCCGCCAGCCAGGTTTCGAGTACACGGATCTGCCAGATCTCCTCTTCAGGAACAGTGAAGTAGTCGCGGTCGATCAGAATAAAATCGGCCCATTTGCCGGGTTCTAGCGATCCGACAATATCCTCCATGTGCCCGGCATAGGCGGCGCCCAGGGTGAAACCGTGCAGGGCCTCTTCGCGTGTGAGGGCCTGTTCGGGGTACCATCCCCCTTCCGGATTGCCGTCGTGATCGGCCCGGGCAACTGCTGAATAGAGCCCGTGGAACGGGTTCGACAATTCGACCGGAAAGTCTGATCCGGCGGCGATCACGGTGCCCTGATCAAGAAATGTGCGCCAAGCGTACGCGCCACGGATCCGAACCGGTCCGACCCGGTCTTCGGCCATGTTCATATCGCTGGTGGCGTGGGTGGGCTGCATGGAGGCGATAATGTCGAGCTCTTTAAAACGGGGGATGTCGTCGAGGTTCACGATCTGGGAGTGTTCAATGCGGTGCCGCAGGCCCCGGTCGCCCTGCATCTCCCTCACGTTGGCGAACGCGTCGAGTACCGTACGGTTCCCGCGGTCGCCGATGGCGTGTACTCCCGCCTGATAGCCTTTGGAGGCCACTTTGCCGATCATCCGGGTGAATTCATCGGCATCGTTGAACAGCAGTCCGCGGTTGCCGGGATCATCCGAATAGTCTTCGATGAGCGCTGCGCCGCGGCTGCCAAGCGCCCCGTCGCTGTAGAGTTTTACGCTGCGCAGGTAGAGGCGGTCGCCGGCGTAACCAATAACCGGGCCGTCTTTCGAAAGCTCATCGAACACCTCGCCCGACCCGCCGATCATCCCGTAGATGCGGGTGGTCAGGCGGCCCTCATCGGCAAACTTTTTCATCAGTCGGAACGCCTCCACACCGGTGCCCGCGTCGTGCACGCCGGTCAGGCCCATGCGGCGGATCTCTTCAAGGGCAGCCTCCAGGGCTGTGGCACGGTACTGATCGTCCTGTTCGGGGATGTGGCGTCCGATCAGGTACATGGCCCGGTCGATGAACACGCCGGTAGCGTCGCCATTCTCATCGCGGATGATCGTACCACCATCGGGATCAGGCGTTTCGCGGGTGATGCCGGCGATTTCAAGCGCCCGGGTGTTGGCCCAGCCCGCATGGCCGTCGACCCGCCGGAGCCAGACCGGACGGTCACTCACCGCGCGGTCGAGCTCAGCTGCCGTGGGAAAACGATTTTCCTCCCAAAGCACCTGGTTCCATCCGCGGCCGCGAATCCATTCCAGCTCCC
>RECM01000004.1 GCA_007694035.1 Balneolaceae bacterium
ACGGGAGTGTACTGGCGGGTATTGTCGTAACCAATGCGGATGAAATCACCAAGGGTATATCCGTCGTGAGACTCAAGATAGTTAACACTGTGCCCTGATTTTGCAAAACGGCCGTTCGGACCGTGCCACAGTGTTCCGGCCATAAAATTCTCGAGGGCTTCGCGGGATGTTTCATATTGCCAGCTTCCAAAGATGAAGCCTTTGCCATTTACCGGGTCGGAACCCTTTACCCCGTTGCGGATCTGGTCGTTCCAGGCGGCCCAGTCGATGGCGGAAAATCCGTTCGGATCGTACCCGCCTCCCCATGGTTCCGCGATCAGAATCACATTCGGATTGATCATCCGGGTCTCTTTCCTGATCAATTCGGCGGTTTCGCGGTCGATCAGGTTGGCAAGATCAAACCGGAATCCGTCGATATGGTACTCTTTCATCCAGTATTTGAGCGATTCGATGATGAGCTGACGGGCTACCGATGACTCTGTTCTCAGATCATTCCCGCAGCCGCTTTCCGACCGGTACGATCCGTCGGGGTTGAGCCGGAAAAAGTACTCTTTATCGATGTATTTGAGCGGATTAATATCGTATTGGGATGCATGATTGTACACCACATCCATTATCACGGATATACCCTGCTTGTGCAGCGCCTTCACCATCTCCTTGAATTCCCTGATAGCAACAGATGAGGAGCCGATTATCGCATCGGGTTCTGGGCTTCCGTCTGAGGCAAATATGGTTTCAGGAGCAAAAAAGAAACTGGTCATGTAACCCCAGTAATTCCTGCCATAGTAATTCCAGGTGTTGAGAACCCCTTCGCTGATGGGTTCATTGTGCGAGGGCTCAAAGAATGGGAATTTTTGCAGCGGAAGCAGTTCAAGTGCATTAACACCGAGATTTTTCAGGTGGGAAACACCCCCCCTGATAGTGCTTTCGGCCAGGCCTTTGTAACTGCCGGGATTAGCTGCTCCCGATGAAGGGTGGGCAGTAAGGTCTTTGAGGTGTGCCTCGTAGATGATCAGGTCGCGGTGATCTTCAGGCGCGATAAAAGAATCGCCCTCCCAATCGAAGGGTTCAGGCTTAAGAATGAGGGTTTTCGGATACTGAAGATGGTGGTTTAGTGATGTTACAAAAAGACCGAAAGGGTCGGCTATCAGCCGGTCGGTATGTTCGAAATTCGGGAGATCTTTGGGAGCCTGTATCCGGTAACCGTAATACTTGCCGAAATGGTTGCCTTTGAGTGTAAGCTGCCATACTCCGCCACCGTTCAGATTCATCAGAAATCGTTTGCCATTGTCCTGCTCATAGGTGTCGAACAGCTCAAGATAGACACGCGAAGCCCTCGGACAGAAAAACCGGAATTCGGTGTACTCCTCCGATGGGCGGTTGCCCAGTTTGGGGTGTGCCAGATAAGTTTTCGTCTTTTCAGTGACGGCTGCTTGCATGTAGCTTTTTTTCGGAATTCGGTTTTTACAGGTCCCTGCTGGTGTTAATCAGCAACAGATCCCGTCATATACCATTAATTACATATCAGGTGACGGTACTGCCAGGTTCGGCATCTGTGGAAACGAAATGAAGCACCTTGTCGGCACTTTCAGCCATAAGGATCATCCCGTTACTTTCGATGCCCATAATTTTTTTCGGCATCAGATTTGCAACAACGCAAACCTTTTGGCCGACTACATCCTCAGCTTTATGATACCCTGCAATGCCGGAAATGATTCGCCTGATCTCTAGACCAATGTCAACCTTCAGGTCCAGCAGCTTTTTGGATCCCTTCACAGGTTCGGCTTTCACAATCCGGCCCGCCCGAATGTCGAGGCCGGCAAAAGAGCTGAATTCTACCGGACCGGCAATGGCCGGGTAAGCCGGTTTTTCGGCCTGTGAAGCGGCAATCTGGTCGGTCTTCAGTAATTTTTCGATCTGTTTGTCGATGAGTTCATCTTCCAGTTTCCGGAAGAGAATTTCACCGGCATGGATGCTGCTTCCGCTGTTCAGCAGACCAGCCTCGGCCATCGACCAGAAAACGAGGCCGTTGATGCCCAGGTCGGACCGGAGCTTTTTACACGCCGAAGGCAGTACGGGTTCAAAAAGAACAGACAGTGCCCCGGCCACCTGCAGGCATACATGAATGGTATTCCCGCACTTTTCCATGTCGGATTTACGTGTGTGCCAGGGCTCCATGCTTGTGAAATAGCGGTTCCCCGACCGGGCCAGGTTCATGGTGAGTGCCAGGGCTTCCCGAAAGTGGAATGTATCGTACAATTTTGCCAGCTGGTCGCGAGTTTGGGCAATTTCGTCGAGCATGGCCTTGTCATCGGCCGAGGGATTCACGAGTTCAGGAACGTTACCATCGAAGTAATTTGTTGTAAAAGAGAGGGTCCTGAAAATGAAATTGCCAAAAATATCGGCCAGTTCGTTGTTCACACGGGCCTGAAAATCCTTCCAGGAGAAGTCGGAGTCTTTTGTCTCGGGCATGGTCGCTCCAAGCGCGTAGCGAAGATGATCACTTTGAAACTCCTGCAGATATTCATGCAGCCATACAGCCCAGCCCCGCGAGGTCGACAGTTTTCTGCCTTCGAGGTTCAGGAATTCATTGGCGGGTACGTTAACAGGCAGGATGTAGTCGCCATGGGCCATCAGGGTGGCAGGGAACATGATGCAATGGAATACGATGTTGTCTTTGCCGATGAAGTGAATGAGGTCGGTTTCATCATCCATCCAGTAGAGTTTCCACTCTTCGGGACTGCCCGTCTGCGCAGCCCATTCTTTGGTAGCAGAAATGTAACCGATAGGCGCATCAAACCAGACATATAGTACCTTACCCTCAGCATCTTCAAGGGGTACGGGTACACCCCAGCTCAAATCGCGGGTTACGGCGCGGTCGCCGAGCCCGGCATTCAGCCAGCTTTTGCACTGGCCCAT
>RECM01000195.1 GCA_007694035.1 Balneolaceae bacterium
AGGGCTGGCTGATCACATCCCCTGCTACAGGAGTGATGAGCTGTGGCGGCGAGAAGAAAGGCTGCACTTCATGTTCGATGCAGTCGCGCCCGATTTCACGTCCGCTCTGCGCTTCATGAGCGGTTACGCAGATGGTATAATTGCCTGCGGGAAAACTGCCGGTTCGCACCATGGCATCGCGGTAGCGTGATGAAGCATAGCTTACATTAACCGGTTGAACATCACGGCCGCTCAGCCGGGTGGTTCCGGCTGGTAGCAATACATTGGCCGACCGGGCTTCACCAACCAGCCCCTCGCGCTGCACCTCTACTGTGCCAATCAGGTAAACGAGGGTCGGTGTGGGAGCGCCGCCAGTGGGCGACATGTTGGTGAGTTCGAGCTGCCACATGTCTGCCGCGCTCAGCTGGTTTGGCGGCGGCGGAGTGATGCGCACAATCACAATACTCTGCGACATGGCGGAGATAGCCGGCAGCAGCATCAGCCCGGTGAACAATACGATGAGCAGGAGTTTTGAGATGTTAAAACGGTGGGTTTTTGACATTTTATTCTGTTTTCAAGGGTTTTTCCGGGAGAGTATATTTTGTTTTATTTTTCTTAGTGGGTTGGGTATTGAGCTTTGGTTTTTGGGCTTTGGGGTGATCTTTGGAGGCTTTGAAAAGCCTCCACGTGCTTCGACTTCGTCCTTCGACTACACTTCGTTGCGCTCAGGACTGCGCTCAGCATGACGTTTTTTTTACTGTGCTCAGCATGACGTTATATGTTATTTGTTATCATAGTTTAAGTTTAGTGATTGTGTTACCATGAGCGGGTGAGGATGGTACTGAAACGGGTCTGGGCGAAAGAGCCATCGGTCAGGGCCGGGTTGTTGAATTGGGTGTTCTCGATCATCACCTCCAGGGTGCCGATATAGCGGATAGGTATCGATGAACGGTACCAGAGTCCGGTTACGCGTACCTGGTTTTCGCCCGATGAGTTTCGCAATCCGGCCTCGTGCAGCCACATGCCCAGTACCCGTACCGATCCGCCGAGGGTGAGGTCGTGGCGCACCAGGGTATCATCGAGGCGGGTGAATGAAAACCGCTGGTAGCCGGCATTAACACCGGCCCGGCCGAACCCCACGTTCTGGTTCAGCCCGAAGGTTAGCGCCGATGCATCCGCGCTCTGCAGGTCGGTGGTTGACTTCTGGGACGAAATGTTGACGGAGGTCGTGCTGATCACATTCCCTATTGGTACGCTGTACCCGCTTATCGCGTTTATCACGGTGGTATTGTAGGTGTACTCGCCCGCCGCAGCCGCAACCGGGTCGCTGGCTTTATTTTTCTGGATCACCGGAATGTACTGCAGCCGCAGCCAGGGCAGATCGCGGAAATTGAGGGACAGCTGCAGGTCGTAGCGGGTGGAAGTACGGGTGTAGTTTTTCAGATCATTCAGGTTATTGCGTTCTGTGCGGATGTTGGCAGCAAGGGTCATCTGCCGCCGGTAAAACGATTGTTCGATACCTCCCATGATCTCCCTCAGATCGTTTCGAAGCGAAGGTACAGCCAGATTGACGTAACCCGGGCCCACATAATGAAGCCCGGACCGGAATCGGGTGCCCGACGACGCCAGCCGCAGGGTGGCCTCGACCATACCGGCCCCATCGGCCGAGCTGCTGATGTTGGGATCGATAAGGGATGAGACCAGCGGGATGTTGCCGAGATTGGGATCATCGAGTTCGGGGGCGTCGGTATCGCGGGTGATGAACGATCCGGCCAGCTCGCCCTGAACATCCAGCATATCGCCGAGGGCGCCAAACCGGAATTTCATGCCGGGAATGAAGTTTTTTGCCTGCGGGAGCCCGTCGCCAATGGATCCGTTCAGGGTTTCCTGCATTCGGGATTCTTCCACAAAAACCCCCATCAGGTGAAAGTGGCGACCGAACGGACGCCCGTAACCTAGCCTGCCTGCATAGACCCGGCGTTCATTTTCGAAGACACCGAACCGGGAGAATCCGGCCCTGCCACCCGGACTCCGCACATTCCCGATATTGGTACCCAGATATGCCCTTCCGGGCGAAAATTCCACATGTACACCGGTAACTGTTATCCCCTGCATCACATACTTCGAATACTGTGGGTATGATGCTCCAATACCAAGCACCGGAAACCGCATGGCAAACCGTTCCGCCGGCGAGAGAAGTCCCAGGTTCTGCAGCTGATCGAGCCGGCCTGATGTTACGTCGAGGTTGGCCTGGAGGTCGGCGAGCTCATCCATCCGGCCTTCGATTTCCGAGATTTCAGAATCGATAGCGGTTGTGGGATCGTGTTCCATCAGCTGCTGCATCGAAGTGTTCATCTCTCGCTGAATCCTTCCGCGGATGGTGTTTTCGAGCTGATCGGTGCTCAGGCTGAGCCCGAACTGGAAACGGCCTGCATTGCCACCGGGATCGTTGTCTTCGGTGGTATAGAGCAGGTTCATCGACAAAGGAACACCATATAATCCAACCGTCGGTTGCAACTCCCAGCGCAGGAATGTAGCCGGATATTCCGATCCGAACCGCTGACGGTCGGCCGTTTCAAAATGGATTTTGTGATACCCGCTGAACAGCATCTGAAAAGGCTGACCGTTTTGCTGCTGAGCTACGGATAGAGACGGGAGCGCTGCCAATACAATAAATATGAGCATTGAAATAATCAAAAACAGCAACACCGATTGGGAGAAGAACCAAAACCGGGACAGGGATTGGTATTGGGATTTCAAAATGGATCGGTACGGGGATCGGGATATGGATATGGATGGGGATGGGGACATGGATCGGGGCAGAGAGCGAGACTTGGATATGGATGGGGATAGGGACCAGATCCGGAGTTTTTTCGGGAAAAACACCTTATTACAGGCCTGTAAAAGTCTGCAGAGTATTGAGCATCGATATGTAATAAATCTTTGCATCGGAATACTACTTTTAAATTACGGGGCCGGCGGGACTTCAATCACGTCGGCATAGACAATCCGCTTGCCGATACTCGGGCCGACGGTTGAGACGGTCATCCCGTGCTGTACCTGGTCGACAGGCAGCATCTCGTACTCCCTCACCACCACCCGGTACTCTTTCTCTGCAAGCGGTTCTGCGAGGATGGTATCGCCGGGATCGGGTGTGCCGAGCTCGAAGGTGGTCATCCAGAGCATGCGGGCGTCGTATTGTTGTACGGGATCGAGTTCCACTTCCGTGAATTTGTCGGCTGCCGGCAGCCAGGCATCCTGCGAGCCCTGGTTGCGCTGCTCGAGTGTGGCCACAACGCGATGGGTGAGCCGGATTGGGTCCTGCCCGCCCTGCCCTATCGGATTCTGGCCAATATTGACCGACGGCTTGTTCATGCCGAATACGCCGGAGACCATTACGCGGATCTGCGATGGCACCGGCCGCATAACAGCCGCGGTGCGGTCGGGCGCCGGCTGGATGAAGTCGGCCAGCACGATCCGTGACAGGTGCGCACCGGCAATCGACTCGGGCTGATAACGGGCAAGGGCCATACGGATGAACGGGTAATAACTCTGACCGAGATCGACCACGATATCGCTGTACCAGAGTTTGCGCTCCTCATCGAAATGGACCTCGTGACCGGCAACCGATGCATATACGCCATCGGCCTCGGCAAAGGTGAGCCCGTTTTGAGATTTTACCGCCTCAGGAAAGTTTGCCGGACCCAGGCTAGCCGGTGTTCCGGCGCTTTTCCAGATCGGATCCATACCGCATTGGGTGGTAAGCAGGCGCAGGGGATTGTCGGCGCCGCCCTGGGCCAGAATCTGCAGTGCACCTAACTGAATCTGAGGCTGGGCAACTGCACCGGTGAACCCTCCGACCGTTCCGGGCGTCGGGGTTGCCGCTGGCGCAGAACCGGTCATCACTACACCGAGAAGCTCGCCTTCGCCGGACGAGTACCATGGCCGGTCGAGATAGACGCGGAGACCACCTCCGCAGCGGCGGCTTACATTTCCGCCGGCCACCTGCTCCTGTTCCCATCCGAAAGTCGGCACCACATAAAGAACATTTGGCGCATCCGGTCGCGCAGAATTGGGCACTTTCACTTCCGTGACCGGTCCATTCCGGCTTATATTCACCGATTTTTCATAGATCTCGGGCGGGAAATAGTCCCTGAAACGGGTGGTGGCATTCAGGTAGTAGCGAACACGCCGGTGTTTCGTGTCGCCGAAATCGTGGTCGTAGAAATCCGGCTGACCGTGTTTCTGGTAGGGATAGCCGGTTACCTCGTTCAGTTTGACCGGAAAATCGAGCGCGCTGCGCTCCTCATAGAAGGGTTCGATTGGCATTTCGAGCACACGTCCCTCCTTGTGGATGATCTCGCGTCCGTCGATGCCGTCCTGAGGCAGCGGCCGGGTCGGATCGTCGAAGGGCTCATCCCAGTCAGCCAGGAAATCGAGGCGTCCGGTACTTTTGCAGTGGAAACTGAAACGGCCTGCCAGCCGGGCGAAGGTTTCTCCGATATTCTGTTTGGCGGCTGTAATCTGGTTGAAAGAGGCCTCCTCAAGAGGCTGCTGTACGGCATGCACCATTACCAGCTCGCGCGGCGGGGTGAACATCCAGTGGCGGCCGCGGAGGATAAGGCCTCGGAGCTCGTTCATCTTAGCTGCCGGCAGCCCTTTTTCGGACAGCCAGTTCCACAGGCCCATCAGGGGCAGATCATCTTCACCGAGGGCGGCGCTTAGTTTAACCGTCACGATTTCGGCTTTTTTCAGGAATACCCGCAGCACCCGCGCACCGAAAACGGGATCACTGGCATTAAACTGCGGAGGTCCGTCACCTTCCGTGATGATAACCCGGAACGGTTCGGCATCGGGAAAATTGAGGTTAAAGGAGACAAATATGGAATCATTGACCGCGCCGGGCAGACCCCGGAAGGCGGCGGTTCCCGCCAGCGGATCGGGCAGGTAGGGAAGCTGAACCTGGTTCGTGTTATGCAGCACATACTGGCCCGGGGCCAGCGTATCGCCCGGGCCAAGATCGTTCAGGCTCTGCACCGGTTCCACGTCGGGCGGCAGATTCGAAGGGGTAATCAGTTCCTGACCCTGCACCGGTATCGTGGGCTGACCGGAATTGACATCTATAATATGGGTATCGTTGAACGAACCCCGTTCTTTCACGGCGATGTTAAACCACTGCTGGATATTCTGGCCGTTCCCGATAGCCTGATCGAACTCTCCGTGCATCTCGGCGGTGATCTGTGCGGCTTTTGCCGGCGCCAAATGACGCTGATTATCCGGAAGGTAAGCATGACCATAGGCCGAAATCGCCTGCTGTACATCCGGATCGTTGCCGTATTCCTGCGTTGTCGCATCGTAATTGCTGCGGATGACCATGCGCTCGGACGATTCTCCCTCGGTGAGGCGGGTCCGCAGAATGATGGCAGGCGGCAGCACCGGTTCAAAGCGGGTGAAGCGGACCTGATCGGTGGCATGGGCCATGTCGCCGGATTCCGGGTTAAGCGGGATTACATTGCCTGCAATATCGACGGCTCTTGCCCGGATGCGGTAGGTGCGTCCGTACCGCAATTTGGGCAGGGAGCCCTGCCGGGGGATGAACGCGGTATCGAGCGGAAACTCGGGCGGCGGGGTCTGCTTCACGCGGCCTGATCGCTCGTAGCCATGTGGTATTGAACCCGGTTCGGCATCATCGGCCACATCCTCCGGAATGATGGTATTGCCTGGCTTCTCGGCCACCAGGCTCCAGCCGTCCCACTGGAAAACGGCGTCGTGCACGTAGAGATCGTCCTCGAGGCCGTCGGCATTTGATGTAACAACGCCATCGGCCACGAAGCCCTCATCCTCGGCGGTAAACTCCATGAAGGGCTCGCCCAATCTGTACCGGCCGTTCCGCTGGCAGAGCGAGTACCAGCGTCCTCGCTCAACATCGAATACATCGATGGCATACCCCTGCAGTACATCCTCGAAACGGAGCTGGTCAACATTTTGCTGGGGCTGATTGGCCGTAAACGCGGTATTCAGGGAAAATGCGGCCAGAAACGCCTGGTGCACCACCTGCACGTTCATGGGCTTGATCACGGCCAGCCCTGCGGTACGCAATGAGGGCAGGCTTTCGGCTTCCGGGGTTGCGTAGTTGCTGGCCACGTGATTGTTGTTGCGCAGCCACAGGTTGCCGAGCATGTTCATGGTCTTCATTACCATACTGTCGGCATCCACCTGAACCAGTTCGTAGCGGTCGGATGCATCCAGCCGGAGCCGTCCGGCCCGGATATCGGCCTGGTTGCCGTCTTTACCGGCACTGGTAAACAGGGATGCGCCCGCATTGAATTCATAACGGGTGCGCATGGATGTGACCTGTCCGCCCGGGTTGCCGCTGATGTTCACGGCCACATAGCCGCTGGCCGGTGGTGTTCCCTGCGGGGTGATGCGCAGGTCGGCCACAATGCCGAGCCTCCGGAGCAGTACGGGGTAGTCGCCCAAAATGCCCAGTAAAACGTGAAAATCGATCTCGGGCAGCTGGGGTGGTGGTCCGTTTTCCAGCCTCGGACGGCGGTAAAAGCGCTGCATCATGTGGAACTGCACAGCCAGCGGGCTCATGGCCGTGGCCTGGGCGATCTGGTTTATCATGGCCGGCGTAACATAGGGCACATCGCCCGACATTAGCTGGGCTATATACCCATCGATACGCTTCCAGGTCTGGTCTTCGGCCAGCACACCCGCATTGTTCACGAGCTGGTCGAGCAGTGTTGCCGAACGGGATGTGAACTGCCGCCGGGGATGGTGTTTGTGTCTTACGGGGATGAACTCTTCGGGCGATTCCTCGGCCGTGAATTCGTACAGTTCCTTCAGCTTTTTGTACAGGTCGAGTACCGGAAAGGACCGCAGGCGCCGGGCCTTATGGTCGGGATATTCGTGCGGGATGACGGGTGTAGCGTTGCTGAAAAGATGGTTCCATAAATCGACGTCGGGTGCCGAGATCAGTTCCGCATCGTATGATATGCCGTTCAGATCGACCGTAAAGCCGAGCGCCGACACCGTTTCGGGCCATGAAACACCCCCGGCCGTGAATCCGGTGAACTGCCCCAGCTGGGTTCCATCATACAATCTCGGTGCGAAATGGGCGGAAATATGGAAACCGTCGCCGGACGACCAGTTCTCCGGCGTAAAGGGCAATGCTGTTACTATGAATCGTTGTGATGGCACAAGTCTACTCCATGATGGTATCAATTGGCATAAGCGATGCAGTACTGTTCCCAGGGATCGACCTGTTCGAGCAGAACAGGATCCATGTAGGGGTGGCCCATGGCATCGAGGAAGGTGGGATCGTTATTGGATCCGGCAAGTTTGCGCTCAACGGTAATGGTTACCCCGATCGAGAAGAAAACGATCTTGATCTTGATCTCGAGCGAGGCTTTACCCACCACCTTGCCTGCACCGCCGACCTGACCGACATACGACAGTTCCATGCGCAGTTCGATGGAAATGGATATCAGCTTCAGCACACTCACGTGGCCACCGAGGCGCAGATAACCGGTGAGCGTGATTTCGGTCACATCCCCGATCTTCTCCATTTTGAAGTAGATGCCGGCCATGATGTAGACCCCGCCGCTGGCCACCGCCACATTGAACGAGATCGATCCGCCGAATTCGATCGAGGCCTCCACGATCTGCAGTCCCTGCATGTTTACGGCTATACCGACGAATACGCCGCCACCGATGCCGTAAACCGTCAGCGTACAGGGTTTTTCGCGTGTATTAAAGAAGAAGCTGATGCTGAGCGGATCGCCGATGAAGGGGATGTTCACTTTGGCACCGAGAACGATGTTCTGCAGGGTCATGATGCCCATGCCCACCGAGGGGACCTCGAACGTAAAACCGGCCTCGATACCGCCAACATCCACCTTCACATAGGGCGGATCGCTGAAACCGTCGAGAGGGATGATGGCGCGAAGGCGCTCCACAAACGACAGCGGACCGGCAAATTCGAGCCCTCCGAAGTCGATGTCGATGGCCGGTTTCTTGCCCGTGCGCACCGAAAAGCCCATTTTATTGAAATAGACCTTCACGAAGGTGGTGGCCGGGCCGATCAGGTTTATCGAGAAGTTATCGAGGCAGCAGAGCACCTCGAACGACTGTCCGCCGGATCCGTTGCTGCTGCCCTGGTTGGCGTTCAGCTCTACGGCCAGTACAAATGACCCTGCGGTTCCATCTTTGTTTCTGGGTACGAATATAGCCTTGCTGTCGTCTTCTTCGTTGTCGTCGTCAACTGGCCAGGCCTTAATGTCCGGTTTCCATTCGAGCCGCACCCGCATCTCGCGTGCCATTTCGATGGCCTGGATGAAGTTCTGTACCTCTTCAATAATTTTCAGGATTTTGGCCGGGGCGTCGATCACGTGCCGTACCGCCGATACGATATACATCCCCTCGCGGCGCATGCTTTCCTTGATACCGGTCGCGGTGAGTAACTGGTTTTCGAGTGTGGCCAGGTGCCCGTCGAGCGTGGTGAGGTGGTTCTGGATGGTGGCGGCCGAGAACGAACCGGGATCGCTGATTGCCACCTGGAAGCTGTCGAGCACGTTATCTACCGCGGTACGAACATTGTTGAGGGCGCCCAGAGATGCACCGGGCAGTTCGTTGGCGATCTGCTTGAGCCGGGCAGCATCATTGATCAGCTTTTCGATCACATTCAGTGCTTCGGTAACAAACCGGGGCGCCTTGCCGGGCAGGTCGAGGCCTACCGCTTCCAGGATGTTCCACAGATCGATCACCCCGAACAGCTTGGGCGAGAATTCGCTCTTCAGATTGGACATAGTATCGCCGCCGCCGAAATACTTTTCGGGGTCAAACTCCCCGCCGGCAAAGGTATCGGAGTCGCCGCCCACGGTACCGGCCTTGCGTGAGAAGGCCGAGATTTTCATGTTGGGCTGCACCAGCCCGCCCGACTTGTCGCCCTGCCCTTCCACGTTGAATTCCTGCAGTTCGGGCAGCTCGAGGAAGATTTCGCCGGCATTGGCGCTGTTGGCCCCCGATGTGAACCCGTTGGTCAGATAGACCGGACTGTACCGGATCAGGGACAGGGCGTTCCCTGTAAGCTGTGAGACAGCCGGTGCCTCCACATTGGCCTCGTTCAGTACCGGCACAAAGAAGGGATGATTGTTCTTTTTAACGGCGTTGAACTCAACGTTCGCCGTTTCAAAAGCGGTGTCGCCGGGAGTTTGTGCGATGGCGAAAGCCACCATTTGTCCGCCGAAGGGACGCTTTCTGCGGGCCGGTTTCTCAGCGGGTGTAGCGCCCGTATTGTAATCGCTGATCAGCTGCGGCAGCGGCGTCGATTCTCCTTTGCCCTCGCTGTCGAGTATTTCCTTGCCGATAAATGCGAGCGGCATGGTCACCTCATGCAGGCCGCCTTCCACATCCTCTAAACGCAGGCTGAACTGGAAATCCTTCCCGCCAACCCGCGGCCAGAACAGCGACTGTTTCCGTTCTCCATAATCCGACCCGGCCGGATCGTCGAGCATGGGTGTTGAGCGCGTTGTAATCTGAATGCTTTTGAAAGGCATCTTCCGGTCGTCGGGGGTGTTGCCCAGCGCCTGTGTTATTATGGGCTCGCGTACGATTATGAACATCCGCTGCCGCAGATAGGCCACTCTGAGGGATGGTTGTGTGGGATGCGGTTCGAATTTGCGTTCGGTTATCTTGACCAGCGATGCCCGGTGACCGAACGGGAACAGGTTACCGGCGTATACCACTTTTACGTAATGGTCGCGGCCCAGTGTACCTTGATGCAGCCACTCTTCAACTGAAAGGAGGTCAGGCAGTACATCCCAGGCCCCGCGCACGTTCATCCATGAACCAAGGGAACTGAGCATCAAGCGGTTCACATCCACCGGCCGGGGTATATACCTGCCACCGTTGGGATTGTCGAGCCGGAAGTTCGACGACAGGTGAACCAGGTTGTGCCGGTCGAAGGAGTCGAGCGACAGGCGGAAGGGATCGTGTTCATGATCGGGCACTTTCGAGAAATCGCTCTTGTCGGCATTCGGAAATTTCTGATCGGTGTACCAGATGGCCCTGATGGTACGCCCGGCACGCTGGTGTTCATTCACCGAGCCGTCCTGCCGGCGCATGCCAAGGCGTGAGTGCCAGAGCTCGATGCGGCCGGTTTTAAGTGACTGGCCGGGGTCTTTGCGGTGTGCCCATCCGTTCAGTCTGTTCGGAGAGATGATGAGGCGGTAAGGGGCCTCGATGGCTGTGTGGATGGTGTCGGGTGGCGACGGCAACGGCGGGAGAATGGTGGGTATCGGCGCAAGCTGGTCGATCCGGTCAATTCCGGTTGCCGGCTGCATTATGTCCGTCGTAATGGCCGAGTATTGCGACAGGCTTACGTTGCGCTGGGCTCGGATCATCCGTGTGGCATCCACCCGCTGTTCGGTTGGTGGTGGCACCGTCTTCCGGCCTTCTATCAGGCCCACCGCTCCCCGGATGGCCGGGCTTTCGGCTTCGATATTCATTTCCCCGTCTGCAGTGCGGGAATCTGACAGCTCCCATTTCGACGGCCAGGCGTTCACAAAAGTCTGACGAGCTCCTGTTGCCGGTGCCCTGCCCCTGATCTGTGTGGGTTGCTGCACACGTGCTGCATCACGCTGTGTGATGGTATCGATGGCACCTATTATACCGGGTGTTGCCACCTGAAGCTGAACCACGGGCGGCGGCAAGGCGGTCGGGGCTACGTTCATCTCGAATGTTCCGCAGGCAGCGAGCAGATCATCAAGGTTGTATGGAATAGTAGTGCCCGGCGGCACCTTATATACTACCCGGCTTGGTCCGGAATACCGGGCATTAACAGGGGGCGGATCGGGTTTTTCGTCGTCAGCTCCGATATCGGGATCTTCGGGATTTTCATCGTCCAGCTTCAGCTTCGGCGCCGATTCAAAAAACGCCTCCTCCCCGATATTCTGGGGCTGGTGCCACACAATCAGGTAAGGTGTACCCGACGTGGTTGTAATCACGCGGTCGGGTCCTTCTCCCCTGAAAGCCATATTTACAAATTCGAACCGCATCACTACCAGGTCGTCGGGGCGGATGAGCTCAACCGAGGGGTTGGCGATCTGCAAAACCGGTGGATTCTCTTCAACGGGCGAAATTCTGACTTCATTAGCTGATCCGCCCCTAAGCAGGTTCGGATGGCTGCGGGCGTTACGGGGAGCAGGCGAATTGCTGTGGGCAGGCGCGTTCAGGTGATTAATTGCACTGCCTGCCCTGCCGGAGCGCCTGCCTGATGACTTGTCAAAAGAGATATCGATTATTCCCGGTTCGGCCAGATATACCGGCTGGGCGATTACACGCTCGCCGGCCGGCGGCAGCATCGTTCCCAGCAGCTGGGCCTTGCATGAACTGCGCACCAGTTCACCGCCGCGCATCTCAAATTCCATGTCCTCGCCGAAGCCGCTGCAACCCAGCATCATCCCCTGGTCTCCGGAGTAGGTCCAGTGGGTCTGCTCCGCGGCTGAGGCGATCAGCAATTCATGGTTTCCCTTTTCGCTGTACTCGGCGGCATAGCGCAGGCGGCTGGCAAGCAGGATGAACGCAGATCCGGTGGCATCCCTGAGTTTCGGTGCCGGATAGATACGGGCCGGCTCTGAGCTGACATCCGCCATGGCCATTACGGCAGACCGATACGACTTGCGGCTGCTTTCGCCCAGTTCCATGTCGAGCTGCCCGAACCGGGACTTCGCAATTGCAAAGCCCTGTTTTCCTGTGCCGGGCCTGGTCTGAATACTGATATGCGCATCGGGTGCCTGCACCGACACCATAGTGCGGCGCATGGGCGGTCGCACCATGAGCGAGGGATCCGTGTCCGTGGCCGGACGAACCACAATTCCATCGGCCATGAAATCGGATTCTGGCAGATGTACCGCGATCTGTTTCCGTGCACCGAACGTGTACATCCACCCTGCCGTGAGTGAGTGGGATGTTCCTGATGGCACCTGCGCGCTGACCTGTTGCGAGGGATGAGTAAGATCGAGCGTGTGCGGCAGTGATCCGGTGAGCCGGGTTAGACCGAGCAGCCATCGTTCGAAGGAAACGGTGGTATCGATACCGGTTTCGGTGGTCATGGCCATCTTCCATCCGCTGAATGTAGGCTGCAGCCTGCAGGTGAAACCGGCGGGTATTAGCGTTCCGGGGAAGAAAGCGCCGCGCAAACTAACGGTGATCTCTTTGTTGAGTCGTGTGATTTCAAGCCTGGGCCGGCCCGTGAACCGGCGCACATCCACCACCCACCGGTCTTTGCCCCGAAAACTGAAGGCCACCTTTCCGGATGTGCGCTGCATGCGTACCGTACCCAGCCAGGTGGTACCTATCGAATGCAGAATGGGCACGGCACCGATCATCGCCATAACGGCCAGCATATCGCGGCGGCTGAGCTGAAAATCGCCCTGCGTGTTTATCATTTCCGCCGGTCCGGGGTTAGCGTTTCCGCTGCGGAACGACCGGTTTCGAATACTCCGAATGTTGAGCAAGGGGAGAGCCAAATTATACCCTTTTCACCTTTAACACGTCCATCATTACTGGTAATAACCCACGGCAATGTAGATGCCCGTACCAAAAAATGCAACCATTAATTACCTGCAGCCCAATAATTAACAATAATTAAAATGCAAAATGGTGTATTGGAGCAGATTACAGGTAATTACGGGCATATTTTTTTTGGCCAGGTATTAACGAGGAGAGGAATCAACTGATCGTGTGACGGGTTTTGGCAAGGAGAATAATCAACTGATTGGATGAAGGGTTTTGACAAAGAGAGCAATCAACTGATCATGTGACGGGTTCAGGCGAGGAGATTAATCAACTGATTGCATACCGGGATTTGGCAAGAAGAATAATCAGGTGATTGGGTGGCGCCGAACTGTTACCCAAGCAACCCGGATATGCTATAAGATGGCGCAGTTTACTTACCGGTTCAGAAATTCAACCAGGTTATTGGGCCGGTAATCCGTGTCATCGTTGTACTTCTGCACCACAGTTGGATGCAGTGCCTCGCAGGTGAGTTTACCATCCGAGGTGCCCTGCGATGTTTCAGCAGGTTTTCCGGAAATCTGGCAGTACCGGTCGATCTTCCGGTAATGCGGCGGTATCAGTTTATAAAAGCTTTTCCTTGAATCGGCCGTTGGCTGCATCGGGTTCGGTTTGCATACGGGAGGCAGCAGGGCAAGTCCCGCGGCCGACGCCTTGCCGGCCATCCATTCCAGCGCGATGTCCGACAGGCCGGTAGTGGTGTACCCGCCGCCAACATTCGAGTGCACGCCCGCAAACCAGACCTGCTCCATGGTCTGATGGGTGTCGTTGGGGTCCTTCTCCCAGAGAGCGGCCTGAAAATGGCGTCTTTTCTCGTCGATGGCCACGGCATGGTACGCGTACTCTACTTTGGAGCTCAGCTTGTGGTCGTGAAAACTGTACCGTTCGGTAAAGATCCCGTTGAGCATCAGCGGGTTTCCAAGGGCGCCAACCGTATCCCACACGCCCATAAATTTTATGGGGATGATGTCGCTCAGTGAATAGGTCTTCCTGAACATGGTCGCCTCTACCTGCCGGGGATGGGTATCAAAGCGCCTGGAACTGTAGATTTCGAAAGCATGGTCAACTTTATCGATGGCATTAATCCGGAGGATGCCGCAGCTTCGGATCAAACCTGCCAGTGACCGCACGGTGAACGCGCCCCGGCTGAACCCGAACATGAAAATCTGGTCGCCCGGCTCGTAATTCTGTATCAGATAGCGGTAGGCGTTGAGCAGGTTATCTGACAGGCCCCGGCCCGTAGCCCCGTCGATCATCCGGCGGATGCGGCCACCCCGCGTTCCCACGCCCTTGTCGTAAAACATCATCTGTTTGGTGCCCCGTTCATCGGCCGGCAGCACGGCGTTTGCGATCTTGACCACATTTGTCTTGACCGGCAGCCCGTCGATCTCGGTATCGGGAGCATTCCAGGTTCCGTCGCAGCAGATTACAATACGTTTCATGTTGCAGAGTCGCCTAACGTTATTCAGACCGGACTGTTTAATGCGCTAATATTGCAACTGAAATCGGAAGGTGCAAATGATTGTGATGTACATACCGAGAAATATTATGCCGTTTTCCCGCCGGGTATTTTGCCAGGTATGCTGCCGGACAATTTGCTGTAGATACTTCCAGATTTCTTGCCGGGTATTCTGCCAG